>JAGVYA010000002.1 GCA_018303505.1 Candidatus Woesearchaeota archaeon
CCGTGTTTGCCTGCCGTTATTGCTGCTGCAAAATGGTTTAAGTGAAACTTATCATCAAGGAAATAAAGGAAAAAATGCCGAGTAATAATTCAATATAATCGGTGTTATACAACCGAGCCCGATTTTTCCCTCGAAGCGAGTTTCGAGCTTCAGAGCGGAAAAATCTGGATGCGAGGCAAGGATTTCGCAAGGAAATCCGCAGAGTTGAGAAAAAAGGCGTATCAAGTGTGAAGCACAATCAAACAAAAAATCAAGGGCGAGATTAACTCTTTCCTTTTTTAAATTTTGGTAATTCAGCAAGAACTCTATCCTCATGTCTTTTTTCAGCATGAATATAAACTACATCATCCAATAATCTTAAGTATGATAAAACATAATTTTGGTCAATCTGATATTGAGTAGGTCTTTCAGCTTTTAATCTTTCAGGGACTCTTCTCTCCTCCTGAGGCATTTGGTCGTATTCTCCTTGAGATGTTATTACAAAGGCTTTAATTGGGAGTCCTGCTCTTTGAAATTCCTCCAATCTTCTGTTCCCATTATAGCAAAGCAAAGGATTTTGTTCCAAAAGTTCTCTCAAAACTATATCTTCCTCTTTGAAATGTTGCCCACCCTGTCTTGGAACAGATTTAGTAAATTGTTCATATGCTTCAACAGCTTTTTCGATTGAGCCAAAAGGATTTTGCAATGCTACTATTGGAGGAATTTCATCAAATTTTCTTGTTTCAACAGCAGACCTAACTCTTTCTGAAGTATCGCTATATAATTCAGGGTACTTTCTGTAATCCTTTTTAATATTATGCTCAGTAATTAAAATAATCCTAGAATCTACAGTTCTTGCTTCTAAATTTGGGCTCATATTGTAGTAATTGATTAATTGTGGTATATAAACCTTTCTATATGTTACTACTATAAAGTTATATTAATTATTTATTTACATTTTCGAAACCATCGAAAATTTGAAAAATTTTCGGGGTTCCTAAAATCTTTAGATTTTAGAAACATTTAAATACTTCCATTATCTAAATACATAATATGGCAACAATAACGATAAGCGTAAAAGATGAAGTAGATAAAGAATTCAGGGAAACTGTCAGGAAAAGGCTAGGGCAAGGCAAGGGTGTGCTAGGCAAAGCTGTAGAGGAAGCGATGGAAAGTTGGATTCATGATGAAAAGCAAAAAGAAATAGCTAAAAGAGCTATGGAGATGATGAATAAAGGGCTATACACGTTAAAAGGTTGGAAATTTAATAGAGATGAAATTTATGACAGACAATAAACTTTTTCTAATAGATACTAACATATTGGTTTATGCACTTGACAAACAGGAAGGTGCTAAAAATTTGAGTGCGAAAGAACTCATCAACAGATGCTGGCAAGGCAAAGATAATCTTGCAGTTTCTGCACAAAATTTAGCAGAGTTTGTATTTGTATCAACAAAAAAAGCAAAATTAGATTTTGGACAAGCTAAGACTATGGTAGCGTATATAATTGATTTTATAGGATTCATAAAAATAAGTTATTCTGCAGAAACGGTGCTTTCAGCAATAGACATTGCTGACGAATTTAAGATGTCCTTCTGGGATTCTTTATTAGCAGCAACAATGAAAGAAAACGGGATTTTCAATATTTATACGGAAAACGCTAAAGATTTCAAAATGCCTTGGATAAATGCAGTTAATCCTTTTACTTAACAGTATAATAAACCCTTCTATTATCCTTCCCTTTATTTTCTGCCTTGACAAACTCTATTGTGCCAATCTCTGCTAAGCTCTTTACATGAGTGCCCCCATCTGCTTGAATATCTATGCCAGGAATCTCAACAATTCTTAGCTCATGAACATTAGGAGGTAAAGCGCCTGCAAGCTTTACAACACCTGGAATTTTCATAGCTTCTTCTCTTGGTAAGTAATAGGTTTTTACCGGAAGATCTTGTCTAATAATCTCGTTTGCTGTTTGGATATACTGTATTATCTTGTCCCTGTCAAAATTCTCCATATTGAAGTCTATCCTTGTCTGGTCTTCAGAAATCTGGTTGCCTGTTATTAGAACATTTGACTCTCTGTTAAATATGGAAATAAGCAAATGGGCTGCTGTGTGCATCCTCATGAATTTATAGCGCCTGTCCCAGTTTATTCTGCCAATAACTTTATCGCCTATTTTCAAACCAGGTTTGCTGACTTCATGGCTTATCTGCCCGGAAAATTTGCCAGTATAAACAACAGGATAATCTTCCCCATTGCAAACAAAAGTTCCTGTATCATGAGGCTGTCCTCCTCCAGAAGGGTAGAAAGCTGTTTTACCTAATACTACAAACTTGTCATCTTTGATGCTTTCAACAATAGCTTCAAACTCTTTTAAATAAGAATCATTCATGTAAAGCGCACTTTCCATATTAAAATAAAAGAAAAAAGAATTAGTATTTAATTCTTAGCCAACGATTGTATGGCTTTCAATGCAACCACTATTGCAGCTGGTGTTACAAACACTGCTATATTCAATACAATATCCTGCAAATAACCTCCAATAACTGGAATTATTGCAAGACTGCTACTAGCAGTTCCTGTTATAAGCAAAGCTGCTGCAGCCACCAAGAATGGTGTGGTCTCTTTTTCACTTACGTTCAAAAGGCCTACTATCAAGCCTAGCACTACTAAGAATAATACTAGCCAGCCTGCTACTGCATCGTTAACAGTAAATAAGCTAACAACAATAGCAATTACAATGCCAATGAGAAATGCCCATTCGCCCATTTTACTTCCTTCTGCCATTTTGATATTCCACCTCCTTCTCTTTTTGGATAAGAATCAATATTAAAACATTGAAATTGAACTTGTATTTAAAATTTGCGGAAAAAAGACGTTTTCCAAAAACCGAGAAAATTCTGTGAGTGAGCTCACTCGCTCGCAACTCACAGAATTTTCTCGGATTTGACAAATTCCGAAAGTTTTATATAGTGGTATTCCAAAGAGTATATATTCTAAGTGCTGTGTAGCACTTAGGAGGTATCGAAATAAATTTCGGAAAGCTGAACGCGAGCTTGCTCGTGTTCTCGCAAGCAAATACCTCATTCACACTCGGAGGTGAAACTAAATGGAAAAGCAAATTGGAAATTATTCCTTTATAATTGGAGTGATTGTAGCAGTAGTGCTTGGTTTAGCAGCCCCAAAGCTAGGCACAGCAACAGCATGGCTGTGGTCATTGCTAGTTATACTAGGTCTAGTGGTTGGATTCCTGAATGTATCAGGAAAAGAAACCAAGGAATTTTTATGGGTTACAGTTGCCTTAGTAGTTGTTGCCTTTGCAGGCAGCGCTCAGATTAACTCGTGGAGCAATGTCGAGTTAATAGGTCCTTACTTAAAAGGGATCTTTGACAGCATCTTAGCATTCGTTGTTCCGGCAAGTGTAGTTGTTGGGTTAAAGGATGTCTGGGAGCTAGCAAAAGGCGAATAAATCCTTTTTCTTTTTTTATTTTTCTTTCTTAAATTATTTATAGTATCGTAGATTTCTAAGTACTATGGGGATACTCCCAGATATGGAAATAGTGGATTTAGCGCTATATTTTGACTTCACACTGGTTATTGCAGATGTCCACATTGGCTATGAGGAAGCTTTAAACAAGCAGGGTATATTAGTTCCCAGGCTGCAATTTGAAGAAATGGTTAAAAGAATGGAAAGCATATTCAAAAAATTGAAAGATAAAAAAATTGAAAGAATTGTGGTTAATGGTGACTTGAAGCACGAGTTTGGCACAATATCTGAGCAGGAATGGAGAAACACACTTAAATTCCTTGATTTGCTCGCAAAGCATTGCAATGATATAATTTTAATCAAAGGCAACCATGATACAATATTGGGTCCAATTGCCAAGAAAAGAAACGTTAAGGTTTTGGATTATGTTATAATTGGACCAATATCAGAAAAACACATTAACGAAAAAAACCCAATATCAAAAAAAACAATAAAACAATCAAAAAACAAAACCATTGTGATCCATGGCAACAAGATTCCCGACAAAGAACTGTTGAAGGAAATTTCTACTATTATAATAGGGCATGAGCATCCTGCTGTTTCGCTGAAAGAATGTGCTAGAGTTGAGCGGTTCAAGTGCTTCCTGAAAGGTAAGTATAAGGACAAGAACTTGATAGTACAGCCGTCTTTCAATAGTATAATAGAAGGTACTGATATACTTAGGGATGAGATTTTAAGCCCTTTTTTGAAGAAGAATCTCGATAATTTTGATGTATATATTGTGGAGGATAAAGTTTATGAGTTTGGGAAGGTGAGGAATTTGAGAACATAATCAACTTTTATACATCTTCGCCAACAAATCGCTCTTGGTGATCAGCCCAATTAGTCTGCCTTCTTGCGAAACCAAGACCATAGGATAATGCTTCAGAAGATTTGAGATAACTTGTATTGATGTTGTTTTTGACACAATAGGGGGAGATTCTTGCATAACTTCTTTGACTTTGGCGCTTTTTGACTTAAGCAAGGCATCTAGTATTGTTGATTCTGAAACCAATCCTATCGATTTATGATTTTCTATAACAGGCAGCTGAGAAATCTGAAATTTTTTCATTTTGGCTATCGCTTCTTTGATTGAAGCAGCAGAAGCTATGCTTATTATCCTGCTTTTCATTAATTGCTCTGCCTTTATCTCCTCTTTTTTCTCGAGCTCGCTCAAAGCAGCAAAAATCTTTTTTGTCTTTGTGTATGTTGGGTCAATCCTGCTTGACTCTATTTTGGCAATGAGCGATTGAGATACACCTGCACGATTGGCAAGCTCGGTCTGCGTCATTCCAAGCTTTTTTCTTATTTTTTTGATTTCTTCCAGCTCGTATGTCATTTTTAGGTTGATTTTGATTTATTTTTAACTTTTTCAATCCGCTTCGCAAATTCTTGTGCTCGTTGTCGCTTTTCCTGCCATTGCGCGACAACTCACCTATATATTGTAATTTATTCGAGGCGAAAATTTATTGAGTGAGTTGTGAGCGAGTTCGCAAAGAACGATGCTCACTCGCATTCCACAAAAATTTTCGCCGAGTGCAAAATTTGTCGCGAAGCGACGGATTGAATTCTATGTCTAAGGTATCAATAAAGTAATACTAACCACTATTTAAAATTATTCCTTTTGGAATATTTCTTTCACAAAGATTTTTAAAAACAGCCATAAATAAAGCAAATAATGGGTTATTCTATAAAGCTGAGGTGGTAAAATGGCAAATATAACATATGTTACTAGCGAGAGCGTTACAGAGGGGCACCCCGACAAAATATGCGACCAGATAAGCGATACAATCCTTGATTCTTTATTTGCCCAGGATCCATATTCCAGGGTTGCTGTTGAATGCCTAACCACAACAGGGTTAGTTGTTGTTGCTGGCGAAGTTACATCAAGAGGCTATGCTGATATACAGGGAATTGCGAGAAGAACTTTAAAGGAAATAGGCTACACAAATCCGCAATACGGCATTGATTGTGAAGATGCCGGAGTTCTGGTAAGCATACATGGTCAAAGCGTTGATATTGCGCAAGGGGTTAATGAATCTGAAGGCAAGGAGCAGGGCGCAGGCGACCAGGGAATGATGTATGGGTTTGCAAGCAATGAAACTCCTGAATTAATGCCATTGCCGATAATGCTGGCGCACAAGCTTACTATGAAGCTGGCAGAAGTGAGGAAAAAAGGCATCATACCGGATCTTGGGCCTGATGGAAAATCGCAAGTTAGTGTTGAATATCATGATAATGTACCTAAAAGATTAAGCGCAGTCGTCATTGCCCAGCAGCATTTGGAAAAGATAAGCGAGGAAGAGTTAAGGGACGAAATAAAGAATAAAGTAATAGAGCAGGTGTGCGGCAAATGGATTGACGAGAATACAAAAGTCTATATCAATGCTACTGGAAAATTTGTAATTGGCGGTCCAGAAGGTGATTCAGGGGTAACTGGCAGAAAGATAATTGCTGATACTTATGGCGGAGTTGGAAGGCATGGCGGAGGAGCTTTCTCTGGCAAAGATCCTTCAAAAGTTGACAGGAGCGGCGCTTATGCAGCAAGGTATGTTGCAAAAAACATTGTTGCAGCTGGCTTGGCTGATAAATGTGAAGTTCAGTTATCATATGCAATAGGAATAGTGCAGCCAACATCAATCAACGTTGACACATTTGGCACCAACAATATTCCAGAATCAAAGATTGTCGAATTGGTTAAAAAGCATTTCAAATTAACTCCAAAATGGATAATTGAGCACTTGAACTTAAGAAGGCCAATCTATAGAAAAACAGCAGCTTATGGGCATTTTGGAAGGGAAGACCCTGATTTTACATGGGAAAAAACTGATATGGCTGACACTTTAAGGCTGGAAGCAGGATTGTTAAAGCCATTAAAGGCAGAAGCTAAATTGATTTATTAAGATTATTCTCTTTTATTTTACTTTTTATTCATTCTTTCTATAACCGCTTTTATTATTATCGGCCAGGCAATTGTTGCATCGCATAGCACTTCTGCGTATTTGCCTCCTTGAGATTTAGGAACAATTTTTCCCCATGAAACACTTTCTGAATATGTGCAGCCCGACAATCCTCCCCAGTGGACTGGCTCTGGGCATATCCTTACAGCATAATGGAAAGGCTTGTAATACGGGCTGCTCTTGCTTGTTATAAAATATTTTGAGGGATCAGCCTTATCAACAATGTGATACCTTATATAATCCAAATATGGCGCGACTTGCTGTGCCCAATTTCGCGGCACTCCCCCCCCAATTGTGAAGATGCCTGTCTTTTTTGCCTTGAATATCAAGTCAGCATAATGCTCAAGGTCAAGAAACTCGTCAAAATATAATTGCTTTTTATTTTCAATTTTTCTTTGCCTGTTGAATAGTGCAAAATCAAGCCCCATTTCAGAATCGGAAAAAGCAGGAATAAATATTGGAATTTTTTTCAAATAAGCTGATTTGAAAATTCCCCTGCCCTTCATGTTCCCGCTTATGTATTTGCCCATTTCATAGCAGGTTTTATAGCTGCAGGTTGGTTTTTCTGCGTCCAGTCTTTTAAGAACTTCTCTAACTATATTGGTCATCTCGTCAAAGTTCTCTTCTGGCTCCAAAGTATCATAAACCCTGTTGATTTTTATTTCCCTGAGCTCCTCATCGCTTATGTGCTCCGGGTATTTGAAATGGGTTAGCCCGACAGATTCTACGAACCCATGAGACATTAAGGCGCCTGTAGAGACTATTGCATTTACCATGTTGTTGTCAATCATGTCACAAATGAGCAAACCCATCTGGGCCATTGTCATAGCGCCGCTCAAGGTTAAGACCTTGAAGCAGTCTTTATCTTTTACCATAGATTCTGTAACATCGACAGCTTCTCCAAGCTCTCTTCCGCCAAAAGCAGTCAATGACATTGCTTTTGTAAGCTCATCAAAATTGTTTATTTTGCTCAAATCTAATGCCTCCAGAGGCTCAAAATTATGGGAAGAGAAAGAAGTATGTTTTGAAAATTTCCTGTTTTTTGAATGCAACTTTTTTCTTTTCATCTTCTAAATTTAAACATTACGAGAACTTAAGTAAGACTCCTGCAGGAATTTTGGAATGAAGGGCTTGTATTTTTTAAAAATACCATCAGGCAAAAACCTTACACTCCTTATGACTTTTCTGCAATTATTGTGGCTGCATTCACATTTCATCTGCCAAGAAGGGTAGTCTTCAGTAATAGAATAATCTATTGTTATTTCGCTGCCCTTTTTTATATTTTTCATTGCAACAACAGTCACTTTGCCTCTTAAGCCTGCATTTGGCTTGCAGGAATGGTTAATGAACCACCATGGATTGCTTCTAAGAGGGCTTACCCATGTATTTTTACCTATTGTAAGCCACCTTGGACCCGTTTTATAGTATGAGCCAGCATAATACTTGCTCTCTTTTATTATTCTTCCCTGGACAGAAAATATTGCCTCATTCTTTTTGATATCTGTTTTTGCAAAAAGCCCTTTTCCTGTATTTTCTGTCTTAGCAACGTAAACTTTTGTCATTTAAAACCCAACCAACCATATATATTTATTCTTTTCCAAAAAACTTATAGCCAATCAGCTTATAAACAAGTTTTGCAGCAGTAAAATCCGAGCTTATGTCATTTTCATTCGGGCAGAGCTCAACAACATCAAAGCCCACAACATTTCTTTTATTGCAAACTTTTTTCAGAAACCTTAAAACTTGGTAATAACCTAAACCACCTGGCTCTGGGGTTCCGACAGAGGGCATAACTGATGGATCTAAGCCATCTAAATCAATTGTAATGTAGACATTCTTAGAAAGCCTGGAAATCGCGTCATCAAACCATTCATCATTATCAAATATGTCCTTTGCCAAAAAAATCTTCAGTTTTTTTTCTTTTATAAACTCACTTTCCTCAAAACTGAGGCTTCTTATGCCGACTTGTACAATTGGGCATATCTCCATTGTTCTTTTCATAGCGCATGCATGGCTATGCTTTGTTCCTTCAAAATCTTCTCTAAGGTCGGCATGAGCATCAATCTGCAGAACGCTTAACTCATTGTATTTTTCATTAAAAGCTCTGGCAATGCCGCTTGTTATTGAATGCTCGCCGCCAAGGGTCGCAACAAATTTATTGTCATTCAGCAGATTTTTAATGTTTTTATAAATAATGCCATTCATTGACTCTGGACTGTTATTGACTTCTAAAGGGTTCAGAGTGCAAATTCCTATTTCAAAAATATTGCCGCATTCTTCATCAAAAAGCTCCATTTCAGCTGAGGCGCGGATAATAGCATCTGGCCCTTTTTCCGTTCCTTTTACATAGCATGTTGTTTTCTCATAAGGAAACGGCAGTATTGCCACTTTAGAATCCATATAGTTTGAATGGATGTTGGGGATTTCTGCATAATTATCCGGTTCTTTAACGTAGTTCATTTTTTGACAATAAAAAACCAATATGTTTGATAGCAATACTCTGGCTTAAATTTCTTTTTGAACTGAAGCAGCGATTTGTGAGAATCGCCAAAGTCTGCATACCCATATCCTTTCTCTTTTATTTCATTCAAATCGTCAATATTGGCTACTTCTGCTAGTCCATCATACTTATAATTACATAATCCAATGGCTGAATAATAATTATTGCTGTTTGGTATGCTCCATCCTGCAGTTATGCAGCATGGCTCACCATTAACAACTATTGTTCTTGCCATATCTGTCCCTTCAAAATGGTTTTTTATCAGATTGATATACATTTGCAAATAAAAAGTCTGGCTTGTTTTAGGCCTGTATTTTCTCCATTGAAGAACTATTTCAATCAGCTTTTTTTTGTCCAATTCTTTTGAAGGCACAATCCCTACATTGTGCGACTTAAAAAACCGGTTTTGTACGTTTCTCAATTTCTTAAATTCCCCTCCCTTAAGGCTTTTGTCCCAATTTTTCACGTTAAATACGGGTGTATTGTATATTATTGGAGAGTTTGTAAGTTTGTACTTTCCGGATTTTTCAACTATGCTTAGGATATCGTTGTAGAATGTTTCAGGAACGCAAACAAAAAGCTTCTTGTCCTCTTTTGTGAATAGGGCATAATGCAGAAATTGCTTGAAAAATTCCAACTTTTTTCCCTTTGGGGCCAGCACATCGCCGATTATCTCCCACAATCTGCTATTGTATCTCATAGCCATTATACCAAAATCATTTTCAAATTTAAAAAAGAATGCTTTTGCATAAGCTCTTTGCTGATTATAGAAAAACCAAAAATTGTGTTCGCGCACAGAACCATACCTTTCAATACATTTACTTATATCCTCCTTACTGCCCCCGATGTCACTTATGATGTCCATTTGTAACTAACCTTATTGGGCAATATTGAGATTAATATAAAATTTTTGGTAAGGATTTGCAAGATAAGCATGCTTAATGGCTTAAAATTATTTTTTGCGGGAAATCAATTCCTCTCTTAATAATTCGCTTCTCATATTTTGCAGCTTCAAAAGCATCCACAAGGTGTTTGATAGCTTTTTCTGCATCAAATTCCTTGCAGGAGAAAATATCCATGAATACATAATCCTGATCAGGGAACGTGTGTATGCTGATATGGCTTTCTGCAATCATCACAAAACCAGAAACTCCCTCTGTCCCATGCGCAAACTTATCAAGCCACTTGACAACATACGGCAATGTCATCTTTGTCATGCCAATCTTATCAGGCAGCTTATTTAGAATATCATACACCAAGGTTACAGATGAAAGCTTTCTTTTGTTGCACCCTGATGCATCGATAGTAACGTGCAATCCAAATTCGCTCATTTTATAATCACGGTTTGAAAATCCCTCTTTTGAATTTTAATTTAATTAGAAAGGTAGTATTTAAATCTTTTCTTTTTTTATATTTTAAGACGGCAAATTTTTATTAAAATTTTGAAATTTTTTAAAGAAAAATTTCTAAAACTTTTTTATTTTTAATTTGTCGACGATTGATTTTTTACTGTGTTTTATTGTTTAAAGTGAATATTAATAAATTTTTTCTTGTAAATATTGAGAAAAGTAACCGTTGTATTTTTCCCTAAGCTCTGGAATCTTCCAATCTTCTTCCGTAATTCTTTTTCTGCAATTTGATGATTCGCATTTGCATTCCATTTCAAAGACAATATCGCTGCCAATTGACTTAGAAACTACCATTGCATAATCAAAAGTTATCTCTTCGTCTTTTTTTATATCTCGCATTGCAACAAGGAATATCTGTCCTTTAAATCCGCTATTTGGGTTACAGCTGTGATTAAATAGATCAGTATCCTCTATTACTGCCGTTCTGCTGCCTAAAACAAATCTTTCTTCAATCTGCATAGGATAATTTTGGCATTCAACAGGAAGGGCGCTTATTTCATCAATGTGCATAACATCGCCGCCAAAAATAGCTAATCTTTCTCCTTTTTGGATATATTCCTTCGCAAATATGCCTTTACCATGAGTTTTAGAATGTTTTGCTTCCAGTTTTGGATTTAGACAGCTTGTTTTAACGCTCATTTTTTATTTTTATTTTTCTATTTCAAGCTCGCAAAAATGGCAGTACAGCTCATTTTCAGTCAGGTTTCTGCCGCAATTTGGGCATTTTAAGTGTTTTTTCATTTTAGTGGCGAATGGATAAAGTTCTGCAGCAGCATGAACACAAAGGCTAGAGCAACGATAGAGGCATAAACTAATTTATTCCATTTTAATATCTTGTACCCGTCGAAAAGCCAAAAAGGTATCATGTTGAATAAGGCAAGCCATGAATTTATCAAGAATCCGTAATAAGCTATTGGTTTAAATGAATCTGGCAGCTGGACAAAAATAAGGAGCAAAAAAAGCAATGCCAAAGCCAAATTTACAGCAGGGCCCGCTGCAGAAATCTTCCCATTTTTAGTTTTGTTAATCCTGCCGGTTATCATAACAGCGCCTGGAGCTGCAAGTATAAATCCAAAGAAAGACATGGCTATGGCAAGAAGCAGCATATTGTTAAACGACCTAAACTCTGCAAAGCAGCCGTATCTTTGCGCTACAATTTTGTGCCCCATCTCATGGAAAAGGAATCCAATGCCAACAGTCAATGACGCTATGATAAATTTTGTGTAAAAACCAGAGGAGAAAACTGAGCCGCTTAAAGCAATTGCAAATGCTATTGAAATTGCAATCCACGCTTTAAGAAGGTCTTTAATCTCAGTTTCAGAAGTGCTTATATTTGCAAACTTGATTTGTTTTGGGCTGTAATTCATTTTAGAATTATTAAGTATCAACGAAGAGCTTGTGCTTTTCTATGCCTTCTAATTCCTGAAGGATTCTCTTAATTACAGCTTTTTCAGGGTCAGGCATTAATTTTACCCTATTTTTTAAATCTAAAAAGCTTTCAAATGGTTTTTCATCTCTTGTCTCTATTATCTGCCACATGTGCTTTTTGCCCAACCCAGGCAATAACTCAAGCTGATGCATTCTCGTGCTTAATGGCTGCGCCTTATTGAAAAACTCAACAAATTTCTTCTCATTTTTCTTGATTATATCCTTTATTACAAACTCCAGCTCTGATTTTGCAGTTGCTGTTAATTTGCCTAATGCTATTTTACCGACAATGTGGTGTATCTTGTCCCTCTTTCCATCCCCAATGTACACATCTTCAAAAGGCTGCAGATGTATGCCTTTTTTTGGCACCAGCTCCAAAAGCACAAAATGCTCTTTTCCTATAGCCTGCGCTATTGGAGTCTTCATGTACATTGGCCTGTCGTCATAATGGTAGCCATTTGGCAGGAAATCCAGCACAATTGCTGTTTCCTCCTTTGACCTCTCTGGTTTTTCTGCAGTTTCCATTTTTATAGGCTTTTCATAAGCTTGTTGTAGTTGTAAGATTGTGCAGTTCATTTCTGAGTTTGTTTTCCATATTAAACGTTTTCATTGACATATCCTTTTCTTCCATTATCTTAAGCAGCTTTGATTTCTCTTTCATAAGATAGGATATTTTTCTGCTTATTTTTATCCTTGCTAACTTATTTTTTTTGATTTTGCTAAAAACTATCGCTTCTTTGGCATAGATGTGCCCTAAGTATGACAAAAGCGCAAATATCCTTGCAACCCAATGGGTAAATATCGGCTCTTTTATCAAGTCAATGGTTGCTGCTTTTGGCGGTGGAAGCTTGGCTTCCAGATGCTCCAAAAGCTCTGACTCTTTTCTTAATATTAAACCAAGGTCATTAATCTCAATCTTTTCTTTTCCCAACGCTTTCCTTTCCTTATGGGCATACTCGCTTAATAATCTTTTATCAAGCATTACTACTTCTTTTATAAGCTTATAGGTGGTGTATTCAAGTGCTTCCAGTTCATCCCGCGCAAGGCTGTTTTGCTGCTTTAACCTTAAGCTTTCACTGGTTATTTTTATTTTTGGAATCTTTAATCCCTGCAAAAATGTTGTTTCAAGATAGTAATTTATGCTTCTCAGCTTAATTATGATTTTTCTTATGCTGTGCAGCCTTTTTTTAAGTGAATCAAAGCCATTTTTGCCGAACTTCCTTTTGTCTATTGAAAATGTTTTTACAATAAAATCGTGCAATTCTTTAATCAATATATTTTTCTTTTTCTCAACTGATATGTTATTTTTAAACAGTATAGCATCAATATTCTTAATTTTTGAATAGTGCTGATTATTAAAAATTCTTGCCAGCTTGTTTGATTCTTTGGCCAGTCTTTCATTTAAGCTGAGATGTTTCTGGCTTATAACCCCCTTCATTTTTATTGCATAAGATTTTGTCTTTATAAAGATTACGTATAACTAACAATTATTTATTTTCCAAGAATTCGTTAACTGCATCAACGATTTTTTTCATTGATTCGTTGTTTAGCGTGATTGTGTAGCTCTGAACAATAACTTTAAGGTCATTTATAGTAGTTGGGGTAATATCAATTATTTTTTGTATGTGCTGCTCCTTTAACCTTGGTATGTTGAGCTTCATTAATTTATCGAAAAGCTCATCAGTGTTTTTGAGTGTTGCAATCTGGTTCAAGTATTCTTCTGTCTTATTGGCCCTGAAATTAAGCTCGTTGTCCCTTTTCCTTATTCTTTCGAGCTCTTTCTTTAGCTGATAGATGCTTATTGGATTTTCCGAAATAATTTGAGTGTCTGCCATTTTAGGATTTCTTCAAGTGAACTGGATGCACAACCAAGGTTTTTTCCTTGCCCATGTCATTTATCAAAACCCCGTAGCATCTGCCTCTCTTGCCATTTATAGTTCCTGCCCTGCCCATAAAACGAGGGTGATACATGCCCTTTTGCACAGCTGGTTCTGCACTTAGATAAACTCTATCACCAATGTTGAATGATTGAAAATACCTTGTAATGCTTATCTTGCCTTTATTCCGTTTCTCTTTCCTTAGCTTATACCTTGTTTTTCTCCTTATGCCGCCTATTCTCTTGACCATTTTTAACGTATTTTGGAATTTCGGGTATTATAAAAATGTTTTGGTTAAATTTTTGAATCAAAAACAAAAGATATAAATAAAGAGTGTTATTATAAAGTAAAAACAGATTTTGCGGGGTGTTAAAAATGGCATTAAAAATGAGCGCAGGTAGGGCTTCAGGAAGAGGAAGTTATTTTGCACATTTAACCTTTAAAGACTCTGGCGTAAGGGAACTTGTCTCAGGTATAGAAAGCATCCTATCAAATCCTCAGGCAGATTTTAAACTTAGAGAAGACATTCTGCAAAATTTAGCAGGAGTGATAGGTAATGCTATACACGCAAAATTGATAAGACCTGAAGATTACAAACCGAGATGGTTTAAAGGTACAGCTTATGAGCAATACCTAAAAGAAACTTTAGGGGATATAAACAGGAAATATGAACTTGGAATAAGAGTTTAATTATTTTTTAGATTTTTATTATTAATTTCCCATTTACTACTGCACAGAATAGAAAGATTTATATATCAGCTTGTGCAATAAAAATTTGATTTAAAAATTTAGTTAAATAAAAGGTGATTTTAATGGGATTTTTGAGCAAGCTAAAGGAAAAATTGGGAAGTGGCTCTAGTTCTGAGATGTTTGAAGAGGCTGAGCAGGGCTATGTTGAGCTTGGAAGCGAAAGCGGCGCTGATACCAGGTCAAAACTAATGGTAAGGCCTTTTGCGATTGAAGAGTTTGAACATATAAAGCCAATACTAGATGCTTTAAGAGAAGGGCACACAATTGCTTTGATAAATATTAAGCCTTTGAAGGACAAGGACTTGGTTGAGCTGAAAAGAGCAATCAATAAATTAAAGAAGACTTGTGATGCAATTGAAGGAGATATCGCTGGATTCGGCGAGAACTGGATTGCAGCTGTGCCGAACTTTGCCTATATATATAGGGGGCAGAAAGCAGCCAAAGGCGACAAGAAAGCAGAAAAGATGGAAGAAGTGGCAGAGTACGAAGAATAGAATTTATTTTTTATTTTCTTAATTGTATAAGCTTATTTAAAACCACAAACTACCCCCTCGTTCGAGACTTTTAGCTTCTAAAAAGCAAAAAGTATAGAAAACTATAAAAATATCTTGTTTTCTTGATTGCTTATGGGGGAAGAAAAACTAAAGGAAGAAGATTTTGAGTATCAACCTTGTCCTTTGTGCAATCAAAAAACTTTAATTCTCACTGAAAGGGAAACAGAAGTGCCTTATTTCGGCAAAGTTTATCTTTTTTCCATGACATGCAACAACTGCAAATATCACAAAGCTGATGTTGAAGCGACAGAGCAAAAAGAGCCTGTAAAATACGAGTTCGAGATTTCAAGCGAAGAAGACATGAAAGTAAGGGTTGTTAAGTCAAGCGAAGCAACAGTAAAATTGCCCCATATTGCAACAATAACCCCAGGCCCTGCATCCCAAGGTTACGTGACAAACATTGAAGGAATTTTAAGCAGGGTAAAATATCAAGTTGAAGCGGCAAAGGAAATGGAAGAAGACGAAGAAGACAAGAAAAAAGCCAAGAATCTTTTAAAGAAGATAACAAGGATTACTTGGGGGCAGGAAAAGCAAAAGCTGATTATCGAGGACTCAAGCGGCAACTCTGCGATTATAAGCGATAAGGCAATAAAGTCGCCTTTAAAAGTGAAGGCATTGGAAAGGTAGTTTTTTAATATTTTTAAAAAATAGATTTTAATTAATGCGTTGGGAAAGAAAGATATAGGTACAAAAGACTAATCAAGTTAACATTGACAAAAAAATAGCTAAAAATTATTAATGAGAATATTCAATCCGTGCCTTCGGCACAAATTTTAGGCTCGCTACATTGCTCGCCTATATATTGAAACAAAAAGGTGGTTAAAATAATAAAAATCGGAATCATTGGCGGCTCTGGGCTTGATGACCCTAGGATATTGAAGGGTGCTCAGGAATTGTATGCCACAACAAAGTTTGGAAATCCTTCAAGCGGCTTGACGATTGGCAAAATAAATGACATTGATGTTGTTATTTTGGCAAGGCACGGCAAAAGGCATACGATAATACCAAGCAATGTCAATTACAAGGCAAATATATGGGCTTTGAAGGAGCAAGGCTGCACCCATATAATTGCAACAACTGCATGCGGCTCTTTAAGGGAAGAAATAAAGCCAGGGCATTTAATTTTTTGCGACCAGTTCATTGACAGGACGACAAAGAGAGCTTCAACTTTTTACGAAAGCGATAAAGTGTGCCATATTCCAATGGCAGAGCCATTTTGCAAGAGATTAAGGAATTTATTGTCAGAAACAGCTTCTGAAATAAATCTTGAGCATCACAAAAAAGGAACCGTGATTACAATTGAAGGCCCTAGATTTTCAACAAGAGCAGAGAGCCATATGTTCAGGCAATGGGATGCTGATGTGATAAATATGTCAACCGTACCTGAAGTAGTGCTTGCAAGAGAAGCAGGAATTTGCTATGCGATTGTTGCTATGAGCACTGATTATGACTGCTTTTTAGAGAATAGACAAGAAGTTACTATAGAAGAAGTTTTGAAAGTTATGAAACAGAACGCCGATAACGTTAAAAAACTCTTGAGTTGGGTCATACCTAAAATCAATTATCTAGACTGTAAATGCAAAGAAGACATTAAAACCGCCGTTATTGGCGGAAATTAATTTCATTTATTCGGCTCAACAATCACCTTCAAAGACTCTTTTGCTTCTGCAACCAAATTAAATCCTTTTTGAATTTCATCAAATTTTAGCCTGTGGGTTATCATCGCATTCAAATTAATTTTTTTATTTTTAATAAGTTCAATCGATTCAATTAAATCATCTGGAGCAGCACCATAGGAAGTCATTATTTTTATTTCATTTCTCCAGAAATCATTGATTGGGATTTCAAAACTTTCGTCTGGCTTAGGCACTGCAAAAAAAAGAATTGTGCCGCCTTTGTCAACGCAATTTAAGGCTTGCTTTGCTGCTGATAACGCTCCTGTGCATACAATCACCAAATCCGCCAGTCTGCCATCATTTAAATTTTTTAATTTTGATATTACATCATCGCTTGCACTGATAGAATCATCTGCGCCAAGTTTTTTTGCTGCATCTAATCTATACTCATTAATGTCCACAGCAACAATTTTTCTGACATTTTTTGATTTTGCTAGATTTATGTGCATCAGCCCGGAAATGCCGCTTCCTATAACTAGCAAAGTCTGATTTTCTTTCAGATTTGCCAGTCTTTGGGCTCTTATAACTGTTCCCAATGGCTCAATAAAAGTTCCTTCATCAAAAGAGATATTTTCATGCAATTTAAATGTTCCAAATTCAACATTTATTTTTGGTATTCTTATGTATTCTGAAAATCCGCCTGGGTCAAAATTTGTTTTATGCAGAGTCTCGCAAGCCGTATGATGATTATTCAAGCAATAATGGCATTTCATGCAAGGCACATGATGCGAAACAAAAACCCTGTCGCCAGCTTTAAAATTTTTAACATTTTTTCCAGCTTTTTCAATTATGCCGCTTATTTCATGCCCAAGAACTAAAGGAGCTTTTTTTATCCTGTACCATTCCATTACATCTGTGCCGCAGATGCCGCTTGCAATGACTTTTACTAAAATTTCATCCTCATTAATAGTTGGAATTTCTCTTTCCTCTATTCTTACGTCTTTGTTGTTGTAATAGACTGCAACGCGCATAATAAAAAGAATTTTAATTGCTTATAAAAAGGTTTTCGTAGTTAAATTTATTATTTAATTGTTATTTTGTAGTAGTAGGGTAAAGTCAATTTAGGTGTGTTGTGACAACTTACAAAATTTTAAATCCGCCTTCGGCAATAAATGGTTATTAGGTCAAACGCTCCTGACGAAGATTTAAAATTTCGCTTTCCAGGCATGTATGTTTCAGACAGTTTGAGGCATACGGATGTCGATTATTCAAGAGTAATCATTCAAAGAGTTTTAAAAAATTATGACAGATCCTCTGCCAAAATGAGAAGGCAAAGGTTAGGACTGCCTGAAAGAGGTATGTGTTTGCTTGTCCAAGAGTCAATTTCAGACGATGAACGCCATTTTGCACCAGCATATACGGGAGTGTTCAGTGACGTTAGCGATAAAGCCTTATTACTTTTCAACCAAGCAAGCGCACCACTTGAATCCATGCAAAAACCCCCCCGCGTGAAATTCTGGGTTAATGAATATGGAAAAATTGATGATTCCCATAATGAATTTGAAGCGGATCTTGCTTACAGATTGAGAAAATTAGCACAACACCTTCCAAAAATAAGTGGCAAAGGATGGGAAATAGAATTTGTAGGAAAAAATGATGGAACTTATGTTGTCCAAACTACCCCTATATTTAAGAAAGGTAGGGCTATTATTTCACAAACTGGTGAAAATATTTTTGATGCAAAAGAGGTAATAGGTACAAATGAAATGATAGTACATGGTATTTTATACTTACCACAAAATAAACCCTCAGGACATGAACTTGAAAAATTAGTTGAGTTTGATGTAAATCATCCAAATTATTGTTTAGCTGCACCCCATCTTGTAATAACAAATTCAAGCGGAGGTATATCTTTATTTGACTATATAATTGGGCTTTCCGCAGTTTTGGATATTGGTCAAAGATGTGATACTCCATTTGCTCCTCACCTTGCTCAGTTTTTGAGAGAGGGAAGAGTTGCTATGAATGGTAAATTTAATAACGGAAGTGCACTCGGTAATCTCTGCCTAGAACTTCACGAAAGAGTAATCATGTCCGGAAAGGAAGATATTATGTTTGGCCCACATTACTCCCCAACCAGATTAGTGATAAGAGCTGATGAGATATCTAACCAAGGATATGTAGCTTTAGCAGATGGCAAAGTTAATGAATTTGTTCCAATTAGAAGTCTTTAAATTTACTCCACAACACTAGAAACCATTTTCTTTTCTTTTAATTTATTAAATTCAAATGCTTCATCAACATTGTAGTTTTCATGCACAACTGCCCTTATTGCCTGTATCATCGCAACAGGATTTTCTGACTGAAATATATTTCTGCCCATATCAACTCCAGCAGCTCCTTTGCTTATTGCATTGAAAGCCATCTGCAGAGCATCTTTTTCAGGGATCTTTTTGCCTCCTGCAATCACAATCGGAACAGGGCACCCCTCGATAACTTTTTCAAAATCCTCTTCGCAATAATATGTCTTGACCATATGCGCGCCAATTTCAGCAGCAATCCTACTGGCTAATCCAAGGTATCTTGCATCTCTTGCCATTTCCTTGCCGACAGCTGTGATTGCAAGCACAGGCATGCCATATTCTTCTGCTTCATTGACAAGCCTGCCGAGATTTGAAATTGTTCTGTCTTCATTTTTTTCGCCGACAAAGATTGAAAGCCCAACGCCAACCGCATTCAGCCTTAATGCCTCCTTCATGGATGTTGTTAAATCTTCATTTGACAATTCTCCAAGAACACTTGGACCTCCTGAGACTCTCAAGAAAACTGGAGTATTTGCGCTTGGGCTTATGCAATTCCTTAAAATTCCTCTTGTAACAAACAAAGAATCACAGTAAGGAAGCAATGGCATTATTGTTTCGCGAGGCTTTTTCAATCCAGTTGTAGGGCCTTGAAAATAGCCATGGTCAACTGCAAGCATTACAGTTTTGCCGCTTTTAGGATTGAAAATCCTAGCAAGCCTGTTCTTCATCCCCCAATCCATTTTAATCGTATCCTTAGAATATATTCGTGTTTATAAAGCTTATTAAATTAATAATCCCTGTTATATATCTTGCTGACGTGACATCAAAAGCTGGGTTTTTTGCATGGCTTTCTTCTGGGGCAATCCTTATTTTTCTTATTATTTTATTTTCGTCAATGCCATGAATGTACAACAATTCATCTTCGCTTCTTTCTTCTATTGGGATGTCTTCTCCTGTTTTTGAATTAATATCAAAGGTTGAGAGAGGAGCTGCAACATAAAAAGGAATATTGTTTTCTTTTGCCAAAACAGCTTTTTCATAAGTGCCTATTTTATTTGCGACATCGCCATTCATCGCAATCCTGTCAGCCCCAACAATAATCATATCCACTTCTTTCTTTTTCATAAAAAATCCCGCTGCATTGTCTGCAATTATTGCATGACTTATTCTTTCTTGCGCAAGCTCCCATGCTGTCAAAGATGCGCCTTGATTTCTTGGCCTTGTTTCATCAACATAAACAAAAATATTCTTTTTATTGTAATGGGCAATTCTAATTGGTGATAATGCAGTTCCAAAATCAACGCAGGCAAGAGCGCCTGCATTGCAATGAGTCAATATGTTTTGATTGTTTTTGATTAGTTTATTGCCGTGCTCGCCAATTTTTCTGCAAAGCTCTGCATTCCAGTCAGCATATTCATTTGCATATTTAACAGAATCTTTTTTTGCGTCCTCAAAATTAAGATTATTCATTATTTTATTTTTAACAAAATCAATCGCATAGAACAAGTCATTTGCAGTTGGTCTTGTTGATTTTAAAATATTTGCCGCTTTCTCAACGTGATTTTTAAAGTTTTCAATATTATCTCCATTGAATTTCAATGCAGCTTGCGCAATCCCAAAAGCCCCTGCTGCGCCTATTGCAGGCGCTCCCCTGACAATCATTGTTTTTATTGCGTTAGCGGTATCAATGTGATTTTTTGATTGGTATATCTCAAATTTATGCGGCAAAAGCTGCTGGTTTATCAAATAAACATAATTGTCCTGCATCCAGACTGTCCTGTAGTTTTTGTTGTTTATGAACATTAGATTAAGTATTATTATACTGTTTAAAATTCTTTTGGGAGGGAACGAATAGTTGCACTTGAAGTGTAGGATTTGCCCTCCACCCACCCCTAAGGTATAAATTAAAAGTGCGATACTGAAAAACTATAAATACAACCTAGAATTCTTCAAACTTATGGATTTAAAAAAAGTAATAAGGACAATCCCTCATTGGCCCAAGCAGGAGGTTATGTTCCGTGACGTTACAACACTATTAAAAGATGCAAAGGCATTCAGTTATGTGATAGACACTTTCTATGAAAGATACAAAAATGTGCCTATTGATTTGGTTGCTGGAATTGAAAGCAGAGGCTTTATTCTTGGAGGAGCAATTGCACACAGATTGCACAAGGGCTTTATCCCAATAAGAAAAGAAGGCAAACTGCCGCATAAGACAGAAAAGGAAAGCTACGAGCTTGAGTATGGAAGGGCAACAGTTGAAGTGCATATTGATGCTATTCAGGAAGGCTCTAAAGTTCTTCTTGTTGATGATTTGATTGCAACAGCAGGCACACTAATTGCTTCAATCAATCTAATAGAAAAGCTTGGTGGAGGAGTAGTTGAATGTGCGGTCATAATAGAACTTCCTGATTTAAATGGAAGAGAAAAAATAGAGGGTAAAGGGCATAAGTTATTTTCTTTGGTTCAATTTGAAGGGAAATAGTTAAACTCTAGGATCCTTCCAATCTTTTCCAAAAACAGCAAACCCTGTTGCTTTTGGTATGTCAAGCTTCAGGCCGTTGCATTCCGCAACATCCAATGCTTTTGATATTTCTCCATTGCAGTTAACAAAAACCTCATCTTTGCAATGAACAGAAAAATCCTTGTCTTCGCAAACAGCAGAAGTGAAAGTGCTAAATTCCATTATTTTTGATTCATATTTAGTTTCTTCTTTTCCACTATTCATGCTTAAAGCTACAAAACTTAAAGAAGCCATAACTACAAGTATTATTGAAAATATAACCAACCCCCTCATAGAATAACTGGAAATTTACTAGTATTTAAAGGTTTCTATTTTTGCTACTTTAGAGTGGTCAAAAATAAAATTTAGATATTTATCACAATAGCAACATTTATATACTACTTATACTACTTAGTAGTATTTGTGGTAAAATGCCTATATCAATTAAAATAAGCGAAGAAAACTACAGAAGGCTGTGTGCATTATCTGGCAGACTAAGGGAAAAATTGCATAAGCCAGTTTCAATAAATGAGGCTATAAGTTTCTTATATAAAAAAAGGAAAATCAGCGATTTAGCTGGAACATGGAAGATGAGTGCTAGAGAATCAGAGGAATTTATGGCTGGCTTAAGGGAAGGGTGGAAGAAATGGAAAATAGGATCTGCCTAGATACGGATTTTCTAGTTAATTTTTTGAGAAATAATAAGGAGGAAGTAGAGTTTATAAAGAAAAATGAGATAGATAAGGATTTAGCTACAACATACATCAATCTTTTTGAATTGTATTATGGAGCGTATAAGTCAAGTGAAAAACAAAATAACCTTAAAGCCATCTCGCTTCTATTAAGCAGGATAAATATATTAAATTTTTCTAATGACTCTGTCAAAAAAGCCGGTGAAATATTTGCTAAATTAGAAAAAGAAGGCAAACCCATAGAATTTAGAGATATATTTATAGGCGCAATTGCCTTAATTAATGATTATTCAATTAAAACTAAGAATGTAAAGCATTTTGAAAGAATAGAGGGATTAAATATTTTAATTTAAGGTAGTACTTTAAAATAATTTTATTATTTCTCCACTATCTCTCCATAACCAATCAACCTGAACCTATTGCCAATCCTTCTGGAAATTGTAACCCTTGAATTGGTATCTGCGCAAACTGGCAGCTTTAACTTGCATTTTATTTTGTTTTTCTTTAATTCAACAGCAATTCCAACGGTTGCTGCAGAGTTAACATTAAGCATTAGGGCTTCGCTCATCTTAATTGGCTCGACATTAAGCTCTTCTTTTGTGCCAACAACACGCTGCAATAAATGGACATCTAAAATTAATTCATTCCAAACTTTTGGCAGTTTTCCAGGCAATCCAACCAATGAGCCGGTAAGCTGGTCTGATTTGACAATTGAGGGGTCTAAAGAAGTTAAAATGCCAATTGAGCCTCCTGGAGCAACAGATTCAAGACCTGAGCCGCCTGAATTCAAGCTTGTTATTTTTGTTGTTATTGGCTTCCATAGCACTTGATTTTTCTCGGTTACACTTCTTCCAGGCCTTATTTCAATTGTATCAGCAACCTTTAACATGCCTTGCTTTAAGCTTCCTCCTAATACCCCTCCTACTAATTTATCAAATGTTATGCCCGGCTTGTTTATGTCAAAGCTTCTTGCAACAAGCATTATGGGCTCCTTATTAGGATCTCTGACAGGTGTTGGAATATGCCCGTCAATTGCCTGCATAAGAAAATCCAGTCCAACCCTATGCTGGGCAGAAATAGGAATTATAGGAGAGTTTTCAAAAGCAGTCCCTTTAAGAAATTGCTTTATCTGCTCGTAATTTTTAATTGACTGCTCCTCACTTGCCAAATCTATTTTATTTTGGACAACAATGACATGCTTTACGCCTATAATTTGAAGAGCCATTAAATGCTCTCTTGTCTGGGGCTGGGGGCATTCTTCATTGGCTGCAACTAAAAGCAAGGCCCCATCCATGATTGTTGCGCCACTAAGCATTGTGGCCATTAATGACTCATGCCCCGGGGCATCAACAAAGCTTACCTTTCTCAAAGGCTTTGTTTTGGATTTGCATATTGGGCATTCCTCTTTTGTTGTATAAGCCTTGGCATCTTTACATTTCTCGCATTTTCTAAAGGTGGCATCCGCATACCCCAATCTTATTGTAATGCCCCGCTTCAATTCTTCAGAATGAGTATCTGTCCACTTGCCGCTTAAGCGCTCAAGCAATGTTGTTTTCCCATGGTCAACATGGCCAACCATCCCAATATTAAGGACAGGCTGCTCCGGCAATTCTTGTTGCTGCTCATCTTTCTTCTTTCTAGCCATGTTTTAGTTTTAATTCAATATTTAATTTAGTGATTAATTTATTGAATGAAAAATTTTATGTAATTGTTATGTATTTTTGTCTTTCTCAACGCAATAATCAAATTATTTTTTAAAAAATAAAATAACCAAAAGCTTATTCTTTCTTTTCTTCCTTGTGTTCTTTTGCTTCGTGCTTACTTGAAAATTTTTGATTTTCAAGTTCCCCAGAAGCTTCGCTTCTGATGGATTTCTCTTCAGCTTTATGCTCTTTTACTTCTTTATGCTCCTTTGCAGCTTTTTCTTCTTTCTTATGCTCAGCTTTTTGCTCCTTGGGCTCTTCTTTTTTTGGCTCTTTTACTTCTTTTTCATCTTTTTTTGCTTCTTCTTTTTCCTTAGCTTTATGCTCCTTGACTTCTGGCTTTTTGTCTTCTTTTAGTTCAGCTTTCTCTTCCTTTTTTACTTCTTCTGGAACGCCAAAGATTTCAGCAAGCTTTTTAGAGCCCTGCTTTGTTACTTTCAGGTTAATCTGCGATATTCGTTCGTGTATCTTGTGCCCGCAGACTGTTTTTCTTCTTTTAATGCCTTTTGCATCTCCCCTAAAGCCAACTCCGCCGTAGATTGTTATCTTTTTTCTTAAGCCGAGAATTCCCTTTCTCATGGGAAACCCGCAATAATCCGAGCCGCCTGTGATTTGGAACTCATAGCCATTTATTTCAATGCTGTCCCCTTTTATTGTTTCTCCTATGTTCAAGCCTATAAAAGGCCTTGCAAGATTATCCTTGACTTCCCTTTGGAATGTTTTTCCAGATGGGTCTGAAATGCACAGTTTAAAGCTAGCCATATTAAACCTCCCAACCGCAAAATCGGTTGACGCTTTGCGAGGCATAAAGCCTCGAGAGAATTAAAAGTGAGAAACAAGGTTTATTTAAATAGTTTTGGAATCAATTTATGATTCCAAAGCCCAGGAAAAACAGACGAATGTGAGCGAGTTCGCTTAGAATGAAGCTCACTCGCATCTCACTGTTTTTCCGCTGGTTTATGATGATTAAAATTTTGCAGCAGCGACGCTTGCGCTATATATTGAATTGCTATGCGTTCCCTCAATAAGTATTACCAGATTTTTTATGTAGTAGAATGATGCTATTACCAATATAAAAGGCAATACATTTGCCCATGTGTTTAAATTTAATGCGAACATTGCAAAAGGAAACAGCATGGCTGAAAAGAACAGCAATAAGGCAAACAGCAAATTGTTCAATATTCTTGTGCATTTTTTCAGGTTTTTTGAGTTATCTACGTTGGTTAAAATAACTGATAATGTGTGGTGAAGCGCCTTAAGCCTCTTATATACAAGATTCAGCAAATATAACATTAGCGCTGCGCTTATTGCATAAAATGCATACAAGACAATAGCATGATATTTAGCTTCAATCATTGATGATACTCTTCTTAAAATGAAAAATGTGAATAATGCCATTATCATGAGCATTAAAGTGAGCTTTGACTCTGACCTGAGCTTTTTTGTGAAGAAATTTTCTATTTCAAGCTGGTCGAAGAATTTTCTCATATAGTTAGAGATTCTTTCAAGCTTTAGCTTTGTTTTTATTGGCACTTTAGAATTAAGCGCATTGTGAAGGCTTTCGCTGTAATTTATGCCAATTGACATTAGTATTGCGCTGATGAAGATTATTGCAGCTGTTATTGTAACTAAGTCTATGCCTATTCCAAATTTCTCGCTTTCCTTTGCTACAAGCAATGAAAACTCTCCAACCGACATCATTGCAATGCTTGAAAAGAATGGCTGCTCATTCTTGAAATTAGCCAGCAAAAATGTTAAAAAGCCTATGGCAATAAATCTTGAAATAAATATGGTAAATATCAAAGTCCCGATTAATGCAAGATTTGATTCAACAGACTTAAAATTAACCAATGTGCCCATTGATATAAAGAATATGGATGTGAAAATCAAGGCATAAGGGTGTATTGCCCTTCCATATTCCTTGGCATTTGGCAATGATGCAATCAGGCTGCCTGCCAAAAACGCGCCTGCTGATGGAGTTAACCCAAGGTAAAATGCAAAGTAGCTGAATAATGCGCCTATGCCCAACGAAAGAAATGTCAATACAGACTCGTCGCTGTTGTTTTTTAATATTATGTTTACGCCATATTTCAAAATCTTCATCATGATGATATATGCAGATATCAGTATGGCAATTGAAAAAATAATGTGCTCAAATGTAGATATCAAGCCAATGCTTGAATCTTTTATTCCGGAAAAAAATGTCAATATAAAAACAGCAATGATATCTTCTATTATAAGGATAGCCACTAACAGAGGAACCTCTCTTCTGCTGAACATATCTTTCTGCTGAAGAACCTTAATAACAACAACCGTGCTGCTAAACGACAATATCACGCCAACAAACAATGCAATCTTTGAGCTGAATCCCAAAAGCAAAGTTGTTTCATAGCCAAAAAATAACACGATTGCAAATTTTAAAATGCCTATTAAGATGGATCTTGCGCCTAATTTCATAAGCTTTGAAACATCAAACTCAAGCCCTATGATAAAAAGGATAAGGATTGCGCCGAAATCAGCCATCATTTTTATCATGTTCATATCCTGAACAAGATTTAATGAGCTTGGGCCTATCACTGCTCCAATAAGCAGCAATCCAAAAACAGCTGGCTGCTTGAACTTAGCCGCTATAATGCCCCCTATTATAGCGCACAAGAAAAGTATTCCTAAGCTGATGAGTTCAGTTGCCATTTGATATTATGGGTGAATAGATAACTATACTTTCTCATATTGAGAAAGTCAGCGACGATTAGTCGCTATATCTACTTCCCAACGTTTATTACGTTATTTTCTATATTGGTATACAAAAATGTATATTAATAGCTAAAAGATAGTAATTACTCATATATAAAGCTTTCGGTTTTATTTAGAGATATGCTAAACCATAATTATTGCACAGTTATAAAACAAGTGCAAATGTTTGGTGTCCAAACCAAAAAAGGTGATGGCAATGTATGTCAATTGGACACCAAAGTTAAGACGATACATAATAAATCAATGGAAGCTGGGAATAACTCCAGTGAGCGAAATAGCAAGAAACAGAGGAGTTCCAAGAAGGACAATATACTACTTAATTCAAAGATACAAAAGGTACGGTTATGATGGCTTAGAGCCAAAGCCAAATGGCAGGAAAAAAGAAAGTTTAAATCCTAAGTTTATTCAGCTAATTGACGACGAGTGGCATAAGCACAAATGCGGAAGCCACAAGATGTGGCTTAGGTTGAGAAGCATGAGCTTTAATGTTTCAGAGCGCAAAATACAGGAAGTGTTTAATGAGAAAGGCTTTAAGACAAACAGAAGAGACAGGCCTAGCCAAATTAAATTTGTAAAGTATGAAAGGCAAAAGCCAAATGAGCTATGGCATACAGATTGGGCAGAATGCCCATTCACAAAGCAGCATATCATCGCCTTTATTGATGACTGTTCAAGGGTGCTGATTCACGCCGAATATTTTGCACAAGCTACCGCTGAGAATAGCATCCTTGCTTTCAAAAATGCTATAGCCAGATTCGGAAAACCAGAGGCTGTACTAACAGATAATGGAACACAATTTACGCCTGCAAGAGGAGATAAAGGGACTTTTACACTATTTTGTGAAGAGCAAGGAATCAAGCACATTTTAGGACGAGTACACCATCCACAAACAAATGGAAAGATTGAGAGGTGGTTTGGAACTTACAAACAGGAATATGATGAAAGATTTAGTTGCTTAAATGATTTTATTGATTACTATAATAAAGAGAGGTTACATCAAGGAATTGGATACCTTATACCACTTGAGAAATACAAAAGTGCAAAATTATTGATTTAGGTTAGTTTTTTTGGCTTTGGACGTTAAGTGGACATAAATACAGGTTGAATATCATTACTCAATAGGGCGAAAGATAAAATCTTGATATTATAACAGACAATTTTAGACAATATCTCAGTTTCAATAGTGTTTTGCAGTTTACATCTGCAATAGTCTCCCCATTCTCTTTTTAGGGCACTAAACAAGGATTCAACTATACTCCTTCTATGGTAACCGAGACCGAATAAAAGCTGAGAATTTTTCCACATTCTTATCATATCTCCCCAATATCCACACGAATCACCCCTGTTCCAAGCCTTAGAATTCTTCTTGGGCATTAGGAAAGGCCTAGCCCCGGCGAAGCCAATTATATCACAGTTCTTTCTTGAAGTATATGCCTTATCTGCTGAAACTTCTTTTAGTCTAAATCTCTTAGAAGCATCCTTAATCAACTCTTTCAAATAAATGCTGTCATGTTTTGTTCCATCAGTAATCCTAGCAGAAATAATTGCATTTGTGCGAGTTCCGCAGAGTATATGTAGCTTTGTAAATGTCTTGTGTTTTTTCTTTTCTAGTCTTACATCAACCCATTTTTTGTTCTTGTAAGCATTTGAAATTCCAGTAGCATCTAATGCATATTGTCCATACTCACTTTCTATGGACTCTATTGGAAGTGCAATAATTTTGTAGAGCTCGTGAAGAGTATTAACTGTTCTTTTAGAATTCATATATTTGTTGATGCTTGTTTTTCTATAGACATTATCAATTATCCCAAGAGATTTTGCATAGTTTAATTCTGTTTCAGTCCCCCACGAAGATAACCCATTATAGGATTTTATTACAAGCGATTTAATGACATCAGCAAAATTCACTGGAGGTCTACCATTACCACAATAATCTTGTTCAATTACAAGATAGTCTACAGAATCTTTAAGAATATGCAAAAACATTTCTTTTTGAGTTCTACAGGCTAGATAATAAAGTCTCCAATCTTGAGGATATGTCCTTTTTTCACCATAAGGCTTAAATTGGTAATTTTCTGGAATGATTTGCCTTTGTGGAGCAGCCTCTACTTCCTTATAGTACTTGTTAGCTATTTTATTCAGATTAGCATACATATCATAACGATGTTGTTCAATCTTAAATGGCATGAAATCACCCAATTCCAATTGTTTTACTCCACGAATACCTCTCCTCCACCTCTCGGAGGATTTTTTCGATATCATTTTTCAAAAAAGTTTAATTCATAGCATCACCTCACAGAAGACCAACGTGCTTACATCTGTCATAAAGTTTGAAAGTTAGATCCAAATCTTTTGATAGATATTTTTTTAATTCGTCTGTCTTGCCTTCTTGCCACAAAAGTGTAGCATTTGCACCGATAAACCCGTTATATTTTTCACCGAGTCCTAAGAATTTTGTGTAATCATTCAGTGTTCCTTTTAGATACTTATTGCCAAAAGATAATATCTGCCGTAAATCTACCGTTTTTCCTACAATGTCAACGATTTTTATTTTATGCAATAGACTTCTTATTACGAGAAAACGCACGTCAAAGCATATCTCAAATCCTATCAACCTGAAGTATTGGTGTTTTCTGAGAAATTGCCAATAATTGTGTAAATTAACACGCTCATCATTATCTATGAATATCAATTCACATTCCGCGGTTGCAATCCCCAAAGCCGTAGTCCCGTCTTTAAGTGGGTCAAAACCAGTTGTTTCGATGTCAGTTATTATATCAGTTCTTTGCATGTTCTCGTCTTCACCAAATACATTACAATTTCTGTAATGTATGGGAGTAGAGAAAAGTATATAAACCTTACTATTTTGGTAATGTATTTGAGTGGTTACAATGAAAATAAAATCGCTTTCAAACCAACAATTGAAAAAATATGCCATCCTTTGGAAAAAATTTGGCTCTCGCTCTTTTGAATTTGAGGATGCAGAGAAACTCCTCAAATTGAATGAGAGCCACTTACTTGTTACTTTGCATCGTTTGAAACTAAAAGGATGGCTTTTATCCAGAGCCCACCCTACTAACTCAAAAAAATCCCTATACCGAATCATTCCCCCAAACGATGTAGTTAGGGGTTTATCTAAGTAAATTTCTTGTTCCATATTTTTCACCTCATTTGTTAAATTTATTACCTTAATACTATCTAGACTAGGTTATATATAATTATTTATATCGACGAGAAGAAGCGTAATTTTTCATTTTTTCCATGTATTTCTAGAATATATTAATT
>JAGVYA010000069.1 GCA_018303505.1 Candidatus Woesearchaeota archaeon
AAGGATTTCGGCAAAGCGATTAATGTTGGAAGCAGTGTTAAAATAAATGGCGAGACATTTGAGATTATAGGAATCTTAAAAAAGATGGGAGGGCCTGATGACAGCTCAATCATCATGACGCTTGATGATTTAAGGCAATTGTCTGGAGAGGAAAAGATTGTGTCAATGATATTTATCAAGGCAAAGGCAGGCACAAATGTCACAGGGGTTGCAGAAAGGATAGAGGACAAGCTGAAGGACTACAGGAATGAAAAGAAGAGCGAGGAGCCAAAGACATTTGCTGTTTCAACATCTGAGCAGATTCTTCAGGCATTTTCAAATGTGTTTGGGATTGTGAATGCTGTGTTAGTAGGCATTGCTGCAATCTCGCTGCTTGTTGGAGGGGTGGGAATAATGAACACAATGTACACTGCTGTATTGGAAAGGACAAGGGAGATTGGGACACTAAAGGCAATAGGCGCAAAGAACTCTGATGTTCTTTTATTGTTCCTGTTTGAATCTGGATTGCTTGGATTGGTTGGAGGGGCTATTGGCATAGCCCTTGGATTTGGAATAGGCAAAGGCGCGGAGTATATTGCAGCAGCAGCCCTTGGAACAGGATTGCTGAAGGCATCCTTCAGCATCACACTGGTTGCAGGCGCCCTGTTCTTTTCATTCACAATAGGCGCGCTGTCAGGCGTGATGCCTGCCATCCAGGCATCAAGGCTGAAGCCTGTTGATGCGCTGAGATGGGAGTGAGGAGAAAGGGGGAAAGAAAAACGAAAGATTTATAAAGTTATAACTTGTTATAACATCATGGAAAATGAGATAATCAAAAATACCATTAAGGTTGGAAATTCGGCAGGGGTGCTGCTACCTAAAGAATGGCTAAACACCCAAGTAAAGGTAATTTTACAGCCTTTGAATATCAAAAAAGATGTTTTAGAGATTTTAATTGAGGAAAACATATTAAAAAACTTGCTGGGAGCTTATATTACTGGAAGTTATGCAAGAAACGAGCAGACAATTGAGAGCGATGTTGATATTTTAGCTATAACAGATTCTATCAATAAGAAGATTAAAAAAGGGAGATATGAAATTATAGTGATCTCCAGAGAGAATGCAGAAAAACAGCTTAAAACTAATATTTTGCCCCTGTTGCCTATGATTAAAGAAGCAAAGGTTATTATTAATGACGCATTGATTAAAAGATACCTCAATACTTCCCTTACCGAGAAAAATTTAAAATGGTATGTAGATACAACAAAATCCAGGATAAAAAAGATAAAAGAAGACATTAATTTATACAAAAAAGCTGGTGAAAGTTATATGAGCGATAATATCGCTTATATTCTTATACTAAGGCTTAGGTCTTTGTATATTCTTGATTCTATGAAAAAAGGCAAGGCATGGAAAAAAACTTGTTTTTTAAGCTTGGTTAAGAGAATCCCTGTTGAAGAGGCTGAAAAAATAGCTTGCTATATTAGTAAAGAGGTTATTAAACTAGAAAAATGGCTTCTTCAAAAATAAAATTTTTGATAGTCCTAAAAATTTAAAAATAATTGGAGTAAATTTTTATGACGAGAAAGAAAAGATTAATGAAACAAATAGATGGCTTGATGAAACAAGCTGAAAAGCACAAGGAGAAAATAGAGACAGAAAAAGACACAACCCCCACATATTGGGCAGGAGAAAAAGAAAGATATGAAAGGCAGGCAGAAGAAAGGGCTGAAATTCTAAAGAAATTAAAGGGGAAAAGATAATCATCAAGCCAGCCCAGAAATGGCTCTTGGGAGAGAGAGGGGGCAGAGTAAAATCTAAAAATACTCATTTCTTACTAATTTTGACTAAGGAAGATGGCAACATACTCAAATTCAAGGGTTTCAACTTATGAAACATGCCCATATCAGTACAAGCTCCATTATATAGACAAAATTATTCCTGAAGTCCCCCAGACAATTGAGGCTTTTATGGGAGATTTGGTGCACCAAACCTTAGAGAAGCTGTACACAGACAAGAAATTCAAGAAAGGGGTTGCAAAAGCCAGCCTGATTAAGTTTTACAGGGATTTGTGGGAGAAGGAGTATTCTGATGATATTTTAATTGCAAAAGAAGATGAGGGGCTTAAGGCAGATAATTACCGAAAAATGGGGGAGAAGTTTATTTCTGATTATTATGATTCTTATTTCTGATTATTATGATTCTTATAAAGATGATGATATGATTATTTTAGGATTAGAAACCCAGGACAGATTAACCCTGCCGGATGGAAATCAGTGGCATATTAGAATTGATAAATTAGGATGTGATAACAAGGGCAATTATTTTGTCTGTGATTACAAGACAAATGCAAGAATAAAGCTTCAGGAAGAGGCTGATTCAGACAGGCAGCTGGCTATGTATTCTATATGGGTTAGGGATAAATTCAAGGATGCCAAGAAGGTTGTTTTGAAATGGCACATGCTTGCCTTTAACAAGGAGATAACAAGCGAGAGGACAGACGAGCAGTTAAAGGAACTGCAAGAGGAGATTGTTGAGATTATTCAGGAGATAGAAGAGGCTACTAAAGAAAAGGATTTTCCCACAAACCCCACAAAGCTATGTGATTATTGCCTGTATAAATCTGAATGCCCCAGCTTCAGGCACCTTGCAGAAATAGAAGAATTAGAAGAAAAAAAGGAGGAGTTGAGGGCTGATTTAATTGAGTTTGCCAAGCAAAAAGGGGTTGATATTGTTTATGGGAGCAATGCAAAAGCCTCTGTCAAGGAGTTTGATAAAATAGTCCTGCCGGAAGATGCTGAAGCAAAGGCAGCATTCATAAAGCTGATGAAAGACAAGGGCATTTATGAGGAATGCTCAATGGTTTGCTACCCCAAGCTCAACAGCAAGGCCCTAAAGGGCGAACTCGAGGGCGAAATTAGGGGCATGGTTGAGATTGTTAAGGATTGGAGGGTATCGCTATCAAGGAGAAAAGAAGGGGGGAGGGGAGAAGAATGAAAAAGACGTATAGTTAATTGCCATTTAATATATGTTTATAAATGGTTATTAAATGGCAAAGAAAGGTTTATAAACTCCCAAAGAGGCTATATCTCATGGAAAAAACAAAATTATATGAACTTTTGAATGAACAACAAGAACTGTTCAATAAGGAAGAAGAATTAATAGAAAGAGAAATATCCTTAGAGCCTTTTATTTCCAAGAAGATTAATAAAAAAAAGATTTACATAAACTTTGATGATGTCAAATTTACAGACTTTAAGATTGAAAATTTTCAGGATATAGAAGACTTTGCTAAAGAATTGCACAGCATTGGGCCAGAGGTTGTGTTTTTTTTTGATGAAATTCAGAATATTCCTTCTTGGGAAAGATGGGTTAATAATCTCTTTGCCAAAAAAATAAAAGTTTTTGTAACCGGCTCAAATTCAAGCTTATTAAGCTCAGAAATTTCAACATTTTTAACAGGAAGAAATAAAGTTCTAAGGCTGTATCCTTTTTCATTTAAAGAATTTCTAAGGTTTAAAAACATTCAAAAAAATCCAAAAACTTCTAATGAAAGAATAATTTTGATGGGCGCTTTTGAAGAGTATTTTGAAAAGGGAGGCTTTCCTTTAGTAATAAAGAACAATGATTTGGAATTGTCTAAGCAATATTTTGAGGATATTCTTAATAAGGATATAATTCGAAGATATAACATCAAAAAAATAAAGGAAATTAAAGACCTTATCCTATATCTTTTTTCAAATGTGGGCAAAGTTTATTCTTATTCTACTTTAAAGATAATTTCGGGAATAAAGAGCTTAAGCATGATAAAAAATTACATTGAATATATGAAGGGTGTTTTTCTCGCTTCAACTATCAATAGGTTTGATTATTCATTAAAAAAACAAAAGGTTTCTTCATCTAAATTTTATGTTTTAGACAATAGTTTTCTTAAAACAGTCGCATTTAACTTTATAGAAAACAGGGGGCAAAGGCTGGAAAATTTGGTTTTTATAGAATTGTTAAAAGAAGATTTTGAAGTTTATTATCATTTAGGCAAAAAAGAATGTGATTTTATTATTAAAAAAGGATTAAAAATAACCCGGGCAATTCAGGTTTGCCTGAATTTAGAGAGCCCTATGACAAAAAAGAGAGAAATTGAAGGCCTTTTGGAAGCTATGCAAAAATATGCCCTTAAAGAGGGGATTATTCTTACACTGGACAAAGAAGGCGAAGAAAATATAAACGGCAAGAAGATAATCATTAAGCCTGTTTGGAAATGGCTCTTGGAGAGGTAAGAAAGCGGAGAAGCGCGCTTGGCGCGAGTTGTTGGGGCATGGTTGAGATTGTTAAGGACTGGAGGGTGAGCTTGAGCAAGAGGAAGGGGGGAGAGGAGTTAAGAATGAAAAATGTTTTGTATTCTATAATATAACAAATAATATAAAGAAGAAGTATGTGGACTTTTATGGAACCTTCACTTGGCAAGATTGAAAAAGTAGATCTAAGAGAAGTATGGAATCATGAAGCTCTTGATTTTACAAAATGGTTAGCAAAAAAGGAAAATTTGCTTCTTTTAGGAGGAGAGATTGGAATAGATATAGACCCCGAATCTGTGAAAATTGAAGCAGAAGTTGGAGACTTTAATGTGGATATTTCAGCAGAAGAAGATAGTGAAGAGAGAAGAGGGATAGTTATTGAAAACCAACTTGAACAAACAAATCATGATCATCTTGGGAAGATAATAACTTATGCTTCTGGACATGATGCGAAGATAATAATATGGGTTGTTGAAGAAGCACGAGAAGAACATCAGCGAGCGATAGAATGGCTAAATGAGAATATTGGGGAAGACATTACTTTTTTCTTGGTAAGTGTAGAATTATGGAGAATAGGAAATTCTATGCCTGCTCCGAAATTTAACATTATATCACAACCTAATCGCTGGGCAGAGATTATAAAAGAAGGATCAGATAATTTAGAAGAACCCTCCGAGACTAAGCTTCTCCAGTTAGACTTTTGGAATAAGTTTAAGGAATATGCGGGAAATAATAAAACTACTTTAAGATTCAGAAGAACTAGACCACAGCATTGGTATAATTTTGCTTTAGGTAGTTCAAAGGCACACATATCTCTAACGGTTAACACTAGAGACAACACCATAGGATGTGAGATTTACATCTCAAAATTTAAAAATCTATTTTTTGAGTTACAAAATAAAAAAGAAACTCTAGAAAAAGAATTAGAAACAAAATTAGATTGGCAAGAGTTAAAAGAGGGCAAGGCAAGTAGAATAAAATTAGCAACCCTAGGCGATTTGAGAGATAAGGAAAACTGGCCTAATTTGTTTAAATGGATGCAAGAATGGGCTGAAAAATTTCAAAAAGTTTTTGGTAAGCATATAAGAGAGTCAGATCTTGTTGCAGAATTGTAAATAAATAGCAGAAAGTGTATTAATTAAGAGCCTGAGGTGAATACCGAATCACACAGATTTTTCTGCCCAATCTTTAGCTATCACTTCAGCTTGTTTTAAGACTGTTTCAGTAGCAATCTTTTGTTTGTCTGGAGGATAGCCATATTTTCTTAAAATCTTTTTAACGCAAACTCTTAAATAAGCTTGAACACTTTCTCTTATTGTCCAGTCAATAGTAACATTCTTTCTTATTGTTTCATAAATCTCTCTTGCTATGCTTCTTAATGCTTCATCACCTAAAACTTTAACTGCACTATCATTAACTTCTAAAGCGTCATAAAAAGCAACTTCATCTTCGGTTAATCCCATTTTCTTTCCTTCTTCTTGATCTTGCTTTATTGTCTTTGCTAATTCTATTAATTCTTCTACAACTCTCGCTGTTTCAATAGCCCTGTTCGTATACTGCTTGATTGTCTTTTCTAAAAGTTCAGCAAAAGACCTTCCTTTTACAATATTTCTTCTTGAAATGAGTTTTATTTCTTCAGTTAATAATTTTTTTAATGCTTCAAATGCTAAATTCTTTTGAGGGATGTTTTTGACTTCTGATAAAAATTCTTCTGATAAAATTTCTATATTTGGCTTTTGGAATCCTACAGATTCGAAAATGTCAATAACCCTATCAGAGATCACAGCTTTAGAAACAATCTGCCTTATTGCAGAATCTAATTCTTCAGATTGTTTAGATTTTCCAAGAGTAAACTTCATCATCTTTGATTTTACAACTTGAAAGAATCCCACTTCTTCTTTAATGCCCAAAGCTTTTTCATGAGGAACTGCAAGAGCAAAACTTTCTATTAATTTTTTAGAATGCTTTAGGAATCTTTCTTTTCCTTCTTTCTGTTTTAATATGTGCTCTATTGCATCTGGGACCAATATCAAAGAGTCATTTAATGACATTCTCACTTTAGATTTATAATCAAATCCCTGCATTAAATCATTTATCACTTCATACTCAGACATCATTAACTCAACTGCCCTGTCTTGATCTAAAACAGGCTTTCCTTTTCCACCGCTTGCAGTATAATCGCTTAATGCTTTTTTTAGATCATAAGCAATTCCAATATAATCAACAACTAAACCACCTGTTTTATCTTTGAACACCCTATTAACTCTTGCTATTGCCTGCATTAGTCCATGGCCTCGCATTGGCTTATCAATGTACATTGTATGCAGACAAGGAACATCAAAACCAGTAAGCCACATGTCTCTTACAATCGTGAGTTTAATAGAAGTATCTGGGTCTTTGAAAGAGTCTCCTAACTCTTTTCTTTTTTTCTTGTTTCTAACATGCTCCTGCCATGCTAAAGGGTCTTTAGGAGCTCCTGTCATAATAACTTTCATAACTCCTTTGTCATCATCTTTATTATACCATTCAGGTCTAAGCTCTTTTATTGCATTATGCAAATCGATACAAATTCTCCTGCTCATACAAACAACTATTGACTTGCCATCCATTATTTTAGATCTCTGTTCAAAATGATTGACTATGTCTTTAGCAAGCCTCTTAACCCTGTTCTCGCTTCCTGCTACTATTTCCATTCTTGCCCATTTTGATTTCAGCTTTTCCTTGCTTTCTACTTCTTCTCCTTCTGTAACTTCCTCAAAATTAGGATCTATCTTCAGCCTTTCTTCTGGCTTTAAGTCAAGCTTGGCAAGCCTACTTTCATAAAATATTCCGACTGTTGTTTTATCCTCTATTGACTGCCTGATATCGTAAACATCAACATATTTTCCAAAAACAGCAGGAGTGCTTCTGTCTCTCTTTTCAATAGGCGTTCCTGTAAATCCAATGAAAGAGGCATTAGGCAAAGCATCTCTCATATGCTTAGCAAACCCATCAATAAAATCATACTGGCTTCTATGCGCCTCATCGGCTATAACAATAATGTTTTTTCTATTTGACAATAAAGGATACTTTTTC
>JAGVYA010000003.1 GCA_018303505.1 Candidatus Woesearchaeota archaeon
TGTATTTGCTGTTGTATTTCCTTACTCTTAGTCGCTTTAAGCAGCTTGTCAATTGATTGACAAGCTTGATATACTTCTTTTCTTTTTTCTTGTTCATGGGTGGACACCCCTATTGTCCACCCCCTAGCACAGCCTTACGGCTGGCTAGGTTTTAAATCTATGTAGGATATCTACTGAGCTGGAAAAAGTGAACTTGTTATCTGGGGCGGCGTAGGATGCAATAAAAGGCTGAGGGAAAATGTGTACAATAATGTGTAAAGAAAGGGGAGGGAAATTTTATGCACCTCCAAATGAAGTTTTAGTTGACAATGGCTTGATGATTGCGTGGCTCGGAATATTGCAGAAAGAGAAAAAAGAAGGCAACATTGACATTCATCCTTATGAAAGAACTGATGATGTGATTATGGAGTGGAGATGAAATTAGACAATCAATATCAAATTGCAGAACGTGATTCTATCCATTCGGCAATTTTTACACCCATTCTTAGTCCTAATCTATCAACTTTTTTGTGTAATCCAAAAAGTACAGCATTACCTAACATTTTATCATGAACCAAATGCATCATATTAGCACCATTATAAAAAAATAAATAAAAAAATTTTGATTTTACTGGTGTGTCTTTTCTTTTGAAATGCGCTATCATACCTGCACTATATTGTGCCCAATAGTGGTAAGTGTCTCCTAAAGGGTCCTTCCTTGATAAGGGGTCCATATAAAAATGAGCGACTGAATTAGCAATACTGACTCTTCTGTCGAGGTCAAGATTAAAATCAGGATGGACTCTTGTGTCTCTGTTTCTTCCAGCCAAACGAAAGGCGCTGTGAGCTAGTATTGCCGCTGCCAATGGATTGTAATCTACTTGTTCTAATGCCAGGATATATTGGTCTGCTAAATCAAGTGGCTTGCCCCTATCTTTCGATGCACGTTGAACCAAATCAATAAATTTAAAACTTAATTCAACTGGAAAATATTCGGCAGGAATTGTACCCTTATGAGCGTCTGCAAATGAGCAAAGTGCACATAAAGCCCCACCCATAGTGACTGTTACTCCATAGGCCCATGGCAGTGTCAGTTTACTTTCAATTGTTCCTGGGTCAGTAGTGCTCAAAATTTCTTGAAATCTGGGTAACAAAATTAGCTCAGCCGGGTTTAATCCCTCAGGATTAGGGGATAATTCCCTATCTAATCTTTCTTTATAATCTGCTAAATATGTTCGGCTATTTCTAGTTGCACCGTAAAATGCATGTGCTAATGCAGATAATCTTATCAAAACATTGGTGTCAATGAGATAGCTAGGGGTGTATGTATGTGGTTGTTCTAGTCTTTGGCGAAGTGTATTATTTGTCATTTTGCTTACAAAATTTTATTCATAGAATAATAGTGTTTTTTTTAAATCTTTCCGTCTATACCACTGCACAATTAGCTGCTACTTCAATCAGCAGCAACAATCTGTCTCAGAATCCTTTGCTTCCCTTTCCAATCCAAAACAACTTTAAGAACATCCGTTATGGTTTCAACTGGTATGATATTTATTTTCTTTATTTTATCCTTATCAATTATTATATCCTTGAGGTTTGTCTTTGGCACGACAACATTTTTTATGCCAGCTTCAATTGCAGCTTCAACTTTTGCTGTTACGCCGCCAATAGGAAGAACCTCTCCTCTCACAGACAATGAGCCAGTCATTGCAGTGTCTTGCTTGACAGGAACTTTCTTGAATGCGGAAATTATTGATGTGGCTACAGCAATGCTTGCTGAATCGCCTTCTACACCCTCATGAGTTTGCAAAAATTGAACATAAACATCATAAGTTTCCTTCAAATCCTCTCCAAAATATTTCTTTATTATTGCGCTTACATTTTTTATTGCCTCTTTTGCTATGTCACCAAGCTTGCCTGTTGCTATTATCTCGCTTTCTTTCCCGCCTGGAGTTACTTCTGATTCAATAGGCAAGATAATACCAGAGAAAGGAGGTGTAACTCCAATTACAGCCAATCCATTGACTCTTCCGACCCTTTTGCCGGATGTTACAATAACCTCATATTCTTTTTTCTCCTCAATGTATTTATCAGCAATCTGCTGCTCAAGCGTTCTTGCAATCTTTTTAGCTCCACTAATGTGTTTCTTCATAACAAGCTTTGCTTTCTCTTCCACAGCCAAATCGCCAGCAGCCCTTATCAAGCCGCCAAGCTCTCTTAACCTTAATGTTAAATGCCCTTTTCTGTTTGCCCTTCTTCTTGCCTCCTCAACAATTGCTTCAACAGCTTCATTGCTGAAATGAGGTATTTTCTTGTCTTTTACAACTTCTTGCGCAACAAAAACAGCTACTTTATTTCTGTTTTCCTCTGTGTCTGGAATTGTTTCCTTCATGTAAACTTCATAGCCATAGCCGCTAATCCTGCTTCTTAATGCAGGATGCATGTGCTTTATTGTCTCATAATTGCCTGCTGCCAGAAGAACAAAATCACATGGAACAGGCTCTGTCCTCACCATTGCGCCAGCGCTTCTCTCGCTTTGCCCAGTAATTGCAAATTTCCTTTCTTGCAAAGCAGACAACATTTCTTGCTGCGTTGCAGGCTGCAAGGTTGCAATCTCGTCGATAAACAAAACCCCCATATGGGATTTGTGAATCATTCCTGCAACAACCCTTTCATGGGCAGGAGTTCCAAGTCCGCCTGAATTTTTGCATAATATTCCGTTGGCTATTAGATTGCCTGAAGAAGTTGTTAGATTGTAAACCTTTCCTTTGTAATGGAATTTTTCTATTTTTGTGATGGTTTGTTTGGTGAGTTTCATTTTTCAATATTTTTTTAAAAGTTTATTTAATGCTTGTACGAGATATTTCCTCCAATTAGACTCTAACTGTGTTTTTATGAGCAAGGCTAAAGATTTATCTTGTTTTGATAGCTTTAAAGCTTCAAGTTGCTTAACTTTGCTTAGTATCTCATAGTCTCTATTCGTTGGCATTACATATTTCTTTTGCTCCAATTTTGTTAGGGGAAATCTTTTTATCAGCTCTTTCATAGTATTGTGGCTGCCTCCTGCTCTTCAATTTTAGTATTGTTCAAAATCTTGTACAAGTATTTGGGGTCAATCTCTAATTGTTTCATAATCGATTCTGCGCCTAGTCCCTTTGCTCTTAAATCTAAATACTTGAGGAGTTTATCCTTCATATCTCTATCTAAAGCTGTTAGAAGTTTGTACTTCTTAAGATTGCAGTAATTTATTTTAACTTTTTCGGCAAAAGCTTCTATGTTCGAGGGTGATTGAGATAAAATAAATCGGTAAGCCATGTTTTCTTTTCCATGATTAAATTTTCTGACATCAATTCCCCTATTTGTTATTTCAATATTTTTTAATTTTAAATAATTTATAATCTCATTAAAGAATATAACTCTATTAGAAGCTAAATGTTTTAAACCAGTTATACAAAATTCTATTCGGGGAAGAGATTTTTTATATTTTTGTGATACGGATAATTCACCTCCAAATAATGAGCCATAGAATTCGTTTTCTAAATCCTCTCTTATCTTAATCCACCTCGGAATGTTTAGGGATTTATGTACTTTATTCCCTCTTGGCGCGCCTAAAGCAAGGAAAAATCTGATAACATTTCTATTTGTATTCATCATACACCATGAGTGACCATATTCGCCACCTTCTCTTAATTCAGTATTAAGTATAATATCGTTGCCAAAAAGTTTTTGTAAGTCTTTTGAGAATTCTTCTGCGTCCTTGTAATTAGAACTTGATAAAAAGGTACCATTTAAGTTTTCAAAGATTCCGCCATCTCCGAATGTGGCTCCTAGGACTTTAGCAATCAAAGGTAACTTGGGATTATCTGATTTTAATGGTAATAGTGCCCTTTCTTTAAGCCAATCTGCAGTTTGTATCGGTACTGGAATATGTTTGTTTGCATGCCACCATCTTGTTTTTCCGATTGGCTGCTCCATTGCTTTGGAAATTCGCTTGTAACCCCATGTTGGGTTTTGAGATCTTAGCTCTAAATATTGGTAATAGAGCCTACATTGCTCTCGCGGTCTTGCATCGTATGTACTAATAATATCTTCTTCATCAATTATGATATCTTCGGCTTGAGCAACAACCACATCTCCCTCTTTGATATCTTTAGCTTCAACATAAGCAATTTTTCCGTTTTGCCAGATAGCTATTTTGTGCTCTGGTGTAACGATAAGGTCTTGATTTTCAGAAGTTGTTAGTTTTATCATTGCACCATTATAGTCTTGCCTATTGCATGATAAAACTTCGACTGGAGAAACACACCCATTAGTTTCGCCTAAGATAGATAGTTCTTTTCTTGGCAGAAAAATTGCTTCATAGTTTCTTTCTTTTTTTCTAAGAATAGAATTTTTATGTTTTTGAAATAGTTCATCAATCGTTTCACCTGTTTTAAACTTTTCACCGTCTTTTCCCTTTAATGTTACTACTGATAAGTAGCACTGAAAGGGATCATGAAGCACATCTCCTAGCAAAGCGCCTGCATGAGCTCCAGTTGCATCATTAAAAGGAGCTTGTTTTCTCCTGTAATTGTCAACTATTGCCCTAGGTATTTTTACCCTGTTTTCAACTTTCTTGCCTAAATTAAGGAAAATGGCAAATGCTATCAAAAATACAGTGCCGCCTAAAAAGAATGCCGCAAACATAATATCAGATTTGTAATAAGACCTTGCCCACCACGGAGCAAACATTGCAATAAGCACCAGAATAAACATGATGATATTCTGGTTCTTGAACATTGTCATGCTCTGCAATCTAGCCTTGGCAACTAAGTCCCTTCCTTGGCCCGCTGGCACTGTCCTTACAAGGGGCATGTTTTCGTCATTAGGATTTGGGAATGATATGATATCAACAAGCTTTTCCATCGGCAATAGCTCTGCCAAGGCTAAGCCGAGCATTGACTTGCCTGTGCCAGGCTCGCCAATTAACAGAACATGCCTTCTTTGTTGCGCAGCTTTCTTTATAACCTCAACTGCCTCATCCTGGCCTATAACTTGGTCTACAATGCGATTAGGCACTTTTATGTCTGCTGTTGACTTAAATTTAAGAGTAACCATCCCATTATTGAATATGTTTGGGTGTTTTTAAATGTTGCTATTGAAAATAATTAAATATAGATTAACTAAATTAAATTAAAAATGAAAGAAAATACCCTATTAAAACTAGCATTGATTTGTTCTTTAGCTGGTTTAATTATTCTTTACTTTATTTCAACAAAAATTGAAGTCAGGGATTACAAGCCAAGCATTTTAAATAAAGATGTAGGTGAAGACGTGAAATTACTTGGCACAATAACAAAAATAACAGACAAAGGCAATGTTGTTTTTATCGAAGTCAATCAGCAAAGCCCGATTACTGTTGTCCTTTTTATAGACGATGATAATTTAACATTAAATAATGGAGACAATATTGATGTTATAGGAAAAGTGCGGGAATACAAAGGAAAAAATGAGATAATTGCTCAAAAAATAAGGGTGATTAGGTAGTGTTTATTGAAATAATTATTGCCATTTTATTAGGATGTATTGCTGGTGTGGTAACAGGCTTGACTCCTGGCTTGCATATCAATCTTGTTGCATTGATATTATTCAGCATTTCTCCATTTCTTTTGGGATACACAAATGTGATTGCAGTAGCTTCTTTCATAATTGCAATGTCAATAACGCATACCTTTACAGATTTTATAAGCGCAACTTATCTTGGAGCTCCTGCTGATGACACTGCTTTGGCTGTTTTGCCAGCCCATAGATTATTGCTTGAGGGCATGGGGCATGAAGCTGTAAAATTAACTGTAATTGGAAGTTTGTTATGTTTGATTATCACAATCATTTTATCGCCATTATTGATAATTAGTGTTCCGATAATTTTTGCATATCTAAAAGATTATATTGGTTGGCTATTGCTTGCTGTTGTTGTTTTCATGATTTTAAGGGAAGAAAATCTTAATAAAAAATTCTGGGCTTTTGTTGTTGCCGCATTGTCAGGAATTTTGGGATTGGTTGTTTTTAATGTTCCAAACTTGAAAGACCCTTTGCTGCCAATGCTTTCAGGTTTATTTGGAGTGAGTGTTTTATTGTTAAGCCTGACGCAAAAAGTAATATTGCCTATTCAAAGGACAACAGAAATGATTAAATTAAAAATCAAAGATGTGATTAAGGCTCTTGGCTCTGGAGTTTTCTCTGGCTCGCTTGTTTCAATATTTCCAGGCTTGGGACCTGCTCAGGCAGCAGTTGTTGCTGGACAGATTGTCGGCAAAATTGATGTTTTTAGTTATTTGATTTTGGTAGGAGGCATTAACACAGTTTCAATGGTTTTATCCCTTATAACGCTTTTCACAATTGAAAAGGCGAGAAATGGCTCGATTATTGTAGTGCAGCAGTTATTGCAGAATATTGATATTAATGCATTAATTTTATTCTTATCAGTTGCCTTAATTGCAGGAGGAATTGCAACATTTTTGACTTTATATGTCAGCAAAGTTTTTTCAACAATTATGAACAAATTGAATTATTCAATTTTAAGCATTTTGATTATTTTATTTATTGGCATAATGGTAATTTATTTTTCCGGATTTATTGGAGTTTTGATTTTAATTACTGCAACATTCATTGGATTAATTCCCAATATTGTTGATGTGAGCAGAAGCAACTCAATGGCTTGCCTTTTGGTGCCTATAATCTTATTGAATATTTTGTAAGCTGGTTGGTTAATTGCCTTTCTGCGGGTTTTGATTCTGCTTTCAAAAATGATAAGAGCATCATAAGGTGTAAAAGAATAAAGAGCATAAACCAAACCTTTTTAAAATGGCAGGCTTTCGGGCTTTTATGGAAGGCGTTATAGTTAATTTCAGGGGCTCCAGAAGGGTAAAGAGGCACAACCAGATGGTTGTTCAGGTTGGCACTGTAGACAACAAAGAAAAAGCTTCAAAGCTCATCGGCAAGAAAGTTATTTGGAAGACTTCAGCAGGAAAGCAGCTGACAGGGCAGATAACTGCTGCTCACGGCAACTCTGGAGCATTAAGAGTCATTTTTGACACCGGGATGCCGGGCCAAAGCATTGGAAGCAAAGTGGATATTGAATAGATTCTCTTTCATCTTTTTAACGCAATGCTCAGCAACAATCTTCAGGTTTATAATGTCATATTCATTGTATTCTGCCAACAAATTTAAGTAATAATCATCACCTGTTGCACGATACATTCTCCAGAGAGATAAAGCGTCTCCGCCATAGAATTTGTCAACGATTTGACTTCTTTTTATTCCTAATTGTTTTTCAATATTTTTTAGCCCGCCTCTCAGCCCTAGCTTACCTGTTACAGACTTAACATCAAAATTAGGTATTTTCGGAATCAAGCCAGGATATCTCTTTTCAATAAATGGCAGGTCAAATGAAGCGCCATTAAAAGTCACAACCAATTTATATTTTTGCAGTTCCTTTTTTAATGCGTTAAAATCAAGATTTATGCCTTTTATCATTATTTTTGTGTTTATCCCATCATAAAGCCCGAAAACAGTTATGTCATCCCCTTTGCTTAATCCAGTTGTTTCTATGTCCAAGAATACAGTATCTTCCTTAAAGAAATCGTATAAGCGCCACATCTCTGATTGGGGCAACAAGCCAAGAAAATAGCCTGAGTCAAAATTGTACAATGCTTTTCTTGCATTTAGTATTTTTCTGTCATAATACAACTTTCTATGCCTTGACAATCCTTTGACATTTTTTCTTTTCAAAAAATTATCCCAATTATGAATCCCATTCTTCCAAATATTTTGCTCTAGCTTGTCGCCAATTCTTTCTAAAAAGATGAAGGTGTTGGTTATCATAAAACAAGTTATGATAGAACTCCTTTATAAACTTCACACAGGGATGTCCAGTGGTAGTTTATGGATTATATAAGAAAATAAGTATGATTATGGTCCAAAAATCATTAAAATTTTGAATAACGTATGTTAAATGCAATTTTCAAAAATCCTAACGAATATACTGCCTTGACTTCGTCAATAAATTATAATATTTTGGCTGGCTCACTTCAAACGAAATTGAAGTTTTCGGAATATTTATAAACATTTGAATAATATTTCATTTATATGAACTGGAAAATTTTATCTATTATTGTTTTAATAATTGCTGGAGTGGTTGGTTATGCTATTGTGAATCAGCAAACGCCTTCACCTGCACCTATTCCTACTCCAACACCCAACGGTGAAAAAATAATTAGAGGAGTGGGTGAAAGTGAAAGTTCTTTCTTGATACAAAAGATTAATCTCGATAGTGTTGAAGGTCTTTGGTATAACGCAGACCCAGTTCCAAGACCGGAAGGCACTCCTAGAACATTGCGTATAGGGGATGACATAGGTTATACATGCGAAGGCATATCAGAAAAACTTACAAGCATTGATTTTTCTGATCAGAAAGTGACTTTTACTAAGATTGTAGGTGAACGACCTTTAGGTGGATGCCCAATTTGTCTGTCTGGGAGTACTCTTATCGATACGCCTAATGGAAATATTAATATCAAAGAATTAAGAAGCGGTATGTTAGTATGGACATCTGATAGCCTTGGACATAGACAACCTGCAATTATCTTAAAAATTGGAAAAGCACAGGTTCCACCAACTCATAAAATGGTTCATATTATTCTCAATAATGGAAAAGAATTATTTGCCTCTCAAGGTCATCCAACGGCGGATGGTAGAATATTTGGTGATATAAAACCAGATGATATTATAGATGATTCGTATGTAAAAAGTGTAAAAATTGTTCAATACGATCAAAAATATACGTACGATATTTTACCATCTGGTGATACTGGATTTTATTGGGCAAACGGAATTTTAGTTGGAGGCACTCTTAAATAAATGGTTCGCCAGCCCCTATTTTTCAAGATAGTCCCGACGACTTTGGATTTTTTCCTTCGGGAACGTTGCACTAAAATCCAACCTTTCCAAGTATTCAGGGGTGTTTAACAGCGATCGCATACGTTATACGCAATTTTTTATTTATTTTCAGAACAATCAATCACAATATAGCATAAGGCTTCATCTTCAGCTTTATTGCATCTTCAATATTTTTTTCGTCCTCAGAAGTAATGTAGATGTGCTTTTTCTTGCTCTTTTCATACTGCTTAATTCTTGCTTTCATGTGCTTTTGGTATTCCTTAACGTAATCATAAGGGTAATGGTCTATGTAAAGGTCCAGCTTCGGTACATAAAAAGAAGCCCTGAAATCATCCTTGTCTGCCCATGTCGCAACTGTATTGTACTGGAACAATAGGTTATTGTTAAACAGAAAGTTTGCAATTTCCATCTCTGCCCTTGTCCTGACCAAATGGCCTGTCTTTGTCTTGAAAGTCGGCTCTGCATTCTCGCTCCTTTCCATTATTTCAGATGTCTTGACCGCTATGCCTCTTTCCTTCTTTATTTCGTCAAACAAAGCGATTGATTCCTTGTTTTCATAGTTCTTATTCAAATTTAAGACATTATCAAAAGACTGGACCGCCTCTTTTATCATCCCCATGATAATCTCCATATGGCCCTTGTTGTACCATGCTTCAACATGGTGCCTGTCCAGCTCTGCCGCATTTGTAAAGCAATCATGCGCAAGCTTAGTGAAATTCTTTTTCCTGTCTTCTTCTTTGTAGCGCTCAACAACCTTGTCGGGCACTTCCCAGTCCGTATCCATCGCGATTCTGTAAGCGCCAGCCCTATAGCGTCCTTCAACAAACAATTTTTTCCTGTAGAAAGTGCTGCCTTTGCCCATCAATGCCTTCACTTTATTTTCATCTTCTGCCACTTCAATCTGCAATGCATTGTCAAAATAATTTATTGCCTTGTCAAAATTATCCAAGTAAGAATAGCAGGCAGCCACGTTGTAATTGCATTTAAATAGGAATTCGGCAGCATTCTTGAACAAATCTTGCTCATTTCCTTTGTAAGGGTAGAATTCAAGGGATTTATTGTATTCCTCAATTGCTGTTTGATATTGTTTTAGTTGCGCTAATCTGTCAGCTTCACGTTTTAGCTCTTCTGCTTTTCTCATCTCTTCAGTTTCTCTGAAGGACTCTGCTCTTTCCTTTTCTTTGTGCCTCTCTGCAAACCTCTTTTTCTGGTTTTCAAAGAATTTTTTTATATGACGAATTACCATTTTTAAGTAATGTTTTTGTTAATAAGATATATTTAAATCTTGTTGTTTTAATCCTGAATAATCACTAAATTTAAATATTCTGAATTCAATGAGCTATTTATGGACAAAAACCAATCTTTAATGCTAGCAGCTGTTATTTTTGGGCTTATTGGTTTGCTGCATTTATTGAGAGCTATTTTCAGCTGGCCTGCGAGAATTGCAAATTTTGATGTTCCATTGTGGCTAAGCTATGTTGTAGTTGTTGCAGTGGGCTATTTATCTTGGCTTATGTACAGCGCAAGCAAGAAGTAAGAATATTTTATAATTTTCATTAGAAGTTTGATTAATGTTTTATAGATGCAAACTTAATGTTTTATTTGATTTTGTTTTATCTGGCACAACGCAATTAATTTGATTCTACAATTAAAAATTTAACAAAAATTCACTCTCCAATAACCTTAACCATCACTCTTTTCTTTCTCTGGCCGTCAAACTCTGCATAAAAAATCTGCTCCCATGGGCCAAAATCAAGCTTGCCGTTTGTTATTGCAACAACAACCTCCCTTCCCATTATAGTGCGCATTAAGTGGGCGTAAGCATTGTCTTCTCCTGTCAGATTATGCTTGTAATCTTTTTTGACATCAACAAGCTTATGAAGCCATTCAATAAAATCCTGCTTTAATCCATCTTCTTCGTCATTAATGAAAACAGAAGCAGTTATGTGCATTGCATTGACTAAGACAAGCCCTTCTTTTACGCCGCTTTTTTTCACTGCCTGTTCTACTTTATCTGTTATGTTGATGAATTCAACTCTCTTTGATGTGTTGAACCACAAATGCTCTGTGTAAGATTTCATTTTTGGAGGTGTAAATAAGGAACAATTTAAAATTTACTCATGAAAAAGCAAGGCTTATAAATAAACCACTTTTAGATTTTTCTATGGAATGGCTAAACTTTGCGCTGATACTCCAAATTTTCGTGCTTCTAAATCCGCTTTCTTCCTTTCCTTTTTTGATGAATGCCTATAAAAAGAAGCTCAATGTAAAAAAGATAGCTTTCAGCGCAGTGCTTACTGCTTTTATAATTGCAGTTGCAATAATTTTCATTGGACCGTATATGTTTAATTTATTTGGAGTTACTTTAAACTCATTTAGAATTGCTGGAGGCATTGTGCTTTTGCTGCTTGGAATCAATACAGTAAGACCAAAAGACAATGGAATAAAGGAAGTAGGTGGGGTCAACAGCCTTATTTCAATAATAGCTACGCCAATGCTTACCGGGCCCGCTACAATATCTTTTCTTACAATACAATCCTATGAGTTTGGGCATACGGCTTTGCTGCTCAATACGGTCATTGCATTTATTCTTGTTGGCGTTTTGTTCATAACATTTTCGTTTTTGATACCAAGGGTGAATGTCGGACTGATAAATATAAGCTCAAGGGTGCTTGGGCTTTTCCTGACTGCTGTAGCAATAGAAATGATTGCAAAAGGAGCCAGCGGGTTTTTAGCAAAATGAGTTTATGCTTCCCTGCCTAATTTTAATACAGCATCGACCAGAACTTCACTAACCATTTTTAATGTTTTTTCACTCAAATGCTCGCTTTTGTCTTCCGGCGAATGGTAAAGCCTGAACATTTTTGGAACTCTGCCTGTGTAAAAATCAAATATTAATTTGAATACGCTGCTTTTTACAAATTTTTTTATTGCTTCTTTTTCCTCCTTAAGAGCAACTGTGATGCACAATGCATGCCTAAATCCCGCATTCCTAAAGCTCAAGTCATCTCCCCAGAAAGCCGGCAGTTGGCCGACTTTTTCAAAGTAAATATTTTTTTCTCTTAAAACAGCTTCTATTGTTTTTAATGAATAGCTATCCTGGTTTATTTTTGTTATTGGCCATAGGCCAAATGCATCTCCATAGCCGCATAGCTCCAAATGATAAACTGCAATCAAATCTTTCAAGCCATATTTTCTAATGTAAGAAATTGAACCAAACCTTCCTATTTCCTCATCATCAAAGAAGATAACTCTTATTTTGTTTTTTAATTTCAGTTTTTTTATTCTTTCAATAACATCAATCAGGATTGCAATTCCAGAAGCATCGTCATTAGCGCCTGGACTTCCAGAAACAACATCAAAATGCGCTGATAAGATAATGTGCTTTTTTGAATTTAGATTGCCAACATCAACAATAACGTTTGTTCCTTTAAAATTGAAATAAGAATAGTTTTGTTCTACAAACTTAATTTTTTTTGACTTCAGAATTTGTTTTAGTGTGTTTAGTCTCTCTAAATCCGATTTGTACTCTAATTTCTTAACATAATCTAATAGCATATCAATCTCAAATTATATCAAAAGATTTAAGCTTATTTATTTTCAATATAGAAAGTAAGCACTGGACATGCTCGTGTGAATTTTATAAACCCTAGATTCTTACAACTATTAAACCTTACTTAAAAAACTAGCAAAAAGAGGTGGTAGCATTGAAAATCAAAGAAATAGCTTTAGAGCAAATGCCAAGGGAAAGATTGAAAAATTATAACACAGATAGTTTAAGTGATGCTGAGTTATTAGCTATCCTTCTACAGAATGGTAGCCATGGTGAGAATGTTATTGATTTAGGCAATAGATTGATTTCTACATTTGGAATTGATAAATTAAATTCTCTGTCATTGCAAGAGCTTATGAAAATAAAAGGCATAGGTTTAGCTAAAGCTTCTAAGTTAATTGTTGCTTTTGAGCTTAGCAAAGGGGTAAATTCCGGCAAAATTTGCGAGAAAGTTGTTAAGAATCCTTCTGATATAGCTAATTATTACATTGAAAAGCTTAAAGATTTTAAGAAAGAGTATTTTATTGCTGTGTTTTTGGATTCTAAGAATAAGATAATTAAAGATGAAATTATTTCAATCGGCACTTTGAATTATTCAATAGTTCATCCTCGCGAAGTGTTTAAGGAAGCAATTAAGAATTCTGCAAATTCAGTTATTTTAGTTCATAATCATCCCTCTGGCAATGTTGAGCCTTCAGATGAGGATTATAGAGTAAATAAGGTTTTAGTTGAGACTGAGAATTTGGTCGGGATTAAGATTTTGGATCATCTAATTATTGGAAACAAAAACTATTTAAGCTTAGGAGTATAGAACTAAGTTAACACAGCGAAAACTTTAAAAATTTAGTATTATTAGGTTGGGTTTATGGCAGAAGAGGGAAAGGAAAGGTTTATAAAAGTCTATTCTAATTTACCTATTAACGTAAGAAAAGAGATTATAGTTGTTATTGACGATGAACCTATTACTTGGGACGTAGCATATAATGAGGTCATGAATAATACAAAACTTGGCTCAAGAATAATAGAGAAATTAATTAATATGGAGATTATTTAAAATGGAACAGGATGAAGATATTAAGCAATTAGTAGTATTGAGATTAGAAACAATGCCTGCGAACGTAAAGTTATCAATAGGCAGCCATGGAGAATTTGATAAAGACGAACTTATAGCAAGAGTTAAGAAAGGTGATGAAATAGGCAAAAAAATCGTAGCTGCACAATTACATTATCTTAGATCGTTGAAAAGAGGTATAATTTCATATGAGTGAAAGAAGATTTCTGATTACCTTTCCCAATGATGATACAACTACTCACTATTTATTTGTTTGGGAAAAAGAGGTTTTGGAATTTGCATCTAAGAAAGGTATAGATTTTACAAAGTTTGAAGGCAAGGAAGTTACGAGGCAAAATGTAGAGAAGTTTCTTTCTAAGATGAAGCCAAGATTTGTGGTTTTTAACGGTCATGGAGATGAAAGGAGCATTAGCGGGTTTCATAGGGAAAAGATTATTGAAATGAATGTTAATGAAGAAGCGCTTGAATCAAAAATTGTTTATTCTATATCTTGCAGGTCCGCATGTGAGCTAGGTGAGTCTTGCGTTAAGAAAGGTACAGAAGCATTTATTGGTTATAAAGACGATTTTATCTTTCCTACAGATAAGAATAAGTCAGCTACTCCGATTAAGGATGAGTTATCCAAACCTTATCTGGAAGCTTCTAATGCCTTGATAATTTCCATACTTAAGGGGAATAGTATAGATGCTGCTTGGAAAGCTTCCCAGGGTGTATTTAGCAAGAATTTCAACAAATTGCTTACAAGCGAATCTCCTCCTGAAGCAGAAAGCACACTATGGGCAATGCTCTGGGACAAAGACAATCAAGTTTATTATGGAAATGGAAGTGCTGTGTTTTAATCTATTTCAAAAGAATTAACCAAAGATTTGCATAAAGAAGATGTTGTGGACATCAAGTTACTGACTCCAAATGGAAAGATGTTTTTGGTGGAGATTAAGATGGGTAAGTGATTAAGAAGTCTATTGGAACATAAAACTATTTTTGTGATAGCAAATTAAATTTCTTAATTTGATTTTAATCGCCTTTATAGATAAAGTGTTTTAGGAATTTAAGTCTTAGTATGATATTTTTCGATATCTTTATGTTGATTTTGTTGTTATTATACAAGTGATTAGCTGCTTCTTGACATTTAAACTTCCTTTCAATATCCATACTACTATCATAAATAAATTGCGAAACTATTTCAAATGCTTTTCTTTTATCCATACTTATCACCTTTAACTAAAATTGCCTTTATTTCTTCTCCATCATGAAGTCCATGTTAAATTGCTCAACAAAATATTCAACTAAATTTTTCTTGCCGTAGACAATGGCGATTTGTTGGATTTCTGATTCGGTGATTATTTAACCATTTCTCTTAGCTTTGGATATATCTTCTTTGTAAATCCTACAACCTTTTCTGCATATTCTGCATCAAGAGAAGTTCCATAGTAAAGTATACCATTTCTAAAATATCTCATCTGGTCGGCAAACTTAACATCTTTTTCAGGAAACCCAAGCACTATCAAATAAGAAACCTCTGCTTCATGCGCCCCTTGTCCACTTGCTAAATAGCCTTCCAAGTGTAATTTTGCCCTCACTAAGTGCATAATAATATCATAACAATATTCAACGTAATCATTGGCATTTTCATTTTTTACGCCTAATTTTTCCAATCTTTCTTTCAAGGAAAGCATTTTTCTTTCTGATTCAATGACTAAACTTCTTGACCTTTCCTTGTTTTTATTGACATGCTTAATAATCCCTTCATGCTTGTATTCTTCAAAATGTTTTACAACTCTCATAATTCAACTCCACCATGCAATAAAATGCCGTTTAAAATATTATTTTTCAAGTGCTCATGGATTTTTTTCCATGAATCATAAAAATTTACATTAATCTTTCTGTTTAGGATTTTCTCAAATTCTTCAAGGTACAGCATTTTGTCTTTTCTTTCTATAACCACAATGTCTATGTCAGACGTGTTTGTGTCTGCCCCCATTGAATAGCTGCCAAATAGAATGATTGTGCTGCCTGCCAGCTCCCTTTCCAAATAGTCAGATAATCCCGATAGATAGACATTTTTCAGATTCTCCGCTCTTTTAAGCTCAATAGCTTTTGGATTGTCCCTATTAAAAGAAATAAAATTAATTGTCTTTGTCTTTTCGACTTTAATAAGCTCTGTGCTTTTTAGATTTTTTATGGAATTTGCAACAGCAGTTGGCGAAACTTTCAATATTCTTGCTATTTCCCTTTGGCTTAGCTTTTCTCCTGCCTTTTGGCACAAAAGAGAAAAAATATCAAGCTGGAGTATTGTCCATTTTAGTTTATACATATCCATTTTAGTTTATATGAGTAAACTTAAGTTTATATATCTTTCGGTTTTTAATCACCTTTCCAGATGGTAAGATGTTTTTGGTTAAGGTGAAGGGGGAAGAATTTCAATCGCCATGCTTGATTAGATTCCTTATTTTTGTGATTTGCTCTTCAGTCAGGCTGTCCAGCAAATTCCTTATTTTTAGAAGGATGTTCCCTATGGCTTTTGAATCAAAGTCAACCGGCCTATTTTTTAGATAGTATTGGTTGTCAATTCTTAGCTCTTTATCATCTTCAAGTATTTTTGAGAAATTAAAGTCTAGAAGCTTATCTTGCTCAAGAAGCCTTATTACTTCAATCGTGCAAGAGTGGATTTCTGACTTGATTCCGATTTTCATCAGTATGGAATATGATGCTAGATACTCTGTGTAATATTTCTGTGTTGCAAGCCACATATTTGAGCCGGAGTTTTTTATCAGGTTTGTGACCCTTAAGGTTTCTTCTGCATTCTTGAAGTATTCCTCTGCCAGCTCATTATTTGGCTCTACTAACCTCATTCCTTGCTTTTTACACCATTCCAAGCTCATTTTTGTAAATCACCTTTACGAAATAGTCATGATTGCTGAATATTATATGCTTTTTCTTTATTTCTGTTATTAGCGTTTCTGTCAAATCTGATTCTGAGGTTTTGATTATATGCAGTTTAACTGAATAAGTCTTCTCAAATTTTTTTAGTTCTTCTATTAGTTTATTGTCTTTAGAGAGTATAAGTAAGTCTATATCCTTATACTCTTTTGAGACTACTGCTGAGCCGAATAACAAGACATTGCTTTCTTTTAAATGCGGGGCTATTGTGCTGTGAAGCCTGCTGAACAGCGCGTTTTTATTTAGAAAGGCAAATGTCCTTTCCTTTTCGCATAATGAGAGGTAATCTGTTATTAATGGGTTTTGGAGGTTTAATTTATAGAACCTGAACCTTGCCCTTTTTTCCTCCGATAGTATTTTGCCTTTCACCAAATCCTTCAGGTGGCTTTTGATGGTCTGGTGGGGAGTTTTGAAATGCTTTTCAAGCTCGCTCAAGCTTACAAGCTTCCTCAAATCATCAAGATACAATTCCAGATAAGTATAAAATCTTACCATAAGGTAAATCAATTTACTTTGAGTTTATAAATGTTTCTGTCTTGCGTTATTTTGATTTTAATCTCCTGTTAAAAACCGCAATTTACAATAATCAATAACGGTTTTTGAGCAGTGACATGTCGGTAAATGCTACGCATTTTCGATCATGCTCGAAAATCTGTGATTTTCGACATGCGAGAGTTCGCTCTCGCTCACTCATCTCAGCGGAAATCGTAATTATTCTCTGTTAATTTTGCGATTTCCGAGATTTCCATATGAAGTGTTTTAGGTCTTTCTTTAAACTTCCTTTTACCAAAATAGAAAAATTTAAATATGTGCACATATTTATATATTTGTATACAAAGGTGAAGACATGCCGTTAATATCAACAAGAGTTCCTGATGATTTGGATGAAGAGCTTGAGTGGTACGCTGAGAAGGAAAGGATAGGCAAAACCATAGCATTGCGAAGAGTTTTGGACAAAGGGCTGAAGGACATAAAGCTGCAGTATGCGCTTGAGTTATACCAAAAGGGGAAAATCACATTGATGAAGGCAGCGGAAATTGCAGGCATTTCGCTGTGGGAGGCTCTTGATGCTGCAAGAGAGAGAAAGATTCCGATGCATTATACTTTAAAGGATGTTGAAAAGGACATAAAGGCTGCGCTTGAGGCATAAAATGCAGGCTGTTTCTGACGCAACTCCTTTAATACACCTTTCTAAAATAAGCAAGGTTTCGTATCTGAAAAAGCTTTTTGGCGCTATTTTTATTCCCAAGGAAATATTTGAGGAGAT
>JAGVYA010000070.1:0-4433 GCA_018303505.1 Candidatus Woesearchaeota archaeon
CAGTATCTCAGTGCCCTTCTCGGGGCTACCTCTCTCAAGGCCCCTACGGATCTTCGGCTTGGTGAGCCATTACCTCGCCAACAACCTAATCCGCCGCCGGCTCATCCTTAGACCTTGCGTTTTAGGAAATCCACCTTCCAGTTGGATTTCCCTATCCGGTATTATCCTCAGTTTCCCGAGGTTATTCCAGATCTAAGGGCAGATTATCGACGTGTTACTGAGCAGTCTGCCTTGCTTGCGCAATGACTTGCATGGCTTAATCGAACCCTGATAGCAGCAACCTCCCGCAGGATCAACGGGAATTGTTTTAAAATCACAGATTTTGCATCTTTGATTTAGCCGTTATTTGTTTTATGTATCCTTCAATTATTGGTCGCTGTCACACTATTATTGAGCTGAAACTTAAAATTCCTACAGGTACTTGATGCACAACATCAAGCACACAAATACATCTGCCTTCAATATTTTGTACGTAGAATTTGAATATCTAACCAATATTGAACTGGAGGCGATGTAAAATAAGTGTATGTGATGGGGTATATAAAGGTTTTGAAAAATTTTTGGTTTTTCAAAGCCCACAAAATTCATCGAATTTTGCCGGTTTCTTTCGAAAGTTTGGAAAGGGAAAGGTTTATAATTGTTAATAAAATAAGGGAATAAGTTGGTGGTTGGAACAGTACTGATTGTTTCAATAAAATGGTTAACAAAGATAAAAAGAACATCATTAGTAATTTATTCTTCAGTCTTAAAGAAGAGTACAAATTTACTAAGTTATGGGTATTCTTAATAACATTTGGATTGACAGTCTCTTTGCTAAACATCAGTATAAGTTTATTTAAGATAGATAAACTAATTTTTTATAACAAGGAAGAAAATTCACAAAATTTTCAAAAATCAATAGTTGATAAATCAATAAATACAAATGTCGATGCCGACACTATAATCAAAAATGCAATCGACTCAAATATAACTGTTACAAAAACTAACCAACTCTTAAGTGGTCACCTTACACGCACTATGGTTACTACAAATAATCATCCCGTAAATTATCACAATTTTGTATTGTATGATACATTAGGAAACGTTGCATTTTTTGATGAATTTAAGTTCAATGAAACGATTGAATATGGGGATTGCAATGAAAAATTTACAAATTGTGTGGTTTATACATCATTTCAGCTAGAGAATAACCAAAATAAACCTATTTGTTTTGAAATGGTAAATACTACGACTTCAGGCACAAAAATGTCAGGTACACTAATCGTTACAGATTATGCGAAAAATAATCTAAATGAATGTATAAGACTTATATAACCTTTCTTTATTAAAATCAATTTCCGTTTTTTCAGCGCCAGGGACGGGATTTTAAACCTGTTTAGCAGAAACCGCCAACCCCCTCATTGACGAAGACTTAAAGTCTTCTTTGGCTGGAACTTTCTCTCTTCTTTGTATCTCGTTTTCAATGACTTCCCAGTAAAACTCCATGAATTTCTTGATGGCACTACCCATCTGTCCTTTACCAATTTTTTGATTAATATTTTTATTGTTGAATAACCAGCCCCCGAATATTTTGCTATCTCTTTCAGAGAATAATCAAGCTCCTGATAAGTAATTAGAAAGTCTAATACCTTATTTCTAGGTGTTGCTCCCTGTTTTCTTAAAAATAATGATTTCATTTTAGTAGTAGTGGTAATAGTATATATTTAAATCTTTCTATATTAGCCTTTAAAGTGTATAAAAATAGCCTTATAAGTCTTAAAAAATACCATAAGATTTATAAATCATGCGCTTATGCACTTCAACTGATAATGGTTAAAGTAAAAAGAAGTGAGTACATAATTGTCAGCAGGGCTTGCAGGGAGCTGTTCAAGGCAGGCTGCTTTGGCAAAGGCTCCATATACTTTGATAATCTTGCTAAGGGCTTAAAAGACAGGGAATTCTCAAAACTGAACATTACAAAAGATAAAATAGAAGTTGTCTTGGAAGCACTAGTTAAGCAGAACATATGCGGCAAAAAGAAAAAAGAGCACGGCTGGAAGTATTATCTTAATATGGACCGCTACGACAAAATAAAGGAGATCATCAAAGAAAGTGGAAGTAATTCTATAATTCCTATCCTGCTAATGTTATAATTTTATAGCATAATGTCCAGTGGCATTCAATTTCAATGAACAAGGCTTAAATAATAGTTATTCCTACAATAAATAAAATGGGGCAGCAAGAGGTTTATACTTTTCTAAAAAAGAATAAAAACAAGTGGTTTACATCAAAGGACATAGCAAACAGGCTGACTTCATCACTTGGCTCTGTAACAACGTGCCTGAAAAAATTAAGGGACAGCTCTTCTGTAAGCTTCAAGTACCCGAATAAGCAGGGGCAAGGAAAGAATTTCTATATTTATAAGTTTAGAGAATAAAAATTCCCGATTTTTTAAAATTAAAATTATTTATTGGAAATGGTCTATTGTCGAAACCAAGAAGAACTAAATAGAATAACTAAAGAAAAACATTAACTCGAAAACTCATTAACGATTGAACAATAACTAAAAATAATCAAAAAATCAAATTAATACTCTACGTCTTCCCCGCCCATTCCGCCCATGCCGGGAGGCATTTTTGGGCCTGAGCCCTTTGAGCCAGAAGATGCGATTACATCATCAATTCTTAATATCATTACTGCAACTTCCGAAGCTGAGCTAACTGCTTGTGTCTTTATCTTTAATGGCTCGATGACTCCTTTCTTCCAAGAGTCAGTTACTTTGCCAGTAAAGACATCAATTCCAGCCCATTTCTGCTTCTTTGAATGAGCAGACTTAAGCTCTGTCATTATGTCAATTGGGTCAAGCCCTGCATTCTCTATCAATGTTCTTGGAATTATTTCCATTGAGTCTGCAAATGATTGAACTGCAAGCTGCTCTCTTCCACTTAATGATTCTGCATATTTTCTCAGTTCCATTGCTAATTCAACTTCTGGAGCGCCAGCTCCTGCAACTACTCTGCAGTTTTTCAATGCAGCTGCAACATCGCCAACAGCATCTGTTATTGCCCTTTCAATCTCGCTTGTGACGTGCTCTGAGCCTCCCCTAACTAAAATTGTAACAGCTTTTGGGTTTTTGCAATCCATGATGTAAGTAAATTCTTCATCCCCAATCTTTTTCTCTTCAACCTGGCCTGCAAATCCTAAGTCGTCTTTGCTTAAGTCATGCAGATTGCTTACAACATTTCCATTTGTTGCTTTTGCAATCTTTTTCATGTCAGAATCTGAAACTCTTCGCACAGCGTAAATTCCTTTTTTTGCCAAGAAATGCTGCGCAACATCATCAATTCCTTTCTGGCAAATTAAAACATTTGCTCCGCTTGATGCAATCTGCTCAACCATATCTTTGAGCATTTTTTCTTCCTGGTCAAGGAAAGCCTGCAGCTGGTCTGGCGATGTAATCTCAATGTTTGCGTCTATCTCTGTTTTCTTTATCTCAATTTCCTTGTCGACCAAGGCAATTTTTGCATTCTTCACAATTCTTGGCATGCTTGCATGGACTTTTTCCTTGTCAATCACAATTCCCTTTATCAATTCAGAATCCTCAACAGCTCCTCCAGCCCTCTTCTCTATTTTTATGTTATCTAAATCAATTGAGCCGTCATCTTCGGCAACCATTTTAACAGCCTTTACGCTCAAGTCGCTTAATTTTTCCTTTTCATATTCAGCGCCTTTGCCTGTCATTGCAGTCATTGCAATTTGTTTTAAAATAGTCTCATCTTTTGGAGTTATTTTTTCAGCCATATGATTTAGAACTTCCAAAGCCTTTTCAGCAGCTAGCCTGTAACCTCTTGCTATAACAGCCGGATGGACATCCTGATCAAGCAATTTTTCAGCATTCTTCAATAATTCACCTGCAATAACAACAACAGTTGTTGTTCCATCCCCAACCTCATCTTCCTGTGTTTTTGCTACTTCAACAATCATCTTTGCAGATGGATGCTCAATCTGCATTTCCTCAAGAATTGTAACACCATCATTAGTAATTGTTATGTCACCCATAGAATCAACAATCATCTTGTCCATTCCTTTTGGACCTAAAGTTGTTCTTATTGTTTCTGCCACTATCACTTGATTAGCCATTTTAAACCCCCTCCAAATTTTTATTAAAATTAGTAGAATTGGTATACAATTGGTTATATATAAAGGTTTTGGTTTTTTTGGCTTTGCTGTATAGTACCGAATTAAGTTTACATTAATTCTAATGCACTCAATGGTATTCCAATATACAAAATTTTGACAATAAACGCCCCTACACATCAATCTGCCCAAATGTAAACCTAAATCGTAACCACCTGTTTTCTTATAGACGACAAAACCTATAGTACCGATTTAGGTTTACTTGTACCGAAATTGGTTTACATTTCTGCGCCTTTTTAAAGGCGCTTTTTGTATGC
>JAGVYA010000070.1:4439-8765 GCA_018303505.1 Candidatus Woesearchaeota archaeon
TCATTGTTGTAATAATCAAAAAATTCGTCCAGAGTTTCAAATCTCTCGTCAAATTCTGTATCCAGAATGTGAAAGAACTTCTCCAGCTTCCCATTGGTTTGCGGATGCCTTCTTCTCGAAGGCACAAAAACTATCCCTAGCTCTGCAAGTGCTTCCTGAAACTGGTGTATGGCTTCTCCACTCTTATCTTTTTTGTTAGGAAAAAATTGAGTGCCTCTATCGCTGTTAAGGATAAATGGCATTACTAAGTTTTCAGCGATTGCGCCATACAGCGCAAACAGAGAATTCCTTGTATTTTCTGCTCCTTTGCAATAGCTCATTGCTCTCCTAGAGCAATCATCGAGGTAAACGATAATGCTTTCCCCCTTGTGCCTTTGAGCTTTTATTACGTGCCAGTCTGTATGCCACATATAGTTTGGCAATGGCCATTCATATCTTTTGTATTTTCTTGGCTTTCTTCTGTTTTTGCAAGGCTTCTGAAATCCCTGTTCCACAAGAACTTGGCTTATTTTTCTTAAAGAAACTTTGAATCCCTTGCTTTTGAGAATTGCATGAAGCTTCCTTGCTCCACACTTATACTTTTTCCAGTAGCTGACAACCAGATCATAGAACTTAGCGCTTAGTGGTTCAAATAATCTGCCAGGCTTATGGTCTTTCAGACCATCTTCGCCATATTTGTTGTGCCTTTCCTCTATCTTCCACAAACCCATCCGGCTTATCTTCATCGCCAAAGCTATATCTTTCTTTGGCATGCCTTCCTTTATCTGTCTTATTGCCCATTTTCTTTTTTTTCGTTTAATTTTGGCATTAAAACCACCTCAGAAGTGGGAAAATTTAGCAAAATTAAAGCCTTATTTAAAAACTAAAGAAAATGTAAACCAATTACGATACTAAACACATTGATTTAATTAGGAAAAAGATTATAAAGCCTGCAATGAATTATCCGTATACCCATCTGCGGAAAAGGATTGCAAATGCGGAGCAAATGGATTTTACAAATTTTTTGGTCGAAAGTGGGCATTTAACAGAACAGCAAAAAGCAGATTTAATAAGGAGATTCGACGAAAATTTGGATGCAAAAGAAAAGTTAAGCCAATTAATTGGCAATTCCTAATGATTTCCTCACAAGAAATGAGATTACTAGAAGCCAATAGCGGTATTTCTAGGCAGGTTCTTATGGAGAACGCTGGAAGGGCAGTTTATCAAACTATAAAGCAAAGACTTGACTTAAATGACAAAAAAATTCTTGTAGTCTGTTATCACGGCAATAATGGCGGGGACGGCTTTGTTGCTGCAAGGCACTTGTGCGATGAAGCGGAAACTGATGTTTTATTTATAGGGGATGAGGACAAGCTGAAAAAGGAGGCAATGCTTAATTTCAAGAAAATAGAGCATAATGCAAAAATACAGTTGCTTGTTGATGATGGGATTGATTTTGAAGGATATGACATAATAATTGACGCAATTCTAGGCATTGGAATTCAAGGAAAGTTAAATAAAGAAATATCCGCAATAATAGATGACATAAACAATTCAAAAGCATACAAAGTTGCTGTTGACATTCCAACTGGCTTGGACCCGGATACGGGCTCAGTAATTGACAAATGCGTTAATGCGGATTTAATAGTGGCATTTCATGACTTAAAAAATGGGCTTGAAAAACTGCAGGACAAAACAATTGTTGCAGATATTGGGTTGCCTAGAAATGTAAAATAAATCTATCAGGGATACAATTTATGCAATCACCCTCAATAACAAAAAAGATTTATATACTTGCATCTTAAAGGGGTAATTCCAATGAAAAAAGGTGAAGCATTGTTTGGATTGATATTGTTTTTAAGTGTTTTAGTGCTAGCAGCTGGTTTATTGTTTCCTAATTCTCATGAATCTGATTTAGCGGGTTTAGCGATCGATCAGTCAGTCGCAAATTTAGCAAAGTTACCAAAATGCACAAATGCTAGTTGCGTCTCACCGCCATCTCCTTTTTGTAATGGCAGCAAGCTGATTACTTATGAAATTCCTGGAATATGCGCTAGTAATAAAAAATGCTCGTACACCAAATTTTCAGTAGATTGCCCTCTTGGTTGCAATAATGGCGCTTGCGTTTTCAAGGATGTATGCAGTTCAGATTCCATTCTTGGTACTGTTGATGATGGTGCTGCCAGCAAGCCTGGAACAAATTCGTTTGCTTTGTTTGTGAACCCTGTTGTTAAAAATGAGAATACGAAGTATAGCCTATACTTTGACAAGTCTATACAGGTGAATACCGAAAAACTGACTAAGCAAATGGGTAACGCGGTCTCTTATAGTGATAACGGAGTTGTGCTTGAATTTGATGCAAAAAATGCAAATCCGTTTATGTTAACGAAATTTGGTGACGATAATATCAGGCAAGCTTCTTTCGACGGTTATATAATAGAGTTAGTTGAGGAACCCATCGCTAAGAAAAAGGCAAATATCGAAAAAAAGGTAAAGAAACTTAAACAAGATATCAATGAATTGAGTGACTCTGAAGCAGCATCAAGTGCAAATCTAAATATCTTGAATAATAAAAGGAGCGAATTGGATAAGATTGAAAGAAGCAGTGAGCAGGAATTAATTGCTCAAGAAAGCAGGATAGAGCAAGAGCAGTTAAAATTCATAGATGATTTGTCTAATGTGATAGAGAAAAAAAGAAAGGCTAAAGCAGAAAAGCCGCAGCGAGTGCAGATGGTTCATGCGAAAAAAAGATTTAAGAATTCATTTAATGGCGTTTTCATACAAGATGTTTCTGAAGATGAATTATTAGAGATAAAGAAACTAAAAACCGTCAAGAGAATTACTCCGAATTTTAGAGTCAGCATCGATTTGCAGGAATCCGTTCCAATCATAAGAGCTGATAAATTATGGGAGACGGGCATTACCGGCAATGGAGTCGGGATTGGTATTATCGATACGGGTGTTGACTATTCTCATCCTGATTTAAACGGTTGCTCCGGCTCTGGCGATTCACATGCAGAATCCACTTTAAAAATAGGCGGCAGAGATTATAAAGTGATTAGCAGTTCTGGTATTGGCGTCAATGACTTCAATATCAAAGTGGATATTAGTGGAGACGGTGTTCTGCCGAATTTCAATTTAGGAGATAACTTTCGAGATGTTATAGGCAGTGAGAAAGAAACCATAACAAAGGACGATTATTTATTTTTGAAGGATTTCGGAATGTTGCAATACAAAGGAGCTGATAAGATAACTGCTGACAATCCGTTACTTAAATTTAAGCAGCTTAAAACAGGTAATACTACAGAACAGACATACACAAATTCGTCTCCTTTGGCAAAATTAAAGTTAGGTGGATATGATTATTCTGTATTTGCAGTATCGGATATGGTATTTAATGATTTTGACATAAATGCTGATTTGGACCATAGCGGATATATTGACTACGGGATAAGCATTATAGCAGATGAGAGTAAGGACATTGTGAAAGATAATAACTTTTACTTGCTTGATTATGATGGTCTACTGCAGTATCTAGGCGCTGATAAGGCAACTAACGATAATCCTATTATGAGGTTTAAGAACTTGCAAACAGGCGAGATTATTGAACAGTCATATGCCATAATTTCATCTGGAGGCGGTGGAGGCGGCGGCGGAAACTCCAGTAATACGTCAATCCCAAGTACCGAGCCTACTAATCCAAAAACAGGGGGCGGTTTTGGTTCTGGTTGCAAAGTCGAAGGAGGCTATGATTTTGTAAATAATGATAATGATCCAATTGACGACAATGGTCATGGCACCCATGTTGCTGCAACAGCAGCAGGAAATGGTGTCTTAAAGGGAGTAGCGCCTGATGCGACTATTTATGCTTACAAGGTATTGGATTCAGGAGGTTCTGGCACTTTTGCAAATATAATTGCAGCAATAGAGAGAAGTATCGACCCTAATCAAGACAAGAATTTTTCTGATCATCTTGATGTAATCAGTTTGAGCCTTGGCGCTTATTGCGGATTTTATGATGAAGGTTGCGGTCCAGATGATCCTTTATCAACTGCTATGGATAACGCTGTTAATGAGGGTGTTATCGCAGTTGTTGCAGCAGGCAATGCAGGACATTCTCCTGGAACTATTGCATCGCCTGGAACTTCTAGGAAAGCCATTACAGTTGGCGCTTCCTGCAAACCAAATCAAATTGGGAGCAACCCATACTGTGAACAGCCAATTGCAAGCTTTAGCTCAAGAGGTCCGGTTGAATGGTCTGGCAATATAATAAGCAAGCCAGATATTTCAGCGCCTGGTGTTGCAATTTGCGCTGCAGAGTGGGACGATGCTTTTAGTTATGCCAAA
>JAGVYA010000004.1 GCA_018303505.1 Candidatus Woesearchaeota archaeon
CTGATTTTTTTGACTCTTAGGAATACCATAAATTATTTAGGCACTACTATATATTTAAATGTTTTGATTATTGCATATTTTTAATATATTTAGGCATTTTAGATATAATTTTAGGCACTATTTATACTTTAAATTTTAGGCACTATATAAATAAAATTAGGCACTACAATAAAAATACATATTTTAATTCAATAAATGTTTAGGCACTACTAGATATAAAATAGGATTTTTTATAGGCAATAAAAACATTTATATAGTACAATGCCTAACAACAGGCTATGGAACAACAAGTCAAAGAAGTCAAACAGCTGATAACAAAAGACATGACAATAGGCGATGTTGTAGCAAAGTATCCTGCTTGCATAGAGGCTTTGCAGTCTGCAGGAGTTCATTGCGTTGGCTGCCATGTCTCTTACCATGAAACCCTTGAGCAGGGCTTTAAGGGTCATGGAATGAGTGATGAGGAAGTTGATATGGTAATTGCTAAATTAAATGCAGCTGTTGAAGATTCAAAGCATGACGAAGGTAAGGATTTTATAATTACAAGCAAAGCATCTGAAAAATTAAAGGAAGTTCTCAAGGAAAACAACAAGGAAGATTCTGGCTTAAGGGTTGAGCTTGTGCCGGGAGGTTGTTCTGGTTTTCAATATGGGCTTGAGTTGGATGACAAAACAACAGACATGGACTTGATTTTTGAGGATAAAGGGGTCAAGATAATAATCAGCAAGGAAAATATCCAGTTCTTAAAGGGCGCAAAGCTTGACTATGTTGACAGCCTGCAAGGCGGCGGTTTTAAGATAAGCAACTCAAATGCGCACAACTCTTGCGGCTGCGGGCAAAGTTTTGAGTATTAGGTTTTTATTTTGAGAGTTTATTTTTTTGAAAAATTATAATATTTTATTGAATTTGCCCTATTGTCAAAGGCAAGAAGTACTAGAACATTAACTAAAGGAAAACTTTAACAAAAACATTATAATTAAAAATTTTCAATCCGCCTTCGGCAAAATCTAGTGCTAGTGACATGCAGGCTCACGAGAGACTCGCTCACCAACTCACAGGCATCAAACCATCTCGCCCATACATTACAAATAAAATGATAAACGTTGGGGAAGAAGCTCCTGATTTTGCTTTAGTCGATTAGGATGGAAAGGAAAGAAAGCTCAGCGATTTTAGAGGCAAAAATGTGATTCTTGCTTTTTACCCATTTGATTTTTCTCCTGTCTGCACAGTTGAATTTGGCTGTTTTGAGCAGGATTTAAGCAAACTTAATGACTTAAGTGCGCAAGTGCTTGGCATAAGCGTTGACAGCAAGTATTCCCACAAGGAATTCGCTGGAAAATTAGACCTTAACTTTCCTTTATTAAGCGATTTTGGAAAGGAAGTTTGCGGTCTTTATGGCACTCTAAGGAAAGAAGGGTTCAGCGAACGCGCTTACTTTATAATTGATTCGCAAGGGATAGTAAGATTTAAGTATTTAATGCCTACTCCAAAGGACAGATTAGAGAATGAGCAATTAATTGAGGATTTAAATAGATTGTAGGTGACAATAATGGGACAAAAAGGAAGGGAGATTTCAAAGCTTGACCATAAATGGTTGATAGAAGAATTAAGCAAAGCTTATGCTTTTGAGTGGGTTGTGCATTATTACGCATCTTTAGCAGCTAATATTGTTTCTGGTTTAAGAACCCCAGTTTATGCAGATATTTTCAAGAAAGCATCTGAAGGAGAGCTTGGGCATGCGAACAGGATTGCAAAAAGAATAGCAGAGCTTGGCGGAGAACCTCCTCAAACAATGGCGGATATTGAAAAATTCGCAGGATTCGGCAAAGTTTCATTTCCAAATGAGAGAAGTGATATTAAGGGTTTCATTAAAGTCTTCTTGAAGATGGAGCAGCATGCAATTTCCTTATACAATGATTTAGCGCAAAAAACTCACGGCAAAGATTTGGTTACGCATGAACTTGCAGAAGACTTGCTTTCTGAAGAGGTTGCAGAAGAAGAGGAGTATGAGAATATGTTGAGGGAATAATTTAATTTTTATTTATATTTTATTTCTAATAATTTTAAATTATATTCTTTTGCAATAGTTTGGTCGTCAGTTGCAAGATAATAACCATTACCTTCTCCTTCTTTTATTTTTCTTTCAATTGCTCTTCTTGCTTCATTAAATGGAACATAAATAAAATCTCTTACACCAGTTTTATAGGTATCTCTAATAACTCCATCTATGCTAACTATAAAAATCCTAAGATTTCTCTGCTTCGTATTTTGTTCTTGTCCCCACATTTTTTAAAAATAAAAATTTATATTCTCCTAAAGACTCGAATAGAAGCAGTTGATATCTCTCTTCTTTCGAAATCGTATTTAGGAATTTTATTATAAGGCAAACCAAGACCAAGTGCGGAGGCAATAACTTCTCTTAAGTCGTATTCTTTACCTTCTTTCATTGCCAATTTGCCACATTCGATTCCTTCGACTTTGCCTTCAATCCCAATATTAGCTACTTGAACAAAATAATTAATATCAGGTTCTATTTTAACTCCCATAAATGAATCAATTTTTTCCATCTTTATTCCTCCCATTTTAAGTATGCATTGCTATTTTGGAATAGAGCTTTCGCTAATGAAAACTCATAACTGAAAATTTCATAGAGAAATCCCTAACCCCAATGCCCTTTTGAGATTTTGAAATGTTTATTATCTAATAAAAACAAGAATTCAACGCTACCAAAGACAACCACTCTTTGAAATCATAAAAATTAGAAAACATAGCAACTATATAAAACTTTCTGCAAAAACAAAATTTATAAACAAAACAAAACTCTTTCTGCTCTATGGTTGAAGAAAAAGATTTTGCCTTATTGACTGACTTATACGAATTAACGATGTGCGCAAGTTACTTTGATAATAAAATAAATGATATTGCAACATTTGATTTGTTTATTAGACAACTGCCAGAAAATAGAAATTATTTCATAGCAGCTGGCTTAGAAGATGCACTTAATTATTTGAAAAGGATAAGATTTACTGATGAACATATTGAATATCTAAAATCAAAAAAAATTTTCAAAAATGATTTCTTAAATTACCTAAACAATTTCAAATTTACAGGAAATGTTTTTGCATTGCCAGAAGGCACAGTATTTTTTCCAAATGAGCCTATAATAAGCATTACTGCTCCAATAATAGAAGCACAATTAGTTGAAACATTTTTGCTTAATGCAATAAATCTGCAGACTACGATTGCAACAAAAGCCTCAAGGGTTGTATTGGCTGCAAAGCAAAAGCCGGTTGTTGATTTCTCATTAAGAAGAACCCAAGGCACAGATGCTGGAATGAAAGTTGCAAGAGCAAGCTATATTGCCGGCTGCATAGGCACATCAAATGTGCTTGCAGGAATGAAATATGAAATTCCTATTTATGGCACAATGGCACACAGCTTTGTCATGGCTTTTGAAAAAGAGGAAAAAAGCTTCCATGCCTATTCTAAAACATTTCCTCGCACTTCAACATTTTTAGTAGATACTTATGATACATTAAAAGGCATGGAAAAGGCAGCAATTGTTGCAAAACAATTGGAAAAGCAAGGGCATAAATTAAAAGCTATAAGGCTTGACTCCGGTGATTTAGTTTTATTAAGCAGAGCAGCAAGAAAAATTCTTGACAAAAATGGCTTAAGCTATGTTGATATTTTTGCAAGCGGCAATCTTGATGAGTACGAAACTGAAGAATTATTGAAAAAAGGCGCTTTAATTGATGCTTTTGGAGTTGGCACAGCAATGGGTGTCTCAAAAGACGCTCCTTATTGTGATGTTGTTTATAAATTGGTTGAGTTAAGTAATCATGGCAAATTATTGCCAACAATGAAGCTTAGCAAAGGGAAAGTAACATATCCAGGAATAAAGCAAGTCTATAGAATTATTGATAAAAATGGAAATTGCATCAAAGATATTTTAGCTTTAAGAGATGAAAAAGTTAGTGGCAATATATTATTAATTAAAGTCATGGAAAATGGAAAGATTACTTACAAAATGCCTTCATTAGAAGAAATAAGAGAAACAACAAAAGAAAATTTATCAAAATTACCAGAGAAATATAAAAAAATAAAAAATGCTACTAATTATAAAGTTGAAATAAGTGATGAATTAAGGAAATTGACATCAAAATTAAATAAAAGCCTTCAACAAAAAGTTTAAATAACAATATATATTTTTTCCTTCTATGAAAGATGTTATCTTTTTCGATGTGGACACTCAATACGATTTCATGCGCAAAGACGGCAAGCTCTATGTGCCAAATGCTGAAAAAATAATCCCAAACCTAAAGAAAATAACCCAGTTTGCAAAGAAAAAAAATGTTTCTGTCATTGCTTCTGCTGATAATCATAAAATGAGCGATTGGGAAATTGCATCAAAAACATTTCCTCCGCATTGTATGGCAGGGACAAAAGGACAGAAGAAAATTCCAGAGACAGTATTAAGCAATATAACTATTGTTCCAAATAGAAAATTAAACAATAAAAAAATCAAACAATTAAAACAAAAAAACAGGCTGTTAATTGAAAAGCAAAAATACAATGCACTTTCAAATCCAAATCTGAAATCAATCCTTAAAGGAACAAAAAAGGCTTATATCTATGGTGTTGCAACTGATTATTGCGTCAAGGCAGCTGTTTTAGGCTTAAGAAATATGGGAATTGATACTTATGCGATTAAAGACGCAATAAAGCCTGTTTTCAAGAAGAATGAAAAGAAAGACTTGGCATTGTTCAGAAAAAAAGGGGCAAAGTTTTTAACCACATCGCAATTATTGAAGAAAAAAGAATTATGATTTTGGGGTTTGGTTGTTTTTGTTGAAAATATTAGAGTTAATGCGCTAGGAAGGTAAAAAAGAGATTAATTATTATATTAATTTCACATTAATAAAACATTAAAATAAAATAATTAAAAAATTCAATTCAAAAAATGAAATTCAAAACAATCAATCCGGCAACTGAAGAAATAATTGCAGAATATGAGTTAATGCCAAAAGAAGAAGTTCTTGATGCTGCAAAAAAATCTCATGCTGCATTTCAGGAATGGAAGCAGCTTGATATATATGAAAGGGCAGATTATTTTAGAAGACTAGCGCAAGTTTTGAGAAATAATAAAGAAAGATATGCAAAATTAATGACTTTGGAGATGGGCAAGCCAATAAAGCAAGCTCTGACAGAGGTTGAGAAATGCGCATGGAGCGCTGAGATTTATGCAGACACTGCAGGAAAATGGCTGGAAGAAGAGATTGTCCATGCAGATGGCAAAAAGCACATTGTCGCATTTGAGCCACTTGGTTGCATACTCTCAATAATGCCATGGAACTTTCCATTCTGGCAGGCATTCAGGTTTGGAATTCTAACTCTGATTGCTGGAAATGTTTCAATTTTAAAGCATTCCAATGTAGTGCCTCAATGTGCTCTTGCAATTGAAGAAGCCTTTATAGAAGCCAAGTTTCCTGAAAATGTTTTCAAGACTGTAATCACAGACCATGAAACTGTTGCAGAATTAATAAAATCTGATTTAACCCAAGGAGTTTCTTTAACAGGAAGCACAAGCGCAGGAGCTAAAGTTGCAGAGCTTGCTGGAAGAAATTTGAAAAAAGTTGTGCTTGAGCTAGGCGGCTCAGACCCATTTATTGTTTTAGATGACGCTGATGTTGAGTTTGCTGCAAAAAGTGCTGTTTCAGGAAGAACAATGAATTCAGGGCAGAGCTGCATTGCAGCGAAAAGGTTTATTGTGATGAAAAGTGTTGCCGATGAATTCTCGAGAATATTTGCTGAAGCTACAAATGCATTAATAGTTGATGACCCAATGGACATGAAAACTGATGTTGGGCCATTAGTCAACAAAGATGGCTTAACTCAAATTGAAATGCAGGTTCATGACGCAGTTGGCAAAGGCGCAATGATTTTGGCAGGAGGCAAAAGGCTGGAAAGGAAAGGCTACTTTTACAAGCCGACTGTATTAAGCAACATAAAAAATAACATGAAAGTTGTCACAGAAGAAGTATTTGGCCCGGTTGCTCCAATAATTATAGTTAATGACGAAGAAGAAGCAATTAAAGTTGCAAACAATTCAGAATTTGGATTAGGAGCAAGCATCTGGACAAAAGATGAAAATAAAGGACTGGAAATTGCAAAGCAAATAGAAGCAGGAGACGTTTTCATTAACTCTGTTGTTAAGTCTGATCCAAGAATGCCGTTTGGCGGAATTAAGAAAAGCGGCATCGGAAGAGAACTTTCAAAATATGGATTGAAGGAATTTGTTAATATTAAGGGAATAAATGTGTATGAAGTAAGGAGATAATAAAAAGGATTGACATAAGAAAGGCATTGAAAGATGATGACATTGTGATTTCAGATGTTGGAATGCACAAGATATGGACTGCCAGAATGTACAAGACATACGAGCCAAATACATGCTTGATTGACAATGGCTTATGCTCAATGGGCATTTATATAAACCATCTCACAAGATAAACTGTATCACAATATCTCCACATTCTCCAAACTTCTGAAATGCGAATCTTTAGTTAAAATTTTCAAACCATAAATCAAAGAAGTTGCCAATATCAAAGAATCAATCATTCCCCAGTTTTTGACAATTTTTTTTCTTTGGAAATTTAATTCACCCGCCAGAAAAGATATCTCAAAATTTAAATCTGAGATTTTACTTGAATTAATTATAAACTTAATCAAGTCTTTTCCATTTAAGTTTTCTCTCATGGCCCAATTGGAAATCTCTGCCAAGGTTACAATGCTTGTATAACACTCCCCTATATCTAGGTACCTCTTAACTGCCTGTCCTTTTTCACTTTTAATAAAAAATTCAACCCAAGCAGAAGAATCCAGCAAAATTACCATCTCTCTACTCTGTCTGTCCTATCCCTTACAAATGGCTTTGCTCCTTTAGCCGTTCCAAACATCTTTTCAATATCTTCTAATTTTTTCTTTTTAAAAAGGACTACTTCCACTTCTTCTCCTACTTTAAGTTTCTCTTCTTCCATAACTCCTTTAGGCACCAAAAGTCCCGCAGAAGTGCCAATTTTTCTTAATTTTACTTTAAATAAATCTGACATTTTGCATCATATTATAATATATTATAATAAGTATATAAATTTATTGGTTTTAAGAAATCCTAAGGATACGCATAGAAAACTTTCCCTTCTTTAACTTGAATTGGCAGCTTGATTAATTTTGAATCCATAGTAGCTGGCTCTCGTAATGTTTGTCCTGTCTTAGCATCGAAATGAGAGTCATGCCATGTACAATCCAAATAAGCAGTGTCTGGCTTCACTTTCAGCTTCATTGGCCCGCCGACATGAGTGCAGCAGTTAATGTAAGCATGAACCTCTCCGTCTAACCTAAACAGAATAGCAGGCCTGCCTGCAAAATCTATCTCTTTTGTTTCGCCTTCTTTTAAGTCTTCATCATTAGCAAGAAATATTTCCATAGTGATTGTTGAGTTATTGCTTTATATAAATCTTTCCTTTAATATTTTCCATATTGAAAATAACTTAAAATAATCAGTATACGTTTATCTATATCTATATATATAAACGCTACATTTAAATATAACCTATTCAAATCAAGCCTAACGATTGTTTCTTTGAATAATAAAAGAGGTGATTAGATGAGAAAAATTGCTATATTCAACCAAAAGGGTGGAGTGGGAAAAACAACAACTGCTGTTAATCTTGCAGCAGGCTTGTCAAGAAACAACAAAAGAGTTATTTTGATTGATTTAGACCCTCAAGGTGATATAAGTGTATGCCATAATACAAATGCTCAATATAATATCTATCATTTCTTAATGGAAGGTGCAGATTTAAACGAATGCACAAGCAAGCTTGGCAAAAACCTTGACATTATCCATTCTGACCATAAGTTAGCTGATGCAGAGCATCAAATAGCCAAAGAAAATAAGAGCATTGATTTTCTTCAGAAAAAATTTGACAACAAGCTTGACTATGAGTATGTTATTTTAGACTGCCCGCCTTCATTAAGATTGCTAAACAAAAATGCTTTATATTTCGCAAATGAGATTGTAATTCCAACTTCAACAGACATTCTTGGCTACGATTCTTTGGAAAAAACAGTAAAAAGAATTGTTGAATTCAACAAAATGAATGGGCATAAAATCTTAATCAGCTCTATATTGCCTACAATGTTCGACAAAAGAAACAATGTTTGCAGTGAAATTTTATTCAAGATTAAAAAAGAGTTCACGCCATTGCTTGTTGCAGAGCCGATAAAAGTTAATTCAAAGCTCAAAGAAGCTCCAAAGGCAAAGATGTCTATTTTTACTTATGATAAAAAATCAACTGGCGCAGAAGATTATTGGAAATTTACAAAGCTGATTTTGGAGAATGAATATATGTACAATTTAAGCGTTTCACAAGCTCAGAGAGAAAAAGCATTAAAAGAATATTATATTGATGGCAAAAAAAGAGAACTAATGATTGTAGATAACAAGGTTACTTTTGGATTTAAGTTTATCACAAACATAGAGAATTCAATAAAAAATCATTTAATTGGACACAAAAAGAACAAAAAAGTTGGATATGCTTAACTAAATATCCACTACAACAGTTGCCTTGTATCCATTTTTTTCTTTTTTCAATTCAAACATATGCATTGTAACAGCCTTTATGTCATTCTCTAATTGCTGCTTTTCCGGATTTATTGTGTCGCCTTCAAGGACTGCTTTAAGCTTGTTTTTCTTCCCCTCATTAATCGTTACATGCACGTATTTGAAAACCATATACTTTGAATCTTTGAAAAATAATATTTCTGACAGAAAATCATATAATAAATTGTCCAATTTTTTATTCTCTAACTCAAACTCGGTCTTCTTCACTGCATCTATAGTTTCAACATCAGCGCTTAACTCGAAAATCGCAAGAGCAGCATTCTCAAACAATTCATTCAAATCCTTGCCATATGCCTCATATGCAATGTCTGCAATTGCAACATCCTCAAGAAACCTGTATTTTTTCTTGTCGTTGTTTATGTTCATTTTAATGCTGGAATACTTCTCCCACAACCCATATCACAAATATGCCTAAAGCAAGCAGGATAAGCTGAACAAATGATTTCCTCAAGTTTTTCTCTTTATGTATTTCCGGAATTAAGTCAGTGCTTGCAATGTATACAAATCCACCTATTGTAAAGGCTGCTATGTAGCTATGCGAGTTCTCTACTGCACTTGAGAAGAAATATGTAAAAAGAGCTCCAATAACTGCAGTCAAAGCAGTTAAAAAATTATATACAAGAGCTTTCATTCTAGAAAACCCGCCGTATATTAAAACAGAAAAGTCGGCAATCTCCTGCGGTATTTCGTGTGCTATGACTGCTATTGTAGTAGCTATGCCAAGCGCAGTGTTTGCCATGAAGCTTACTGCAATGACAGCGCCGTCAAGAAAATTATGCACAGCGTCACCGACAATGTTAAGATAGGTGAACGAATGCACTTCACGTTCCTTCTCTTCTGTATGATGATGGTGCCAGTGGAGGAATTTCTCAAGAACAAAAAATGAAAGTATGCCTGCAAGCATGAAAATGGGCATAATCTCTGAGAATCCTTCCTCTATAATCTCAGGTAGCAAATCAAGGAAAGCAACTCCCAATAATGTGCCTGCTGCAAAGCTGACAAGAAAAAAAAGAAACTTGTTCATAATTTTCTGTTTGAAGAAAATAAAAATTCCCAGTACAGACACTAAGGAAACAAATAATACAGCAATTAAGATTTGTATTAAGACTTGCATTTTATTTTCAATTTTTATTTTTTGATGTTTTTGTTAATGTAAGATAAATGTTACCTTAATGTATTTTTATCTTTCACAGCGCATTAATTTAAAATTTTTAAAAATAAAAACCCTAACCCTTAATATTTCCCACGGGTTTGAGACCTACTACCGGTTTCGAAATCCCTGCCTGCGAAACCGCATCAATCACATCATTTATATTTTTGTAAGCCAGTCCAGCTTCCTCTGCCAAGCCGGGCATTGAAATTGCCTTGACATAAATCCCTCTTTTCTCCATGTCTTTTTGTAATTGCTCTCCTCTCACTTGCCTTTTGGCAGCAGCCCTTGACATTGTTCTTCCGCTTCCATGAGCAGTGCTTCCAAATGTTTCATCCATTGCCTTTTGAGTTCCAACAAGCAAAAATGAGCCGGTTTCCATTGAGCCGCCAATAATTACAGGCTGTCCAGTTTCTTTATACAATTTTGCAAGCTCTGGATGATGTGGTGGAAATGCCCTTGTTGAGCCTTTTCTGTGCACAACCAGCTTTTTGTTTTTTCCATCAACAACATGCTCTTCTAATTTTGCAATATTGTGAGCAACATCATAAACCATGTGCATTTCAAGCTTCTCTGCTTCTGTCTTGAAAACCTTTGAAAATCCTTCCCTTATCCTGTGCAATATGACTTGGCGATTTGCAAATGCCATGTTGGCAGCGCATGCCATTGCCTTGTAATAGTCCTGCCCTTCGTTGCTTTGGAAAGGAGCGCATGCAAGCTCTCTGTCATAAACCTCAATGTTATATTTTTTCATTGCGCCTTCAAATATTCTTAAGTAATCTGTTCCAATTTGATGCCCAAATCCTCTGGAGCCGCAATGAACCATTACAACAACCTGTTCTGGTTCAATAATCCCAAACTTTTTTGCCAATTCCTCATCAAAAATATTTTCTGCTTTTACAATTTGAATTTCCAGATAATGATTTCCAGAGCCCAAAGTTCCTAATTGTTTTATTCCTCTTTCCAAGGCTTTTGAACTCACTTTTTCAGGCTCAGCCCAGTCAATTCTTCCATAGCCCTCTGTTCTCTCTAAATCTTCTGTCCAGCCATAACTATTTTCAACGCACCATTTTGAGCCATAAGCCATTATTTCCTTGAATTGCGATTTGCTTGCGTCAACAAAACCTCTTGAGCCAACTCCAGCAGGGACTATTTTAAACATAGTGTCAACTAATTCTTTTAATTTTGGCTGCACTTCTTTGAAAGTTAAATTAGTTGTAACAAGTCTCATTCCGCAGTTTATGTCAAAACCAATTCCACCTGGACTTATGACTCCTGTTTCTGCGTCAAAAGCAGCAACTCCGCCGATGGGGAAACCGTCAAGGGCTAAATAAGAAGTTCTTACTCAGAATCCCCAGTGCCCATCTGGCATACAGAATGCAAACTTTTGAATTCCTGGAAGGCAAGCAACGTTAGTTACTTGGTTAAATACTCCTTCATCCATCCCCTTTAGAAGCTTTTCTGTGGCATAAATCCGTGCAGGCACTAGCATACCTTTTTTGTAACTTGTTGGTATTTCCCACACAGTTTTATCCACACGCTTCATTGGTGGTTGTTCTGTCATATTTGTTACCTCCTTACAGTTTTATTTTAATATTAAATTTATTTATTTTTCAATCCGCCTTCGGCAAATTTTTGTGCGAGTCGGCATTAAGTTGAACGCGAACATGCGAGCGTTCTCGCCTGCAACTACCGCCTCGCTTATACATTGTATCAAACAATCACAAACGGGTCACCTTAATCTTGCTTGCTTCAAAAGGTCGTTATAGATTTTTGAATTTATTTTTAAATGAGCTTATTTAAATGTATTATATTTCATCCTAATTTTGCGTAGAATTTGCATTCCACGCATACTCTATGCAAAAAAACTTTATTGCGAGCATGCGCAGTAATTTTGAGTATAGTTATTAGTTATTTAAAGGTTGTGGTTATTTTAATGGAGGCATAGATTTAAATATAAAATAAAATAATATCTATAAAATGCAAGTAAAAGACCTAAAGCCAAAGCAGGGAAATGTTGACATTGTTGTTGATGTTGTTGATGTAGGCGATACTAGGGAATTTCAGAAATTCGGAAAGCCTGGAAAAGTTGCAACTGCAATAGCAAAAGACGAAACTGGCGACATAAAGCTTACATTATGGAATGAAGATATAGAAAAAGTCAATGCAGGCGACAAAGTGCATTTGACAAATGGATATGTCAATGAATGGCAGGGTGAAATGCAATTGACAACTGGAAGGCTTGGTAAGCTTGAGGTTGTCGGTAAAGCAGATGTTGATTTAAACAAAGAGCCTGACTCTAAAATAAGAACTAATATTCCAGCAGAAGAAAGCGATGAAGAAATTAATGTTGAGGAAGAAGATATTGAAGATAGTGGTGATGAAGAAATATAAATAGAAAGTCTTTTAAATTATTATCTTGTTCTTGAAGCCATGGGGCGGTAGCTCAAAAATATGAGTATACAACTTATGTTTGGCGAAGCCTGGGAGAGCACACGGCTGAAGTATCTCGGTAATATGAGCCTAAAGGCATTGATTACCAGATACCGTGGTGAAAGATTCACTTTAGTGTTCTTCCACAATCATGGATTCAAAAGACTTGTTTTGGCAAGTTTCTGAAAGTTCCATCCGCCCCATTTTCTAAAATCTCAAGCGCTCAGCGTAGCAGTCAAAATCCTTCCAGCAATTATGTTAAACAAGAGCATAACAGCTCCTGATATGAAAACATAAAGTATTGTGCTTCTTATTAAGTTATTTCCAAGCTGGTACCTTTCATTTAATTTGTCAGATCCATTTTCAACGCCATTTGCAATTACTGTCAATATAAATGTAATCTGTACAACATAAATTCCAACTATAAGCTGGAAATAATAAGTTGGAACTCCGTCTCCAAACAATCCAAGAACTCCGACTGGCGCTGACGCATCTGCTCCGCCAACTGATGATGTTACTTGCTGCAGTTGCCCGCTTAATTTTCCAAGTATGGAAGTTATCATTGAGGTGATTCCAATTACAACGCCAGCAATTGCCGGGGTTAAAAACTTGATTTGGGACCTCATTGAGGAAATAATGTCAGCCATCAAATCTTTTAGCCTTTCATTAACCTTGTGTATTTCCTTTATGTATCTTGCAACATTTGTCAATGCCTGCGCAGCAATCAAGGGGCCTTTTTTTACTGCTTGAGTCAAAACCTTCATCGAGCTTTCAATCAGGTTGCTTGGAAAAGAAACAAGAGCACCCTGCAAAGGATCAAATATGGCTTTTTCAATGCTCATTCCAAGCCTTCTTATATTCAGGCTGACTAATTTGAAGAAGCTTCCTGACACAGTTCCTTCCATCACATCAGCCACTTTCCCAACTGCAATTTCAACAGGCAAATTGTCTCCAAGCCTGTTTCCAAGCTGAAATAAAGCGCTTGCAAATTCCAGCTCAAGCTGCTTTGCCCTTTCCCTTATTTTTATTACATTCTTTGACCTAAGCCTGTAGTACAATCCAATTGCAACGCCAAAGCTTAATGGGATGAATAAGCTTGCAATTGCAGCTCCCAAGCCATATGGCCCTATTTCCTGGCTTGTTGTAGCGCTTGTTCTATATTCCAAAAAACAGTATCTATGGCCACAAGGTGTTGTCAAATCTTCACTGCCAAATCCAAAATCCGTTATGCCAATTGCATGAAATATCAAGGGGCTTAACCCAATCAAAAGGAATACAACGCCGACAAAAACGCTAACAATCATTGGTGTCATTTGAAATTCATGATTTCCAATTTTTATCAGTATGTTCCTGTATTTTTTAAGCTCAGGATTTTCTTCTGCAATATCAGTATCGCCATAACCTGTTGGCCTTCTTGAAAGAATATTCTTCCCAAGATAATAAACAACAACTGTCAATATAACATTATAAATAACAGCAAGATGGTACCATTTCACATTCTCCATAAAGCTTACAACCAATGGAAGAATCACAAGTCCAAGAATTGGAAGGATAATTCCAAGCATGTGCAGCATTGTAATGGGATTTTGCAGATTGTGGGCATAATGCAGCATCTTTTCGTATGTTTCATCAAGTATAACATCCAATGATTTGTCAAGAGCATTCAATCTTCTGGATTCCTCTCCTTCATATAAAGAACCCTCAATTAAGTGGAATGACTCAATAAACTCAAGATTCCATTTTTTCCATGTATCAAGATACATGTCAAGCGATTCCTTCACAGAAGAGTATTTTTCAGTTTCAACATCCCAAAGCACTTTTTTTAAATCCAATGACAATGGAGGAACCAGATGTTGCGATGCAAATTCAATTGCCTTTTCTAAATTTGAGGTGTGCCTCATGTATGTAACAACATAAAAAATGCATAAAACCATTTGATTGCTTGCCTTTAATCTCCAGTTGTTTGCAATGAATTCAGGCGCTTTTCCAAGCGGCTTGATCATCACAGCAGCTCCAATAACAAACAATAAAACAAAAAATGTTGACTGGAAAACTAGAAATGCAAATAACGAGCCAAACACAGCTGCTACAATTGGTATAAAAAACGAGAATGAAATAGCCCCCGCAGGGCTTATATTAAGATGCGTTATGTCAATTGCTTCTTGGATAACCTCTGCTTTTTTTTGATCTGGCTTTATTTTGAGCAACTTTTCGCTGAAATTGCACAACTTCTCATACAAACTCATGTGTTTTGGCAGAAACTCTGCCTTGAACTCTTGGTATTCTTTTGTTGTTGGCTTTGAAGGCTGTGCTTCTATTTTAGTTCCTAGTTCTTTCTCTAGATGCCTCTTGTATATCTCCATCAAATCTAACAGTTTTTGCTTATCTATCTCCTTTGGCATATTTTACAGAAAAAACTCTATCACCTCTTTTTTGAGTTTATTTTTTATTGTTGATTTTATTATGGTAGTTCACTCTTTTTTTTAATAATTCACATCTTGCTGTGAAAATCCATCTTTTTAACATGCCTCTTAAGCCATTCATTCCAGTCAAAAAGTATCCTTTTTGAGTCTAAAGTTCCGATTTCTTCCTTTATCCTTTCAGATATTTTATGAAACTGGTCATTGCTCTGAATCACAAAATCTGCTTCAAGCAGCCATGGATTTTTTGTTTTATTTGCAAAATCAACCAAATTTTCTTTTATTTTTGCCCTTAGCATTATATTGTCCCAGACAGCATCCCAGTCGCCAGCCCATTCTTTTACATTGCCTGCAATTGCTTTCAAAATTTCAGAATCTCCATTGATTAGGTCTTCGCTTGTTTCCAATTCGTCTTTCTTTGAGTCATATTTCATCAAGTCAACAAAGCCTTTCTCAACTAAAGGATCTTGCTCCCATTGCTTCCTCACCTCTGTTATTTGGGTTATCCTTCTCCATCTATGGAGCCCATCTGCGCTTCTTACAGGATTTGCAACAATCACAACATCTGTTGCCTTGAAGCTTGTTCTTGGCACCTGCAAGTCATTAACAACCCTGTCAAAAACTCCGTAAGGTGAATCACCATGAATAGTTCCAGCGACTACATTTGCTAATGCGCCTATTCTCATTGCTTCATACAAAGCCAAGGCTTCTTTGCTTCTTATCTCTCCAATTATTAATGCAGAATCACCCATTCTTAATGTTGCTCTTATGCCTTCGTCTGCTGGAACTTCGCTTGTTCCTTTTGACAGTGCAGCAGCTACTTTCATTGACTGAATATTATAGCCAAGCTTTCTTAATGAATTGGTTGGTAACTCGAGCGTGTCCTCTATTGTAATGACTCTATATTTTCTCATTAATTCAACTAATACGGCCCCCAGCAGGCTGGTTTTTCCAGCGCTTCTTGTGCCTGCAATTAGTAAAGACCTTGAGCCATCAATCAAAAAGCTCATAATGCCTGCTGCCAAGGGATTGAGCATCTTGTTTTGTATAAACAAAGGCAAAGTCCATGGCTTGTCACGATGCCTTCTGAAGGCAAAAGCCAAACCACTTGGATTTAACGGCGGAGCAACAACTGCAATTCTTGAATTTGCGCCTGGAATGCTGAGCTCTGTATCCAAAATCGGATTTGCTTCATCTAATGGCCTGCCTGAAATTAACCTGAGCTTGGATGCCCATGACTCAGCCTCTGGAGTTGTTGGAACTATATTTGTTTTGCAGTCAGCATAGTCCTGATGCACTATAAACATCGGCATTTCTCCCAATGGCGAGTTTATTGTAATGTCCTGCACCTTTTCATCCTGCAAAAGCACCTCTATCAGCCCAAACCCAACTGTGTATCTTATCAAAATTTTTGTCATTTCGTCTATTTCAGCAGAACTCAATCTCAAATTCCGGTAATTGACAAGCTCTTCAATCAAATCAGAGCCTATGTTATAGAACACTTGCCGCATTCTTTCAGGGTCAACAAACTCCTGCCTTGTTGGCTTGTGCTCTGCCATTATCTTTCTTGCAGTGTCAAGAATTTCATACTTCTCCTCGCTCAGCTTGAATTCGGGCGGTATTAAATGGTATAAGTATTGCACATTGTCAGGCAGTTCAAAGATTGTGACTTCTGTGTTGTTGTCAATCTCGTAACTGTCAATTTCCTCGCCATCAGCAGGAAAAGTTGCCATAAGTTTTGTGAACATAAAGTCAGGCCTTATGTCAGGCGTGAATATTCTTCTGTAAACAGAGCGCTCATTAAGCTTGTATCCTGATAAATATTGTTTTGCAGCATCTATTAATTTTGTTTTTTCCATTAAAGACATTAAATACTGCAGGACTGCAATATATTTTTGCGCGCATTTTACATAAGTCTGGTCAACTGTCCTGTCAATCCTTATTCTTTCGTCCCTTACTGTCCTTTTCAACTCAACATAAGCGCCTATAGGATCTCTTTTTAGCAAATCAGCTGTAATGTTTTGTATATTTGCATACCAATGCGCAGCCCATCTAGTGCATTTTGGGTCTGCTAATAAATTGCCATATCCAAATAAGTCTCTTCTCTTTGTTAGTTGAGAGTAGAGTTTTGCTATTTCCTGAATCAATAAAGTTTGATTGTAATCATACTCATAGTTTCTTTTTTGAGCATAGACTATTTTTGTTACAACTCCCGCTTCTATAAGAATATCAACAGTTCTGGACATGCACACAGGATCATCTTCAAGAGACGGTATATGTGGATACTGCTCTAAGTCAATCATAAGAATTATTTCTTCCCCTTCCCTTAAAATGTCATAAGTGAAGGGTTTTTTCGTTTCTCCAAACAATGCCATTATTTCTTCGCCTCTTTTTTTGGTTGATTTTTTATTTATGAACGATAATCTTTTCAATCCGTCCCTTCGGGACATATTTTGTGCTCGGCAAAATTTTCCTTGCCAATCAATTTTGCCTCACCTATTAATTCAATAAATATTCAAAAACGGGTCAACTCAAACACTTTGCTTCAAGAGGTCGTTCTCGTTTTTTTGATTTTATTTTGTTAATGAAATTTTTTATTTTTATTTTTGTTAATGCATTTGTTTTAATTTTTAATTTTTTATTTTTTACCTGACTTTAGCATTTCTATTGCAACCTCTATTAAATGCGACTTATTTCTATATTTTCTGGTGTTATTAATCTCTTTTTCAATCCAATTAATTAGCTCTTCATCAATTGTAGCGCTTATGGGCTTTTTCATCAACAAAACCTTTTATATTATAATATATATTTTATATTATTTTCTATAGTTTATATTAGATTATAATATAAGTGGTATTTAAAGTTTGCGAAAAACCAGCTCAGTAGATATCCTACATAGATTTAAAACCTAGCCAGCCGTAAGGCTGTGCTAGGGGGTGGACAATAGAGGTGTCCACCATGAACAAGAAAAAAGAAAAGAAGTATATCAAGCTTGTCAATCAATTGACAAGCTGCTTAAAGCGACTAAGAGTAAGGAAATACAACAG
>JAGVYA010000005.1 GCA_018303505.1 Candidatus Woesearchaeota archaeon
CCAAGCAAAGCAGTCCTTTTGGTTGGCGGAAGAGGAAGCAGATTAAGGCCTTTAACAGACAAAATCCCAAAATCTCTGCTAGAAGTGCAGGGTAAAACAATAACAGAGCATTTGCTTGACTTGCTTAAGAAATACGGGATAAGGGATGCTGTCTTGTGCGTTGGCTACTTAAAAGACAAAATAAAGGAATATTTTGGAGATGGAACAAAAATTGGAGTTAACATAACTTATGTTGAGGAAAATGAACCATTAGGAACAGCCGGCCCTTTAAAGCTGGCAAAGAAATACCTCAAGGACAGCTTTATCGTATCGAATGGCGATGAGCTAAAGAACATAAACATTCCAAGAATGTTCAGGCTGCATAAAAGAAAAAATGCCTTGGCAACTATTGCCTTGACAACAGTAGATGATCCTTCCCATTATGGAGTTGCAAGGCTTGATGGCTCAAGGATTGTAGAGTTTGTCGAGAAGCCAGTTAAAGCGCCATCAAATCTGATTAATGCCGGGTTTTACATTCTTGAGCCTGAGGTTATCAACATGATTCCCGACGGATTTTCAATGCTTGAAAAGGATGTTTTTCCCAAGCTTGCAAAAATGGGAAGATTAAGGGGATTTCCATTTGCCGGGCAGTGGTTTGACATTGGCAACATTGAAAGGTACAAAATTGCAGAGAAGAAATGGGAAGGAATACTTCCTTTTGAGGAAGATGAAATGGATTTGGGATGAAAACCACAAAATTTATATATCCAATACGTATTTAAGTAACATTCAGGTGATATTTATGGAATTCAAGAAGGTTAACATAACGCTGCCAGCTCAGTTGTTTGAAAAGTCAAAGCAATTGATAGACAAAGGACTATACTCGAGCTTTTCAGATTTGGTAAGAAGCAGTATAAGAAAAGAGCTTAAGGAAGAGCATCAATTATTAAGCAAAGAAGACGAGTGGCAAAGAATGATAAAAGAAATAAGAACAGACCTTCAGAAGACAGAACTTGCTAAAATGTCGAAAGAGCAAATAATAAAAAGACTTAGAAAGACTAGAGACAGAATATGGGAAGAAAAGTATGCTTAAGAAAAAGGCAGTTATTGATAGCAATGAAATAATTTTAGGATTAACTACAGAAAATACCAGCTCTGCAATTTTTATTATCAAGCTAAACGAGTTGAAAGACAAATACGAATTTATAATTAGCGATGACATTTATCAAGAAGTGATGAGGAATATTCCCAATTACACAAAAGAAAAATTTAGCAAGCTGTTGGAATTTAAAATAATAACTATAAATGATTTTTTAACTGATGTTGAGCTATTTCAAAAATATAAGAATCTAGGTTTTAAAAAAGGTGATATAGCTATAGCATCATTTGCTGATAAAGAAAATGCAGATATTCTGATTTCAGAAAACAGGCATTTCTTAAAATGGTTGCAAACCAGAAAGTTTAAAATACTAAATGCTGAACAATTTCTTAAAGAAATCATAAAATTTTGATAAAATGCTCAACGAAATCTTCAAAGCCTATGATGTAAGGGGAATCTATAATAAAAATCTTACTGAAGACATTGTTTATAATATAGGAAGGGCATTTGTTTGCTTTCTTAAGTGCAAGAATGTTGTTGTTGGAACAGATATGAGGATATCTTCTCCAAAACTTAGCAAGGCTTTTATGAAAGGAGTTGCAGAGCAAGGCGCCAATGCAATTTTTATCGGGCAAGTCTGCACAGACGCTGTTTATTTTACCTCTGGCTTTTTGCATAAGCCGGCTGTAATGTTCACTGCTTCCCACAATCCGCCTCAATATAATGGAATAAAATTTTGCAGGGAAAATGCAATCCCAATCAATGAAGACACAGGCTTAAAAAGGATAAAATCAATAATTGAAAATAATGAATATGGAAGAACTAAAATTAAAAAAAATGGCAAAATCACTAAAAAGGATATTTTAAAAAACTATGTCAATCATGTCAAAAAATTCATTGATATTAAAAAACTTAAAACCCACAAAAATCAAAGATTGTTGGGGCACCGAAAATCTAAAAGATTTTCTAGTGAATTGAAAATTGCAGTTGATGCTGCAAACGGCATGGCGGGAAAAATAATCCCTTTAGTTTACAAAAATTTGCCGATAAAGATTGTCCCGCTTTATTTCAAATTAGACGGAAATTTTCCAAACCACCCTGCAGACCCTTCAAAATATGAAAATTTAAGAGAACTACAAAAAATAGTAAAAGAAAAAAACTGCGATTTTGGGATTGCTTTTGATGGCGATGCCGACAGGATTTTTTTTGCCGATGAAAATGGAAATGTGATTAATGGCTCTTTAATGTCAGCATTAATTATTAAAAATATTTTAACAAAAAATAGAAATAAAAATCAAAAAATAATCTATAACGCGGTTTGCAGCCATATTGTTCCGGAAACAATAAAAAAATATGGCGGAACCCCAATTATAGAAAGAGTGGGGCATTCTTTTATCAAAGAAACAATGCGAAAAACAAAAGCACTTTTTGCATGCGAGCACTCTGCCCATTATTATTATATTGATAATTATCGCGCAGATTCCGGCATTATAACAAGCCTTATTGTTTCTGAAATTGTGTCAAAGGAAAACAAGCCATTGTCAGAATTGTTGGAGGAATTCAGAAAATATTGGACAATGGAAGAAACAAGCGTTGAAGTTAGGGATAAAAATGCTAAATTGAAAGAAATTGAATCAATCTATAAAAAACAAAACCCTAAAAAGATATCAAAACTTGACGGCATCACAGTTGAATTTAAGAATTGGTGGTTTAATGTAAGGCCAAGCAACACAGAGCCATTGCTTAGATTGAATCTTGAAGCTGATTCTGAAGAGTTGATGGAAGAGAAGAGGGAAGAACTGCTAAACATTATGAAAAGTCAATAACATATACAAACCATAACCTGTCGAAAATCAGATACATGTGAGCGGGTTCGTGAGCTCGCCCACATCTCACTGATTTTTAGAGGTTTCGGAAAACATGAGAAAATCAAGGATTTTCTATGTCACAGAAAAATGAAGTTTTTCCTGCTGATTTTTATTTTCCGCAACCTTTAAATACCTCCAAGTAATCCTAAATCCCAACAGAGAGAAGAGAAAGGAGATATTATATTTCTTCTCAAATATTGAGATGGTGAAGACGAAACTAAAGCCAGTTTTACCAAGCTTGAGGGAAAAAAAGCGTTATTTGGTATTTGAAGTCATCTCAAAAGAAAAAATAAATGATGCAAACAAGATTTCAAATGCAGTATGGCATTACTCTCTTCAATTCCTTGGCCAGCTTGGAGCTGCAAAAGCAGGCATAATTGTTTTAAACAATAAATGGGATTCAAAACTTCAGAGAGGCATCATAAAAGTAAGCCACAAGCATGTTGATGCTGTAAAAGCTGCATTGGCATTTGCCGATAAAATTGACAACAACGATGTTATTTTCAGAAGCTTGGGGGTTTCAGGAATATTGAGGAAAGCTGAAAATAAGTATTTAAAAATAGCTTAAAATAAATACAAAAAATTCGCCGATTAAAATTCAAAAAACACGAGAGCGACTTTTTGCAGTATAGGTGAAGAAAGTAAACCGCTTTTGATGGTTATTGAATAAATAGGCGAGGCAAAATTTAGTGGCAGGCAAATTTTGCCGAGCAGTAAATATTGTCGCAAAGCGACGGATTGAAAAAATAAAATAATAATAAAAAATAATTATTAAGGAGGTAAGAATCAAAATGCAACAGCCAATGCCGCATCAGTTGATGGGTTACGACAGGGCAATAACAATGTTCAGCCCTGACGGAAGATTATTGCAAGTAGAGTATGCTAAAAAAACAGTAAGGCAAGGCTCAACAGCTATTGGAATGGTATGCTCTGATGGAGTTCTGCTGGTAGCGGACAAGAGAGTTGTAGATTCTTTAGTTGTGCCAGAGAGCGTTGAAAAGATATGGCAGATTGACGAGCATATTGGAGCAGCAGCATCAGGGATATTAAGTGATGCAAGGGTTCTTATTGACAGGGCGCAATTAAAAGCGCAGCAAAACAGGGTAACTTATGATTCAGAGATAGATACTCTAACAATTGTAAAAGATATGTGCGACTTAAAGCAGGTATGCACCCAGAGCGGCGGCTTAAGGCCGTTTGGAGTGTCAATTTTAGTTGCTGGCATTGATGACCATACCCCCCGATTGTTCGAAACAGACCCAATAGGAATTTTTTTTCAGTACAGGGCAACTGCAATTGGCGAAGGAGAGATAGAAGTAGAAGAAATTTTACACAATGATTACAAGCCTAATTTGACAATAGAGGAAGGCTTGAAATTGTCTTTAAAGGCATTAAAAAAAGTTTTAGGGGAAAATTTCAAAATTGAAAGAATTGATGCAGCATATATTAATACAACAGAGAAAAAATTTAGAAGGCTGATGAAATCAAGGATAGAGAAGACAGCATCGGAATTGAAAGAGGATAAAAAGCCTGCAAAGAAATGATGTGAAACATGATGGTCACAGTTGATCAAGCCATAATTGCAAGATTAAAAACCCACGGGCAAAGCTTTGAGATTCTTGTTGATTGCAGCAATGCGCTTGCCTTAAGGGAAGGAAAAAATGTAGATATGCACGATATTCTTGCAGCCATGCAAATCTTTTCCGATGCAAAAAAGGGATTGGCAGCTTCTGAAACTGCAATGAAGCAGATTTTCGGAACAAGCGATGCTGAGGAAGTTGCAAGGCAGATTATACAAAAAGGAGATATTCAACTAACACAGGAGTACAGGGAAAACATAAGGGAGGAAAAAAGAAAGCAGATTATTACAATAATACACAGGAATGGTGTTGACCCAAAAACTCATTTTCCGCATCCTCCGCAGAGAATAGAGAATGCGCTCATAGAGGCAAAATTCCATGTTGATGAATTTATGCCTGTGCAGGAGCAGGTTCAGGAAGCCTTAAAAAACCTAAGGCCGATATTGCCCATAAAGTTTGAGGTAAAGGAGCTTGCAATCAAGATTGCTCCAGAGTACGCGCCAAAGTGCTATTCAACTGTAAAAACATTTGGCACAATATTGAGGGAGGATTGGCAGAGCAATGGCTACTGGATCGCTGTTGTTGAGCTTCCCGGAGGAATGGAAAATGATTTTTACGATAAATTAAACAAGATATGCCATGGAAATGTTGAGAGCAAGGTTTTGAAGATTAAGTGATTGGAATGACATATAAATCATTAATGGAAAGATTACAGGGTATCAAGCCGGAAGCACATTCTGCCAAGAATGATGCTTTAGCTAAAATAGCAACTGTTGTTCTTGAAGATTTGTTCAAAACTGCTGCTCTCGGTATTGACACACAATATAAACTTAAATTTGCAGGCGCATTAGAAGGGGTAATCAGGAGGTCACCACATTTACATCCAAATCCAAGTGAATTTGCAGATGATTTAATGTTAGGAAAGTTTGAATTAGGCGCACACAACACTTTGGCTATGAGAAGCACCTTTGAATTGATAGAAGGGCAGATAGGAAAATTATACAAATTTGGAGCTGTCGAGGCTGCCCTTAGTTTTGCTGAACGCTACAAGGCATTGTCAGAGCAAATCCAATAACAGAATAATTTATGCAATAATCTAAGAATAAAAAATTGATTGTTACAAAAAATGTCAGAAATAATGGTTAAGGACAAAGACATATCAGTTCCGGGTGAAACATTAGCAGTTGGAATGGATATTTTGCCCGGAATGGGAACTTACAGGGATGGGGAAAAAATAATTGCAAACAGGCTTGGACTGGCAATGATTGAAGGACGAACAATAAAGCTGATTCCTTTGTCAGGAAGATATATTCCTAAAACAGGCGATACAGTAATATGCAAGGTTATTGACGTTGGCTTTAATGGCTGGAGATTAGATACAAATTCCGCATATTCTGCAATGCTGTCGATGAAGGATGCAACATCCGAGTTCATCGCAAGAGGGGCAAATTTAACCCAATACTACGATTTAGGAGACTATATAGTATGCAAGATTGTCAATGTCACAAGCCAGAAGCTTATTGATGTCACAATGAAAGGGCCTGGGCTTAGAAAATTGAAAGGCGGGAGAGTAATTGAAGTGGATTCAAACAAAGTGCCGAGAATTATAGGAAAGCAGGGCTCAATGGTTATAATGATAAAAGATGCCACAAATTGCAATATATCTGTCGGTCAAAATGGATTGATATGGATTGACGGAGAGCCAATGAATGAGCTGCTTGCAATACAAACAATAAGGAAGATAGAGAAAGAAAGCCATTTGAGCGGCTTGACTGACAAGATAAAGGAATTTTTGGATAAGAATGGAAAGCATAAATAAAAAATTTAGAATTTTATTTTTTGAATTATTAATTTTTGAAATAAAATTTAATGAACGCGCCTTATTGTCAAAGGCGGGAAGCGCAATAACATCAACAAGGTGAATATTACAAAAATTCAATATAAGATTCATTAATGAAACTCAATAAAGAATTCAATAAAATAAAGTGAAATTAAAGTTAATAAGGTGAAATAAAAATGACATATAAAACAAGAATTGATGGAAGAGGCTTTGATGAAACAAGGCCTATAGAAGCAAAAGTTGGAGTTATAAAGAGAGCTGATGGCTCTGCAATGTTCAAGATAGGCAATACATGGGCGTATGCTGCAGTTTATGGTCCTAGGAATCTGCATCCAAAGTTTTTGCAGGATCCCCAAAAGGGAATATTGAGGTGCAATTACAATATGATGCCTTTCTCAAGCTCTGGCGAGAGGGTAAGGCCAGGCGGCTCAAGAAGGTCAAAGGAAATATCATTGGTGACAGAAAAAGCTTTATTGCCTGTTTTGGATTTGGAAGAATACCCAAATTCTGTTGTTGATGTTTTCATAGAATTGCCGCAGACAGAAGCAGGCTCAAGATGCGCTGGCATATGCGCAGCGTCAATGGCATTAGCCGATGCAGGATTAAATATGAAGGATTTGGTATGCGCGGTTTCTGTCGGAAGGGTTGCTGACAAATTGCTTGTTGACTTGGATTATTCAGAAGAAAGCTATGCAGATGGGCCGGTAGCTGACATACCAGTCGCAATAATGCCAAATTCTGGAAAAATAACTTTATTGCAGATGGACGGCGAAGTCAAAAAAGAAGAACTGATGAAGCTGCTTGAAATGGGAAAAAAAGTTTTGATGAACATTTATGAAATACAAAAAAAGGCATTGAAGGAAAAATATCACGAGGTTGAGGTATAATGCACAGGGAACTTAGAAGCCACATAATAAGCCTGTTGAATGCTGGCACAAGGCTTGATGGAAGAAAACTAATAGAATACAGAAAGCCAATAGGAGTAGAGCACAATGTTATAAAGACTGCAGAGGGCTCTGCAAGAGTAAAAATAGGCGAGACAGAAGTAATTGTCGGAATTAAAATGAATGTGGGTGAGCCATATCCCGATACCCCAAATGAGGGAACAATAATTGTTGGAGCTGAATTAATTCCATTGTCTAATCCTGAATTTGAGCTTGGGCCTCCTGGGATACAGGCAATAGAGCTTGCAAGAGTTGTTGACAGGGGCATAAGAGAAAGCAAAGCCCTTGATTTCAAAAAGCTGTGCATAGAAAAAGGCGAGAAAGTATGGACAGTTATCATTGACATATGCCCATTGAATGATGCAGGCAACTTGTTTGATGCCTCTTCACTTGCTGCATTAGCAGCTCTGAAGGATACAAAGTACCCAAGCTTTGACGGCGAAAAGGTTGATTACAAGCAGAAAACTGACAAAAAGCTGCAATTGGAAAAGATGCCAATTGCCGTTACTGTGATAAAAATAGGCGATAAATTCATTATTGATCCTGATACAGAAGAGGAGAAGGCAATTGACACAAGGCTTACTGTTTCATCAATTGAAGACGGCACTTTATGCGCTTTGCAAAAAGGAGGGGATTTTCCACTGACAATGCAGGACATTGACAAGATGCTTGATATTGGGATTGAGAAGGCAAAGGAATTAAGGAAGCATTTGTGAGATTTTTATTCTTATTTATTTTGGGGTAAAGTCAATTTAGGTGTGTTGTGACAACTTACAAAATTTTAAATCCGCCTTCGGCAATAATTAGTAAATGCTCCACATTTATCGGGTATTCATTGAATCATTTCGAGGCGAAAATTCAATGGTGGGAGAATTTTCGCCGAGTGTAAAATTTGTCGCGAAGCGACGGATTTGTTTTCCCACTTAACTTGAAATTGCCTTATTTTGGATATATTTTTATAGTGTTGTAGTTTATTTAGCCTAAAATGGAAGATAGTAAATTAATTCAAAGAATTGAAGAGTTGGGGGCTCTAAGACAGCGTATAGTGAGAGAGCTAGAAAGTTTGCTTGGCGGTGGCTTTAAAGTGAAAGATTATGAACATATAACTATCGAAGTGCAAAGGGGTAATTCTACAGTTCCGTTTGCCGCAGTTCTTCCACCTGAAATTGGTGGTGTAGCCATACGTGTTGTTGAACTGGACGCAATTCTTAATGCAACGGGGATTGAATTTGTAGAATATAGGTCAAAATACAGGCAAATTGCTGAGCGACTGCAATCTTTATGTATTGGGAATGTAGTTTATAATCATTAATTCAAATGCAATCCCTTAACCAAAAACTTCAAAAATACTTTGAATTAACTTCCAAAGGATTAAAGAAAGTAAAAATTGTCGAAAAGCACAGAAAGGAAGCAGAGGATTTTCTTGATTTAGCGCAAAGATATTTTGATGATGCAAAATACTTTGAGAAGAAAGGCGACTTAGTAAATGCCTATGGAGCTGTTGTTTATTCACATGCTTTTCTTGATGCAGGAGCAAGGCTTGGATTTTTTGATGTTGGAAAATACAATGAATTGTTTATGGTTGATTAAAATATTATTTTTTATTGAGGTATTTCAGCCAAAATTCTTTGAAAAAAGGCAGTGTCAACGTTGAAAGCATAAATGCAACTGCAGGCACAATCGCATTCAGCCAAGGTTGGGTGATTTTAATTGCTTGAAGGTAAAATCCGATAGCAAGGTAAGTAAAAAGCATCAATAAAACCCTTCTCGTGATGCTTACTTCCCAAGCCTTCTCTGATTCAACCTTTTTGTTTCTTTCTTCTATTTGCTTTACTCTTCTTTCTAAACCCTTTGCATTTATCATTTGCTCACATCCAAAATGGAATTGTCAAAAGCCATATAGCATTGCTGACTACAAGGAATATACCTATTCCAGCTATGATTGATTCGTTCTGCAAGTACGGAACTAAGATTGGTGTTATGTAAGGAATATTCCAGCCTGTGAAATGCGATATAAAAGCAAGCGATATCACTAAATCTATTAAATTATGCAGTATTGACAGCATAATCAACCCAAAATGCGTTGTCAAGTCCCTAAACTCATTGATTATGTCCAAAAATATAAAAATTATTAATGCAGCAAAAGCAATCACATATACAAAGTCATTTAACTTTAAGGAGAAAAACCTTCCAGTCAATCCCAGAAGCAAAAGCCCGCATACAATGCCAATGATTGCATCTTCTGCTTCAAAAGCAAGTTTCATGAAAATAGATCAATATAATATGTTTATAAATATTACTCAAAAAATTTTGATATTCTTGTTTTGGGAAATCTATAAAGAGAAAATTATGTTCCGATAATTTTGTTTAGATTTAAATAGTAATTTTTAAGTAGTTACAAAGATAAGTTTTATAAATTGCCATTAGATACTTGGCTTATGACTATAGATGATGCTGTAACTCAATGTGGAGCTACCCCCTATGTACATTCCTCTGGAAGAAAGAGGGTGTATGTTGTCTCTTCCTTACACTATGTGCTTGATGAAGAAGAGAACAGAAGGGAGAGAACAGAAGATGTACTTGAAGTGAGGCTCCAATTGATTGAAGCGCTTGCAACAACAATTAGGAGAGGCTCATATTTTTCTGATGGTTTTTACAAACACTTATCAGATTTCCTTAATAGCATTTTGGAAACTACACAATTATCGCGCATAAGGAATTTTAACAAAAAATCATACGAGGAAGGTGGTGAAGGATTTGCGATGTACGATATGGGTAAAGTAGTTGAATTGTTCAAACGTTTGAGAAAAAGAAATTGCATGTTTAGATTTAAGCCGACAGAAAAGGAGGAAGATTTGCTATTTGGGGAACAAGGGACAATATATTATTTGTTGGATTAGCGCATGCACTTGAAACTCTTCCACAGTCTGGATTAGACTGGTATAGATTAAATGTGGTCTATATAGAGGACGTTAACGAAATTCATGTAGGTGGCACAATTCCAAAAAGGTTTCAGCAAAGTATAGGCAGATTAGCTCAGCAAACAAAGTCAGGAATAGTGATAACCAATTTAGTTGATTATGTCTAAAAGACTGTAATTTAATTCGCACAATTATTTCCTTCCAAAATAAAAGAACTTTTCAATGCTGACATCTTTTGGCTCGTAATCTCCATATCTTGGCCTTACAGGCTCTGCATTCTTTGCAGCTCCGCTTTGGAAGTTTTCATGCCTTTCATCTTCAGGCCTGCAGTCGATGATTTTGACTTCTTTTTTTGGTGCATGCGCCTCAATGCGGCTTTCTTGCTCTGGCTCTACGAGTGTTCTTTGAACAGTCTTGCTCTGCTGCGGCTGGAACTGCAGCCTTGAAATCTGGCTTTTAAGGGAATTTATTTCACCGGCTTGTGAGCAAGCAGTCTCTTTTAGGCTATTAATTTCCTGCTGAAGCTTTTTTGTTGCCATTTCTATGATTAATTCAAACCTCTTTTGAGTGAAAACATCAAATTGCTGCTCCATTTTTATCAATCCTTTTTAATTGAATTTTTATTATTTATTCTTCAATCCGTCGCTATGCGACAATATTTACTGCTCGGTTTTGCTTTTCTACCATATCGCAAAACCTCGCCAATATATTGGCAATGCATTCCGCCCAATGCGAGGGCGGCTATCTTATTGTAATTTGCGAAGCAAATTACGGATTGAATTTTTTATTTTGTGTTCTCAAATTGTTGATTTTGTTTCTTTATACTTGCCTCTAACTTAGTTTTAAATCAAATTAAAAAATTTAATAACTTGAGAGCTTGTTGCCAAAGTTCTCTCTTATAAATTGCACCATCATGTCATTGCCAGCCAGCTGATAGGTCTTTAATGCAGTTGCAAGCAAGCCTTCCCTTAAGCAGACATCTCCCAAAGAGCTTAATTTCTCTTTGTCATGAGCAAGCTCGTAAGCCTTTGCAGCATATCCTATTTGCCTCTCTTTAAGGCATTTGTCTCCAATTTCAGCTAGCTTATGCGGGCTATTTATTGCGCTGAATATCTCAATGGCGTAATCCCATTTGCCCTTTTGGAAGCATTCATCTCCTACTTTTATCAAGCTTTCAGCATCGTTACAGAGTCTAAATGCCCTTATAGCATCAGCAAAATGCCCATTCTCCAGGCATTTCTTTCCAATCTTTAATAGGTTATCATTGGAGTCTGCAAGCCTGTAAGTGTCAATTGCATTGGTGAATAATCCCACTTCCTCATAATGCTCCCCTACTTCCACTAAGCGCTGCCTGTTTCCAGCAAGGATAAAAGCCTTGACAGAATCGTTCATGTTGCCTCTTCTTATGTACTCTTCGCCTAAGGCATTAAGAAGCTTTGATCTTGTTGCTTCATCAAACATTGAAAGGTTGACATTATCAATACCTTTCTCAAGAAGAACAGGAACAATTCTTTTGAAGTTCTCTATATCTTGTGAATGGCTCATGAATTTCTCATTAGAATCTGCTATCTCAGACACCATTTTCCTTACTATTTTATCTTCATCAACTGACATTTGTAATCACCTTTTTCCCAACATTAAATAATTAAAATTAAAATAAAAAAAATCTAATCCGTAAAGTAATCAATTCCCAGCTCGTCGCTGAATCTCTTGGCTTCAATCACTCTTGTTTTTTTGTCTGCCTTGCCAAGTATCCACGGCGAATTGACTCCGGTTATTATTGTCATAACAGCTAGCTTGCCTTTCATCTGCTCAGAGACTCTTGCTCCCCAGATGACATTAGCATCTTGGTCAAGGCTCTCTGTAACTAGCTCGCCAATTCTGTTTACTTCATCAAGAGTCATGTCAGGTCCCCCTTCAACATGGATTAAAGCGCCAGTTGCGCCTTTGTAGCTTATTTCCAACAATGGGTTGCTTAAAGCTCCTTTTACAGCTTCTTCCACTCTATTTGTTGTATCAGAAACGCCAACACCAATTGCTGCTACACCGCCATCTTGCATGATTGCCTTTACATCAGCATAGTCCAAGTTGACCAATGATGGAACTGCTATTGTCTCTACAATGCCCCTTATCATTGTTGATACCAATTCATTTGCAACTGCAAATGCTTGCTGTACTGGCAAGTTGCCTGCAATGTTAACTAGCCTGTTGTTGTCAATCACAATAACTGTGTCACTAGTTTGCCTAAGCTGCTGCAATCCAAATTCTGCCTTGTCAATCCTTGCTCTTTCAATCTTAAATGGCATTGTTACTGTTCCAATTACAATAGCTCCTGAATCTTTTGCAACTTGCGCAACAACTGGGGCTGCTCCTGTTCCGGTTCCCCCTCCCATTCCAGCGCATATGAAGACCATGTCAGAGCCTTTTAGAACTTCCTTGATTTCTTGTATGTTTTCCTGAGCAGCCTTGCTTCCTTTGTCAGGAAAGCCGCCGCATCCTAAGCCTCTTGTCAGCTCTCTTCCAATTAAAAACCTCTTGTCAGCTTCTGTAATCTCCAAATGCTGCTTGTCAGTGTTGCAAGCAAGAATCTCAGCGCCTCTTATTCCCTTTCTGTAAAGCCAGCTAACCATATTGCTGCCAGCTCCGCCACAGCCAATAACCTTAATATTAGCATGGCCAACTTGCAAATCATCGTTTTGTGCCACTTGTTGTTTTAGTGCACTTTCAATAACAAAATCCATTGCCATTCTTTTCACCTCAACTTAGACTTTTTTAAGTATATCAAGCCAATTTTTAAAATTGGGGGTAGTTCTAATATATGAACTAGTATATAAATATTACTATTTTGTATACTGGTATACTATCCATTTTTAAGCAAAAAGTTAATTTTCTTCTATATCGAAAATAATAAAGTTATTTAAAAATGAAGATTATTTCATTAGAAAGTGGTAAATTTTCACGTCAAGGCTCAACTCTTTTTATCTCCAAATTGTCAAAATCTTTGTCGTAGGAAACAATTTCAAAGCAATTATAAAGGAGAGCTGTAACGTAATGAACCATGTCAAATGCGTCAAGGTTATATTTTTCTATGCGCTTAAAGCTATCAAATAATAAGTTTTTGTCTAACTGCACTATAACGCCATTGCCTTTAAATAAGGATTTGATGCAACTGGCGGCATAAGATTTGTTATCTTTAATTATAGATAGTGCATGTTGAGCTTCTACTAAGCAAAGCGTGTTTGTTACAAATTCTTCGCTCAAAATATTCCTACATCTCTCTTTATCTACGTTATTGAAGAAAGCCTTGACAATAACATTAGCGTCTATAAAAGTTGTCATCTTTTTAACCCCAGATCATGGGTTAAATCAATTATTTCTTTAGTCGTATATTTTTTCTTTTCTTTTATCTTATCCCCTTTTTTAAACATTTCTTCCATTGATGGTATATTTTCACTTTCCAGTACCCTTTTAATTACAGAGTCGTAACTCTCTCTAGGATATGTTTTCTTTTCTTCCAATCTTTTCTTAGTTTCCTCATGAAGTTGTATGCTCGTCAGTTTCAATTTAATCACCTCACTATAGGTTAACCTATAGATAGCTATAGATACTTATATATAAATATTTCTATTTTCAATAATCAAATCTGGGGTCCATAGAATCCTTTATCAAATCATTCTCGTCTTTGTATCTCTTGACTATCATTAATCTTGTTTTGCCGCAATAAGGGCATTTTACCGCCTTTGGCGAGCCCCTTTTAACCGAGAATTTAAAGCGGCAGCTTACGCAGATGAACTTTATTTCTTCGCCTTCTTCAGCCTTTTCCAAGCTTAATTTCTCCTTCTTCTCTATTTTTTGCTGCTTCTCAAGGCATTCAACACAAATCAGCTTGTTGTTGGAATCATACTTGATATTGTCAAAATTGAATTCTCTTTTGCATCTAGAACATCTGTATAGTGAAGTTAAAGGCATTTTTCATCTAAACAATATCTTTAATCTGGGACAATAAATATTTTTCTATTTCCTGGCCTTTCCTTTCTCTATCTCCTCAGTTATATGCTCAATCTCATGCATGTCTGTAATCTCATGATATTCTCTTTTGGGTGAAATGTTTTTATCTATGAATTTAAGCAGTTTTTTATTATAAATTTCATTTTCTTTTGAGCTTGTTTTTTGTTTTATTGGCTTTTGTTCTCTCTTCTGTCGTTTTTCCTCTTCGTGCTTGCGGTATTTTCCAATGACTTCAAAAACAAGCCCTTCGCTTGGCCTTATTGTAAGGTACTTTTTGAAGAAAGAATGCCCAATACCAAGCTCTATCAGCCTTGCTTCTTTAAGTGTTGGCAATAGCAGCAAGGAAGTAACTAATCTTAAAACACCCGAAATCAAAAAAACAAACGGTATGCTTGAAATAAAAATCCATGCCGGCAATATACTTATTAAGAAACCTCCAAATAAAGCCCCTGCAAATATTGCCATGCCTTCAAAGAATTTATAGTAAGCAATGCATCTGACCCTGTTTTCTGGCTTTACAGCATCAAAGATGAAATTTGACGAGCTTAAATTAAAGCCGGCCCATGACAATCCTGAAAATATTTCAACTATGATTAGATAATAAAAGTTGCTGGAAAACAGCCATAAAAATGGAATTATAGGAGTAAGCATTCCGCTTATGTACAAGACAAATTTCGTGCCGCGCTCGTCTATTATTTTGCCAAGGACGCCCATTGCGATAAAACTGGCTGTCAATTCAGCAGCAATAATAATTGTAAATTGCAGATAAGTAAAACCCAAATCTTTTAACATAAACACAGCGAAGAAAGGTGATGCTATATAAGTTGCAAACTTAAACAAAACAACATAAATCACAAAATGTCCATAGTTTGTTTTGTCCATCCTTTTCACGAAATCAAAAAGCGAGAATTTTTCCTCATGAGCCAAATCAGGCATAGGATTGTGCATCATTCCCTTAAAAACTCCAGAAAGAACTCTCGCAATAAATGCTATAACAAACAAGATTGTAAATCCAAGAAAAGGGTTTTTTGGCGAGAAATAATTTAATATCAAACCTGCAGCTAAAGCGGCAATAAACGAAGCTGCGCCTACAACACGATTGCGAAGCCCAAAAAACCTGCCCCGCTCATATTTTGGCACTATGTCGCCGATTAAAGAATTTCCAATAGGCTGCATTAATTGAACGAATATTGCTTGCAGCGATACATAAACCACAAGCAGGTATTTTTGGCTTGGAGTAGCATAAGGAATGAGCAATAATGGAATCCATAAAATAGCGTGCATAAAAGAGCTTACAACAAGAATCTTTCTTCTATCCTTTAATAATTCAACAATCTTTGCTGTAAAAAGCTGTATGAAAGCGCCTATTAGCTGCGGGACATATGTTAAGGCTGCAATAAGGTTTACAGAAGCATTCAATGCAACAGCAAAAGGCGTTAAAAACGAGGCTGTCAGGCCATCCATAACTGCAAAAGCAGCGCCATCATATATCGAATATTTCAAGCTCTTTTTTACAACATCTTCTGCCATGGAAATCACACTAAAAAGTTCAGAACTCGTATTATGTATGTATAACCATCATTTCTTTTTTAAATATCATTTTTTAGCTAACGTTTCACCGCACTCCGGGCAATAGTCCGCTTCTTCTTGCAATTCAGTTCCGCATAAAGGACATTCAAGCGCTGATTTCATTTTAAAATCAATTTCAGAATGTATAAACTGATATTTAAAGTTAACTATTGATTAGGGATTTTAGAAAATATTCCTTTGGAATCTCATCTCTTTTATTGATGCAGTGTTCTATAACCTCCCGGCTGCATAAACACCTTTTCAGTCTGGACAGCAATTCCCTTTTCACCAATCATCTCTTTTGATGTCGTCTTTGCAATTCCTAATGCAACCAACTCATCCTTTAAGGACATAATTGCAACAGTTTCTTCTTTGCTTATATTATCATTTAATTTGCTTATCCCAGGCACTTTCAAGTCAACACCATGGCATAAGCTTTCAACTGTTGTGTCAAAAACCCACACTTTAGGCAGATGTTTTACTCCATTCTCAACTGGTTGTATAACCTTTCTCAAAAAGTTATCATTGCTTTCTTTTTTCCAGAAATAATAGGCATCAGTCAGCTCATGCAGCGTGAATAAAGTGAATTCATCAAACGGGCCTGCTTTTGTTCTTCTCAATTCTGCCATATGAGCGCCTGTTCCCAGTTTTTTACCAACATCATGAATCAGCTTTCTTATGTAAGTTCCTGCCTCCGTCCCTACTTTAAACAATACATCTTTTCCGTCAATTTCAAGAATGTCAAGATAATAAACAGTTCTTCTTCTTAGCTGCCTTTTAACAGAGCTTTTTAATGGGGGCAATTGCTGTATTTTCCCGATAAAATATTTATTAATTGTATCCTTTAATTTTTCTTCCTCAACATTTTTGTGAAGGTGCATTATTGCTATATACTCCTTGCCAGCTGTGAGCAGAGTCTGCACAATCCTTGTAGCCCTGCCTAATGCAACTGGAAGAACACCAGTGACAGCCGGGTCTAAAGTTCCGGAATGGCCGCTTTTATTTATGTTTAGAATTTTTTGAACATATGCCGAGACTTGATGTGAAGTTGGCCCTTTTGGCTTGTCTATATTTACAATGCCATAACTTACAATTTCTTCGGTTTTCCTGTCTTCTGGTTTGCAGCCTAAGCTAGGGTCTGTTTCTGCTTCTTTTCTTGTTACAATCCCCCTTTCTATTTTTTCAAATGGCAGTAAATTCATGCAAGAAAGAAAAGGTTATGTTTTAATAAAGTTATTTGTTTGCTTATTAAAAGTTAGAATTCAAACAAAACTTTCTCAAAATTAACAATTCTCTTATTCTTTATTTCAATCCCTTCTTTTCTCAATAATTCAGCCTTCTTTTTTAATCCGCTTGCAAACCCGTGCAAATGCCCTTTGCTGTCAACAACGCGATGGCATGGCACAATTGGCGCATAAGGATTACACCTCATTGCCTGTCCGACTGTCCTGTAAGCTTTTGTTCCTGCCGCTTCAGCAAGAATTTTGTAAGTTGTTACCTTGCCTTTCGGGACTTTTTTAAGAAGATTATAGATTTTATAGTTGAACGAATTTGGTTTGCGAATCATTTACGATAAAGGCATTACCCTAATTTTTCTGCAATTTTTGAAGCTTTAATTAAAAGATCTGGTTTTGGAGAGCCTATTGCTGCGTAGATTTCCGCTGGAACAATAAGAAACTTGTAAGGAGTCAATTCCATACCGAATAGGTATCCTTCTGGGACTTGCCTCATGTAATAAACATTTTTTCTATCAAGGCTGTTTGGATACCTTTCCACTAGTTGCTGTATAGTGATGTAATTTATGCTTTTATCCATTATTAAGATTGGTAGTGTTCTAAAATATTTAAATTTATCCAGAATAGTAAGAGATTACTTTGATTTTGATAAAGAAATGGTTAAATGTTACAATGTGTCAATCCTCTCTTTTCCAAATACCTTTGAGGGTATTCCTCTGCCTTGTAGAATGTCGAAGCAGGAAGTATCTTTGTCACAATCGGCTTATTGTACTTGCCTGACTTTTCAAGCTTCTGCTTTGATGGAATTGCAGTTTTTCTTTGGCTTTCATTGTGGTAGAAAATCGCTGACCTGTATTGTGTTCCAACATCAGGGTCCTGCATGTTTAAGGTTGTTGGATTATGATTTTTCCAAAAAACATCCAAAAGCTCTTCATATGATACTTTTGAAGGGTCGAACTCTACTTCAATAGCCTCTGCGTGTCCTGTTTCATCAGTGCAAACATTCCCATAAGTTGGGTTTTTTATTGTGCCACCTGTATAGCCGACAGCTGTATCTACAACTCCCTTTATCTTGCGAAAAGTCTCTTCAACTCCCCAGAAGCATCCTGCTGCAAAAGTCGCTTTTTCTGTTTTCATGACAAAGAATGAGCTGAACATATTTTAATACTTTTTCCCAAATTAAGCCAAAAAGAAAAATAATGCTCCCGCCGGGACAATCATGATAAAAGATATTTCTTTCACCATTTTGAACCCAGGTCTTCGGATCGAAAATCCGAAATGATTGGTTATCCCTAAAGAACAACCCCATATTGTGGATTTTCTTCAGACCGGAGTGTGCGAGTATGTGCTCTCTACACCACGGGAGCATAGCTATTTGTTTTATTGATTTGTTTTTAAATTTAGTGATTTTTGCTATCGTTACTATATAATAACAAAAACCGAAAAGTTTTTAAATAGAGCAAACAAACCTATTATAAAAATGAAGATGCAAAAACATTATTTTTTTACATGTCTTGTAATTTTAACTTTGATTCTAATTGGATTAGCAGTCACTGCCCAAGGCAATGGCAAAGCAAGGGCAATTGCTCATACAGATAAAGAAGTTGCAGATGCAGTGGCAAAAGGTTGTAAAGTGGTGAGAGATGCAAGGACATTAAAAGCATTAGTTTGTTCAAAAGATGTTGCTTCTTCACTAGGTTTGCAGGAAGATATTCAGGTTTTTGCCATGGACTCGGGAGCTAATAAACAAATAAGGGCGGACTTAGTGCAATCATCTGGAAATAACGGAACAGGAAGAAAGGTTGTTGTGCTGGATTCTGGCTATAACTATAATCATTCAGAATTAAACTCAAGTTATTTGGGCGGAAAGGATTTTGTTAATGATGACAATGACCCATTTGATGATAATGGCCATGGAAGCCATGTTGCCGGTATAATAACAGCAGACGGAGTTGATGCTAAAGCAAAGGGAGTTGCACCATTAACAGGCATAATTGCAGGAAAGGTTCTCGATTCTTCTGGTGGAGGCTATTTTAGCGATGTTGTTGCGTCAATTTATTGGGCAGTAGATGGTGAGGATGGGGTTGCGGGCGATGTCTGCACCACAGACAATTCAACAGGCGAAACTACTTGTACTAATGATGACTTTAATGCAGATGCAATAAGCATGAGCCTTGGAACTTCACAACCTTACACTTACAAAGGATTCTGCGATAATGTCTTGCCAGATTTGACAAATGCAATTAATTACTCAAGAGGTAGAAATGTAATTGTGGTTGTGGCAGCAGGCAACAGCGGAGGCGCAGGAGTTTCAATTCCAGGGTGCATAAGCTATTCAACAACTGTCGGAGCAGTTGACAGCACTGACAAAATTGCAAGATTTTCAGGCAGAGGAAGTGCAGTTGATATCTCAGCTCCAGGCGTTAACATATATTCATCTTGGCTTGGAACTTCTTATAAGACAGCAAGCGGCACAAGCATGGCAACTCCAATGGTAAGCGGAACAGTAGCATTAGTCAAATTTGCTCATCCAGAATATACAGTAGCTCAAATAGAAAGTGCATTGTTCAATACAGCAAAAGATTTAGGAAAGACAGGCAAAGACACAAGCTATGGTTGGGGCAGAGTAGATGCTTATGCAGCAGTAAATTATGCAGCACCTTAAATTTCTATTAAGTTAACCATATTTTTTAATAAATAATATGTCGATGTTATTCTCTGAGAGTACGATATATTGAAGAAAAATGGGCCCACGGAGATTTGAACTCCAGACCTCCGGCTGGCCTAGAGAATTCTTGGATTCTTTACTTTGATACCAAAAATCTCGTATAAGACTTGCGTGTTCAAAGATACTTTTTGAACTCGGCGCTCTAACCAGCCTGAGCTATGGGCCCAATAGAATTAAAAGATTTAATAGCAATTTAAAAGGTTTTCTGAAAAGGTTTTGTATTTTTCAATTTTATAACCTTAATCTGTCTGCGACGCATTTTAGTGCTCGGCTTTCGCTTCCTGCCAGTGAGTTGTGAGGCTCGTGAGATAAATCGAGGCAAAAATTCAATGGCAGAAGAATTTTTGCCGAGTGTAGAATTTGTTGCGAAGCAACGGATTGAAGTTACTAATCTTTATTAACTCGTTTTTTACCCGAATTTTCCTTCTCTGGACAGCCCTTCAACAGCCAACCTTAATTTTTCAACATGCCTTTCTAAGTCCTGCTTTAATTCATTGTACTCTTCTGCGCACAATGGATGGTTATCCCTTTCTGCGTCCTTAATCGCATGCTTCTCAATAAATGCGGCAATTTTCATAATTTTATAAAGAAGCTTAGCCTTGTCATAGTTGCAGTTGCATAACATCACTATCACCTCTAAGTTTTTATATTAATTTTAGTCTATATAAACATTTCCACAACATATTTATATAAGTTTAATAAAGAAATAAATAAAAGAGAATGATTAAAATAAATAAAAGCCACATTCTATTGCTTATAATATTTGCAGCTACTTTGATAATCATAAGCAGCTGCGCAAAGCCAGAGTGCAGAACAAGCTCCGATTGCAGCTCAAGGACTTGCTTCTTGTCAAAATGCGAGGACAAAAAATGTGTTTATAATCTGCAGAGAAACTGCTGCGGCAACCGAATCAATGAAAGCACAGAGAATGGAAAGCCAGGCAACCAGTGCACTTGCCCGCAAGATTATGGAAAATGCCAGGGAAAAGGCCAGATAAGGATAGGCTCAAGAACACAAGATACAAATTATGCTAGCTATTACTGCAATGTTGATGAACAATGCGTTTTAGGAGTGGAAAAAAGCAATGTTGCCCCACTAAACTTTTTAGACCCAATAAATCTGGGTTTTTTAAAAGCAAGCTCTGTTATAAAATATAACAAGCCTTTTAATCTTGCCAGAGATAGCTTTGAATTCAAGATAACCTTGGATGATGTCAGCAAGGATGTTGTACTGCCTCTAAAGCTGACCAAGGTAAAGCTGCTTTACAGCAGCGAATACGCAAGAGCAGAGCTGTTAATTGCTGAGAAAGACCTGGACAGCGTCCTTAACGGGATAGGCGACTATTCAACAATTAATGCGCCATTGACTTTGAATTACAAACCGCAAGAGATTGAAGAGCAAGGCTCGTTGAGGTACAGCATTGATTACACTTATACAAGGCAGGTGCTAAGCGGCAAAACAACTAATGGAACAAATATATACAATAATGAAACAAAAAGGGAAACATTTACAGCGCCTGTAAAGCCAGTTTTCTTTTTTAGAAGCAGCTAAAATGCTTAGCAAAAAGGCAATAGAATTATCGCTTAACTTTATCGTTATACTTATAATCTCAATAATAATATTCGGCTTTGGCGTAAGGTTCATACAAAAGCTTTCTTCCCAGGCAACAGAATTGCAGGAAATCACAACAAGCGAGCTTGACGAAAGAATAGGCGACCTTGTCTGCGAAGGCTCTGACAGAGTTTGCGTTGGAATTGACCGCAAAACAATTCGCAGAACAAAGTTTGACGTTTTCGGATTGAAAATTGTGAATATACTTGAAGGCCAGAGCTTTGACATAACTGTTGCAAGGCCAAGCCCTTCCGGCTATACAATAAGCAATCAGCCAATTGAAAGCGACGACTTGTTATGGAATCCAAAAGCCAGAAGCGTATTTATAGAAAAAAATGAGGAGAAGAACCTTGGCATTGGCGTGCAGGTTCCCGCAGATATTGTTTCAGGCGCTTATATTTTTGATGTCAGGATACAGACTGCAGACGGCAAACCCTATTCAAACGTGCAGAAATTGTATGTTGATGTGCCTTGATCGATTTTTAGAAATTTAATTTATAACCTTTCAATCCGCCTTCGGCATATTTTAGTGCTCGGCGTTACTTTTCTTCCATATCGTAACGCCTCGCCTATACATTATTACAATGTATTCGAGGCGAAAAATTAGTGGCAGGCAATTTTTCGCCGAGTGTAAATGTTGTTGCGAAGTCCTAAAAAATTCCGTAGGAATTTTTTGGACACCAAAAATGCCCGACTTGTGAGCGAGTTCTCTTCGCTCACCCGCATGCCACGCATTTTTTAGTGCAACGGATTGAGATATCTCATTATTCATTATTTATTATTTAGCACTCTGCACAATCTCAGCAAAGTTTTTAGCATTCAATGAGGCATTTCCAACCAAGCCGCCATCAATGTTTGGCATTCCCAACAATTCTTTTGCATTTTCAGGCTTCATTGAGCCGCCGTAAATAATTCTTATATTTTTTGAAATATTTTTGCCAAACATCTTTTCAACAACGCTTCTTATAAACTTATGGCCTTCTTCAGCATCTTCAGCAGTTGCAGCCTTGTGGTTTGGGTTGCCCTTGCTTATAGCCCAGATGGGCTCATATGCAACATTGATTTTTAATATTTGATTTTTATCAATGTTCCCGAGGCAATTTTTTAATTGATTTTGAATAATTTCTCTTGTTTTTCCGTTTTTTCTTTGCCCCATATTCTCGCCAACGCACAAAATCGGCTTTAAATTATTTTTAAGGGCAGCAATAACCTTTTTGTTTATCAAAAAATCATCCTCATTAAAAATTTCCCTTCTTTCTGAATGCCCCAAAATAACATATTCGCATCCTATTTCTTTAAGCATTAAAGCAGAGATTTCGCCAGTGTAAGCTCCAGAGTCTTCAAAATGCATGTTTTGAGCTCCTAGCTTTATGCTGCTATTTTTTATTTCATTAGCTACGACATTTAAAGATGTAAACGCTGGGCAAATTACAATATCAACATCCTTTTCATTAACTATTTTTTCAAATTCCTTGACGAATGATATTGATTCTTTAACAGTCTTATTCATCTTCCAGTTTGCTGCAATTAGTTTTTTCATCTTAATTTGAATGTGGTTTTTTATTTGTTTTTATTCTTTTTGCTTTTGGCTTCAATATTAAAAAAATGCCTGTGATTATGACCGCAGCAGACCCTAAAATGACCCATTTCGATATTTTTGCTCCCAAGTCCATAAACAGCTGCTCAGGGTAAAGCCTTACTATGATCTCCTTCAAAGGATCAAATGTGTAAGTATTTTTTTTAAAAAATAACATATGGAATGATTCAAAAGTTGATGAAAAACCCGAGTTTATGAAAAAAAATAAAATTGCTGCAAGAATTATTGTTAAAATACCGCCAAAAACAAAAATTTTGCCTACAAAATTTATTATATAAATATTAACCTTTAATACAAATACTGAAGCAATCATCAACAGCACAAATAAAATAATAAAAATATACATTATTGCAGTTGAAATTCTCACTATTTCTCTCACATCAGCCAGATGCTGCCCCTCCCTTTCGTTAAACTCGCTTGGAATTTCATTGCTTTTACCTGTTATAAAATTTATTACTTTTTCATGAAGCTGTGCTGCTTCGGGAATGTCCTTCTGCACCCCGTATTCTAAAAATTTTTGATAATAAAAAGAGTTGTCGAATCCAACAAAATTCAAAACAAGAAGGAAGAGTATGAAGGGCAGAATAATAATCAGTAAAAATTTTGATATTGTGAGAAATTTCATGTCACATTAATTGTCCATTACAATAACCTTCTTTTCCTCTTCAATGGCTTTTTTAATGGCATCTTCAATAGAGTCAATATCCTTCTTTCTTTCAGCCTTTTTTATTTCATATCTTTTTTCATTAAATACCTGCTTTGCTGCCATGAACGTAACCTCGTCTTCCTTCATTTCCGGTTTTTCATTTTTTCCTTCTTCCAAATCTTCGAAAATACTTGTTTTGTCTTTATCGTCCTTTTCCTTTTCATCCTGCTTCTTTATGTAATCAGAAGAAATATCCTTTTCTTTTTGGCCATATTTTTGCTCATTGTATTTTCTATCATTTTTTTTTCCATCGGAGAGCGTGCTGCTGTATTTTGAAGAATTATAGCTGCTTGAATGAATGTTCCACTTGTCCTCGTCCCATAACTTTATCTTGTACATTTTTATAATTATATTTTTTATTCTTTTTTAATTAAATCCGTTGCCTTCGGCAACAATATTTTGTGCTCGGCTTCGTTTTCCTGCCATTGAGTTGAACGCGAGCGTGCGAGCGTTCTCGCACGCAACTCACTCAGCCTCGCCTATAAATTTATTAAAACATTAAAAGCGGGTTACTTTCTTAGTGCTTACTTCCAAAGGTCGCTCTCGTTTTACTTCAAAATTTTTAATTTTGAAGTTCCCAAAAATCCTTTAGATTTTTTAGGATGTTGATTTTATTTTTCATTGAAATTTTATAGCGTGTTGTATTAAGATGCAATCAAACCATTCCAAACGGATTTTTTAATCTTATGCCCTTTCCTGATCAGCAAATCCGCTTCCCTGCTGTTTTTTTCCAGCACTATGGCTTCAAATTCAAAGTCCGGCGCTATTTCATCCAGCTCAAAAAACGGGTTTAATTGCTTCATTTTCGTACCTCTTGCCCTTTTTAAATCTTTCGATTTTTAACCACTAAAAAGTAATTACAATTAGGCTTTCGCTAATATCAGGTCTATTTTTTTTCTCAACTCTGCTTCAGGATAGGCTCCAACAACCCTGTCCAGCTCGTTGCCTTTATTAAAAATAATCATGCAGGGTATGCCCCTAACATCGAATTGGGCTGCAATTTCCTGATTGTCGTCAACATTCAATTTTGTAAATTTGAGTTTATTAAGGTACTCATTCGATAATTTTTCAAGCGCAGGGCTGACAATTCTGCACGGCCCGCACCATGGCGCCCAGAAATCAACCAGCACCGGCATTTTATTTTGCAGAACTTCTCTCTCGAAGGTATCCTTTGTAAGGTCGAGCATTTTTAATATGACATTCATGCTTATTATTTAAATTTTTAGTTTTTGTTCTTCTACCTGTAAATCAAATACCTTCTTTTGTCTAAATCCATGTCTATGAAAGAGTCGCATTCTTCTCTCAGCAAAGACGAGCTTGATTTTCCAAACGCTATTACTTCTATCCTGCAGCCTAGCGCATGCCTCAAGTGATTCAGCAGCGGAACATAATCACCATCCCCGCTTACTATCACAATCGTGTCAAGCTTAGGAGCAAGCTCGATTGTGTCCATCGCCAATCCGATGTCCCAGTCGCCCTTTTTTGCACCGCCTGCAAAAATCTGCAGGTCTTTTGCCTTAACCTCAAACCCAATCTTTTCAAGTGCATCAAAAAAATTCTGCTCCTCTTTTACATCCGCTTTTATGACATAGGCTATAGCCCTTATCAAACTCCTGTCCTTGACAGCAGCTTTAAGAATCTGGGCAAAATTAACCTTTGCATTGTACAAATTTTTTGCAGAATAATACATGTTCTGCACATCAACAAAGACGCCAACTCTCTGATCTTTAAAATTAAAAGCCATAAAATCACCTTATTGTTGGGATACCCTCTTCGTAGCCGCAATTTGAGCAGCATATTCTATTATTTTCATAAGATAATGCCAATTGTTTGCATCTTGGGCATTGCTTAACAACAGAAAACTTTCTAAGCTTTTTTTCAAATTTTGGCTCATCGTGGTTCATGCCTATTGCTCCTATTTTGCTGCTTATATATAAAGCTTGTGAAAAAAGGTAATTATTTAGCTTTATGAAGTAAATTTTTAAATCCGTGCTTCGCACAAAAAAATATTGTGCTCGGCTTTTTTTGTCTGCCACTAAAAAAAGCCAAGCCTATTTATTCATTAATTATTGAATAAATTCGAGGCAAAAATTAGTGGCAAGACAATTTTTGCCGAGTGTAAATTTTGTTAGCGAAGCGAACGGATTAATATATCCCTTCAGGATACTAAAGTATTACGAAAAAAGCAATAAAAGAAAAATTTGAAATAAAAAATCTGGAATTATCTTACCTTATAATCTCGTATTCCTTAATAATGATCCATGTGAATATGAATAAAACAACAGCGCCTGCAATCATCCATGACAAACCAAGTTGCGTTGCTGAGTTTGACATCAAATACAGCCCATATGCCATTATGCCAAAGCCCAGCCACAGAAACTTGTCCAATACAAGCTTCATGATTTCAAATTCCTGCTGTTCAGACAACCTTCTTTTCATTTTCCTCATTTTAAATTTCTCCAAAATTTAAATCTTGAAAATTTTTAATTCCAAGAAAATCCAGTGAGATGCGAGTGAGCTCGCGAACTCGCTCACATTCGACTGATTTTCTGGACCACAAAATTGCCGAGACTTTGTCTTGGACAACCCGAGAATCTTTGATTCTCGACGTCTTTGATTTTGTCGGTTTCATTGTTCTATCCTTTTACAACAATAAAAAAGTCTTTTTGCACATAAACATTATTTGGAGGAGGCAAATCATCGTCAATAACATCAAATGTCAAAAAGTACGAGCCAGACAGAACTCTTGTGGGGATGCTTAACCTTATGTTCCTTACCTCTGAGTCAGCAGATGACAATGTGTACACTTGTGTTTCAGCAAACTGGAACCAAGATGGATTGTTAATGCTGAAAGGAGTTCCGTCAGGGCTAGATATGGGAGTAAACCTCATTTTATAATGCAATGGAGTGTCTTTTTTGTTTCTTATGCCAACGGTCAGGACTGTTGAGCCTCCTTTGTCTATTGTTACATCAGTTTTAGGAAAAGATACTTTTTTATCACTTGAAATGAGGTCATCAAGAACCCGCTGCCTAACTTGCTCTGTAACATCTTCTGTTGTGCTGCTTATATTCTTAAACATTCCCCTTATAAACCCTAATCCTAAACCAAGAAGAGTCATTGCAAGAACAACTATGACAACAGCCTGTATTGAAATTTCTAAAGAAGCTTTTTTATTAAACATTCGTACACCTCTTTTCCCAGCAAATAATGCGATAATTTATTTCATTTATGATACTACTTTATAAAGTTTTCTAAAACTGAGGTTTTCTAAAACTGAAGTTTTCTAAAACTGAAGTTTAAACAGCAAAGATTTAAAAATAACCTAAAATTTCATATTAACATGGCAAGATTAAGGACGTTCACATCTTACAGGAATCTTAAAAGGCCTTATACGAGAACATCAAAGTTCAAGGCAAAATCCTACATTAGAATGACCCCTAATGTAAAGGTTGTACGGTTTGACATAGGAGCAAACAAGGAATTTGGCTGCACGCTAAATCTGTTGTCAAAATCTGACCTTCAAATAAGGGACAATGCCCTGGAAAGCGCCCGTCAAACATCAAATAAACTGCTTGAAACTTATCTTGGATTAAACGGGTTTCACCTCAAAGTTAAAGTATATCCATACCATGTATTGAGGGAGCATGCGCTTGCATCTGGCGCTGGTGCTGACAGGTTTAGCTCAGGCATGGCGCATTCATTTGGCAAGCCAATGGGAGTTGCTGCAAGAATAAAAAAAGGCCAGACAATCTTCCAAGTCAGTGTCGACAAGCAGAATATCGGGGTTGCAAAACAAGCTTTGGAAAGAGCCTCAAAAAAGCTTCCATGCTCCTGCACAATACAGCTTATAGAGAAGAAATAATTTTTCAATTTTAAAATGTCATTTATCGAATATCTTTCAGTTCTTCAGCAAAATAAGTATGCATATTCTTTAATCATACTGATTGTTTTCTACATAATATCCCAATTAGTTGTTATTGTGTCAAGAAACGTGGTTCTTAAATTAACTAGAAAAACCAAAACAGACATTGATGATCTACTCGTGAAGAAAACCAACAAGCCTATATCATTAATATTAATTCTCATTGGTTTAAGGCTAGCGTTTTTGCCTCTTGGAATAAAACAGAATATTTTAGACATAGTTGAACATACGCTTGCCTCTTTAATTATTATTATAATTATATATGTAGTAATCGCTGTTTTTGATATTATTATAGATAACTGGGGAAGGAGGGTAGCGGAAAAAACAAAGGCGCCAATAGACGAGGAAATCATTAGAATATCACATAGATTTTCTAGAATTTTTATTGCGATTACCGGATTGTTGTTCGTACTTCCAATTTGGGGCATTCAGATTGGGCCTTTGCTGGCAAGCCTAGGCATTGCTGGAATAGCAATAGCGTTTGCTCTTCAAAACTCGTTAGGCAACATCTTTGGCGGAATATCGTTGCTTTTGGACAAGAGCGTAAAGGTTGGTGATAAAATAAGGCTTGACAATGATACAATGGGCACTGTTATGGATGTTGGCTTGAGAAGCACAAAGATATTAACTTGGGACGGTGAATTAGTAACAATCCCAAATGGAAAATTGGCAGATTCAAGAATACTTAACTTTTATCAGCCAAATCCTTCTGTTAGAGTTGTTATTGAGTTTGGCGTAGAGTACGGCTCTGACACATCAAAGGTAAACAAAGTCATTCTTGACGCAATATCAAAAATTCCTGTTGTGCTTAAAGATCCTGCTCCAAAGGTTATGATGATGGAAATGGGTGATTCTGCGCTTAAATTCAAGGCATTGTTCTGGGTGGAGAATTTTGACATAAAGTTTGACACTAAATCTTTAGCGACAGAAGAAATCTATAATGCTTTGAGAAAAGCAGGCATTGGCATTCCATTCCCAACAAGGACTATTTATTTGAAGAATGAGAAATAATCATTCCCTTAATATGCCCTTTATTATGCTATAAGTCTCCGGATATTGTTCAATATTAAGAATTTCTGTGTGCAAAGACCCTCCAAACAATCCGCCGCAAGTGCCATTTACAAAATATAGACTTGCATCCTTCAATTTTGCATTTTCAGTTAAAACAATTCCATCTCCATTGCCGAATTTCATTTGGCAGCCCTGGCCAATTATCGCATAAAGCTTAACCTTAGCAGGCTGCTTTAATGGGTCGTTTAATTTATTGATAAACAGGCTGTTTTCATGCATATCCCGGCATTCCCTGTTCTCTCCAATTAATCCGCAGTAATCGCTTATTGCGCCAGCAATTCCATTGTTTGGGGTTGCTAGCATCACCAACTTATCAATATCGTCATCGCCAAAAATCTGCATGTACCTTCTTGCTACTAACCCACCCATTGAATGGGCTATAATATTCACTTTGGGCTTGTTAGTCCTTTGTTTTACTATCTCAATCAAATCCCTTATCCTCAAGGCATAGGTGTCTATGTTTTCGCTCTTGGTTGGAACAACAATGTACTTGTCTTCTTTTCTGAAAGCGTCATAGTAGTAGCTTGCTTTTACTGTTACAGGCTTGCCTGACAAGCCCCATATGCCCTGCTGCAACGGCTCATTTTTTGAGTATAAAGAGACTATGCCTGAATTTAAGTAGCCATCATCCTGCAATTTTGACTGCAGCTTATTGAAGGAGTCCAAAGAGAATTCAGGAGAATTGCCCTTTGCCAAGGAATGCCCGTGCAAGAAAATTATGGGAAAGGTTTTTGGGTCATTTTTGCATGAGTCATCCCTGCAGCACGGCTTGCACTCATTGAAAACGCAGCAGATAGGCGGATTATCAGACAAGATAGTATCTATTTTTGAAAAAATTTTATATGTTATATTTGCGCTTATAGGCTCAAAATTGAAATTAGCAATTGACGGCTTTTCAATTTTTTGGCATTTATCTATTAATTGCGATGCTTTATCAGATGGTTTTATTTTTGATAGTAAATATAACGAAAGGTTTACAGATTGATTGTAATCCAATTGAATTAATTCTGCCTTACTTTTTGGTAATATCTCATCGGCAATTTTTATAACTTCAAGATTTGTTTTGTTCTCTAGCTTTATATTCTCAAATGCATCAAAGTAAGAATTATTGATTTTTCTAATTTCATTATCCTTGAAATTGCCAGCTAATTCTAAAAAGTAGTTATCTGATGGAAAGCTTATGTTTTTATCTGCAATAATGATTGATGCCTCATTCCTGATTATTGAATATTTATTGTTTAATCCTGTCAATGAATCGCAATTTTGCATTAAATCAACAGATTTTGGATAATCTTCAATAACTCTCTCAGTATTTTTTATTCCATTTAGAATTGAAATATTCTCATTGCAATCCTGTTTCAAGCTGCACAACAAGTCATTTTCATATTTTAAGTGATATTCTAAACTAAAAAATAGCTCAGTTGATGAAATTTCTGTCTTTTCTTTTATTGAATTTTGCTGTTTTGTAATATTGTCAATTCCTTCAGCAATCTCATCATAATTTTCGAATGTATTATTTGCCATAGATGAAGAGATTTTATTGAAATTATCTGCAACATAAATAAGATTATTTGACATTCCATTATCCCCCAATAAATCTACAAAATTGCTCAAATCATTTAAATCCTCACTTAAAATTTTTAATTTAAATAATAATCCATTATGCAGAGCAACAACGTCATCAATCTTTTTGCCCAAATCGCCAATGAATTTTTTGATGCTGTATGATGTTTCAAAAAGACTTTCGTTGAATAACTGGTTTAGTTCAATGTAATTTTCAACTGACCACAGGCTTCTTAAGTTCTCTATTGAAATTCTTGTTTTGTCGTACAGGTCATCTGCATCTATCTTCCCTTTTGTCAAATTTTTAAGGTTAACCTTAAAGCTTAGCTCAAAATATTTTTGATTTAATTGCTGATGCAGCACATCAACATCGCTTAATAACTCAAGCAATTTCGTGACATTTTGCTTCAATATTTTTTTCAGCTCTTTCTCGGTTTCAGTAAGGTCATAGTTTACCGTGATAAGGGAAGACCTTGATTTTTCAGGGCTTTTTGTGAGGCACAAAAATGAGCGTATGCTGCGGCAGCTTGCATCAAAGCTGTAGATGTCCTGCCCGCTTCCAAGCCTTTTGACGCTTAAGTCATATTCTTTTGTGAAGTGCTGCTCTTTTTGAATTTCAAAATCCCCTTTGTCAATAACCTCGTTTGTGCTTCTGTCGTTGAAAGAATAAGAGCACAAAGCCTTGCAGTATGCAACATTGTCTATTGATACATCAAATTTAGCCTTGCTTAATTCGCCGTAATGCATGCTAAAGGACTGCTGATTAGGCATTAAGTAAACAATCAGCTCGTTGCCAAGAAAAAAATTTATTTTTTGATTGGTTACAACAACGATGTATATGAATAACAAAGTGACTATTGCAATAATAATGAACTCGTACCTCTTCCAAAAGGATTTTTGTTCTGGCACAATTGATTAATATTCATAGTAAGATAAAAAGGTTTCGTGATATTTACCGCAAAAACCCAAGTAATTTACCGAGAAAGTTTATAAAGAATTGGACTAACATTATGAAAATGTTTAAAGTAATCGGAACTGATACGTACCTGAAAGAAATTAGCAAATGGTCAAATCCTGAAATTGCAATAGCAGAAAAAATTCCGAAACAGCTTGCAGAAAATCCATTTGTTGGTCAGCAATTGAGATATCCTTTCTTGAGAGAAAAGCGAATAAAAGAAAAGAGAGTATATTATCTCATCTATGAAGACTTAAATTTAGTTCTACTTGTTGCTACGAGTGGTAAAAAAGATCAACAAGCAACTATAGACCATATAATATCACAATTTGCTGAATACAGAAAAGTTGCAGAAGATATTGCTAAGCAAGTCTCTTAAATCTGCCCTGCTTTAAATCCTCTAGAGAACTAGCAAATTGCCTTATTAAATCAAAATCAAGTTGCTCTAATTTCTTAAGTCTTTCGTATTCTTCTTTTGGAATAGTCACTGTTTCCATTTTAATAAGAACAATAGCGGTCCTTATATATAAAAATATCGGTTCTTTCTCGGTAAAAGTTTGCATAATGCATATGCATTATGCGAAGCTGGGAAGAGAAACCCCATTTTCGAGTGTAAAATCGTGATGATTAGGCGAACTTTTTAAAATTATAAAAATAATAATAAAAATTTTATCTTCTTAATATTGAACTTTTATAAATATGCTGCATGTAAGGCCCCATTCTTATGACTTCTGCAGTAATGCCCCTTTTGCTCAACTCGTTTTCCAGCTCCTCTTTTTGAATTTTTTGGTCATATCCCAGGCAGATTACATCTGGCTTTATTTTTTCAATTATATCAAAAATATTTCCTTTATTGCCCAATACAGCTTCGTCAACAATTTTTAGCGTTCTTACTGCTTCTACTCTTGCCTTTTCATCATGGACAGGTTTTTTGCCTTTGAAAGATTGCGATGTGTCATCTCTTGCAACTACAACAATCAGTCTATCTCCATATTTTTTCGCTTCAGAAAGATAGTATAAATGTCCAGGATGTATTACATCAAACGTGCCTGCGCACATGACTTTTTTCATAAGAAAAAGTGTTGGAAGGGGATTTAAAAAGATTGTGTAGATTGAAATTTCAGCTTAGTTATATTAATTTGCTTAAAAAAGCTAAAGTTTTATCCTCTTCCCGAGCCGTTTAATTCAGCAATTTCATGGTTGTACAAACTGACTCTGTCAGCTAAACCATACTGTTTGGCTATCGCTATCCAAAACACATAATTTAGTATCGCTTGTTTTGGACCGAGTTCTGCTTCTAACAGGTCTTTTTCAACTAAATCTAAGGCCGTTTCCAATTCCCCTTGGCGAGGAGTATAAATGGCTGGCACTAATTCAGCAATCAAGCCAATGTACTCTCTTGCTGCTTTTGGTGTTCTGTCCTCTAAAACTTTAGAACAGAGTGTTGACGCCATCTCAACTAGACGCTTTGTTCCTGATAGAGCTATAGGCGACATACTTCCCATGGTCATTAATATCCACCTCCTTTGATTGCCTTATTAATAAATGTATGAATTAGACATATATATAATTTTTTATAGTTTTATTAAATAAAAATCATATAAAAACCAATAAATTTAAATATATGTTTAAAAATTTGTTATAAATTGAACACAAATTAAACAAACGTAAAATGCAGTTAGAACAAACAGATAAAAAAATATTGAACATTATAGTTGATAATTCAAGGCTTTCTTTGAGGCGGATAGCAAAAAAAGCAGACGTTTCTGTTGCAACAGTGATGCACCATATTAAAAAACTTGAAAAAGAAGGTATAATAAAAAAATACACAACAAAGCTTGACTATGAAAAAATAGGCTACGATGTTGAAGTAATTATTGAAATCAGGATTTCTAAAGGAAAATTATTTGAGGTTGAGAGAAAGATTGCTATGCATCCAAATGTTTTTGCCGTTTATGATATAACAGGCGCATTTGACGCTGTTGTACTTGCAAGATTTCCAACAAGAAGGCAGATGGATAATTTCTTAAAAAAATTGCAGACTTATGATTTTGTTGAAAGAACAGAGACAAAACTTATTCTTAATACGATAAAAGAAGAGAATATTGAGGTAGGTTAAACTTTATCTTTGACAAGGTGAAACTTCAATTGCATATTTACTTAGATGATAATTTATTCTTCCAAGCATGAACTTTAGTTGTTCACTTGTGCCTATAGATCCCGCCTGAGTCAGATGCAAAAAAAATAGAATATGCACCGATGCAGGGTTCTCTCCATAATGTAACCAGCGGCACTTCATCAAAGGTCTTCGGTTCAGATGCAGAATAGGCACTTATTGTACACAGATTTCCAGCATATGGGTGTCCGACTCCTACTCCTTTCAAAGTTTTATCATTACAAACGTCATCAATGAATCTGGGTAAGTCCTGCGTTTGTATTGCTTGCGGCATTAAAAAAAAATACTGCCTTATGCTTTATTTAAAACTTTCGTTGTTTCGTTGGATATATGGGGCTGCGAGGATTCGAACCCCGGTCGGACCCATATCGGACAAGATTTGCGAACGCAAAAAGGTTGTCCCCAAGGGCCAATTCTACCAAGCTATACTACAGCCCCAAAAAGATAAGTATAAAATAAATCTTTAAAAAGATGATGAATTTTAGAAATCAAATCAAGGGCGCAATAATATTTAAAACTCCTCCTGTTATGAATTTGATAGCAATTGCCGCCAATATAATGCCCATGACTCTTGATATTACATCAGTCCAGTGCGCCCCTAAGATCTTGTATAGCTTTGAAGAGTACATTAAAATAATCCATGTTGCCAGCAAAGTCAAAAATGCTGCAATAACTGTCACTAAAATGCCCCTTTCTTTAACTAGGATTATAGTTATAGTAATAACCCCCGGTCCTGTAAGCAGCGGCGTTCCAACAGGGACGCTTAAGTCAAACCCATGCGATTTCACATACTTAAGAGATGCGCCAAAAACGTACAATATGCCCATTATCAACAAAACAATGCCGCCTGCAATCTGAAAACTATCCAGGTCTATTCCAAATAAATCAAATACCTGCAGTCCAAAGAACAGGAAAATGAAAAGCAGGACTCCAGCAACAAAAACAGACCTGTCAATATTCCTTTTTATTTCCTTTAAGGGCATACCCTTTGTTAAATTGATAAATAATGTAAGATTTCCTATAGGATCCATTATCACAAACAATGCAATAAATGCTTCAAGCAAGCCTTCCATTTTATTAGCCTTTTAAACTGCAAAATATGTTGTCAGCGCTTACAGCAGCAAACAAAATTGCGACAGCCAGCAATGTGTAATTCTTTATCTTAATTGAGTATACTGCAATTACTGCCCCTATTACTGCCAAAATTAAAAAAATCGCAGCTTTTGTTGTAAATTTCTTCATAAGGGCTTTTTGTTGTTTTTCTTTGATGCTTTTGCAATGGGTTTTTTCTTTGGCAATAAAATGAACAATGAAATGCCAACTACAACGATTGTATAGATGATTGAGTACCTTACTATATCAGAGGCATCCACTGCCTTGTACGCATAAACAACAAGGCTCACCATTCCTGCAAAAAACAATAAAGTAGCTAAAGTGTGATAACCCATTTTTTCGGTATGAAAATAAACCCCCGAAACCAAAAAGAACGAAACAACTGTTATAAATAAAAAAATTACAACTATGTTCATGTACCTTATGCTCTCAAAATGTATAGTAGAATAAATTGATATGTACATTGTAAATAAGAATGCAGCCAGTATGGAGATGTAATAAAACCATTGCGGAGATTTACCTATCTTCACCTCTTTTATTTTCATCTTCTAATTTATTTTTATAATAGTTAATATTTAAACTTTGCGGAAATATAAATTTCCGAAAACCCCGAAAATCAGACAGTTGTGAGCGAGTGAACTCACTCGCATTTCACTGATTTTCGATGTTATTGATTCTGCTTAATTGCCGATATAAACAATGTTTTTTAAATTTTCAAAATGAGTGTCACCACTTACAACCCAGCATTTGAGCTCGTTTTGTTTTGCCACTAGAATAGAGTCAATTAATCCAAAGTCCTTAATTTTTTTTCTTATTTCATGTCTTACTTCTGCAGCCTCTAACCAATTGTTTGTTAATACAGGTAAAATAATAGAATTTCTTTTTAAAACAATATACATTCGGCTGAAGTCCTTATTAGTCCTTAAGCAATAAGTTTTTAATTCACTAATTGTGCATTCCATTGTTACGAATTTATTATTTTTATTATTGAGTAGCTTTTTTAATATCAAGCCACTTTCGGAGCCAATAGAATATTCTACCCAAGCATAGGCATCAACTATGTATATCATCAGAAATCACTATCGCCTTTGTCTTCTTTAGCGAAAGGGGGTGCTCCTTTGAACATACCAAAAGCATCTATTCTTTTTTCCTTTGAAATTTCTAATTTTACAGTATCTCCCTCATTTAAATCTTCTAGCTTCACTATCTCTTTAGGAATTATTAACCCTAGCGAGTTGCCCCATTGCTTAATTTTTGTTTCAGTCATTACCATACGTATCACCTTTAAAATATAACTAATTATACAAAAAAGTATAACTTATATAAAAAGGTTTTGGTTTAGTAGGGCAGAAAAATTATTTTATCTCAATTAATTCAATTTGTTGAGATAAGTCCCTTATAATATCATCCAAATGTCCTTTGCCTACCCCAGCTAAGAGTTTATCAATTGTGTCTTGTTTTAAGATACCTGCTATCTCCCTAGACATTATTTTATTTCTTTCTTCGACTAAATGTTTATGAAGAACAGGATCCGTCCACTTAATAAGATTTTCTAACTCGCTTTCAGAAAGTTCAGCTAACATAGGCTCTAAAAGTCTTGCCTGATGGTATAAAAGAGGACCAACTAGTGCACCGTAAGCAGCAATCCTTAAAAGTTCTAATTTTCTTTCAAGAGGCAAATTATCGAATGGTTTGTAAGAATTTTCCAATCTTTGAACTTTATGACCTCTTTGTTTTGCTATTAAAAGAATATTATCATAAAATCTTCCTGTACCTAATTTCGTATAAAAAATAGGGATTTTCATTAGAAATTCAAAAGCTTCTTGGTAAACAAGATTTCCTAAAGATTGATTGCTTTGTTTGCCACCTTCATAAGCAAAATGTTGATGCTCATCAACAAGCTTTTTCCCTAGTTCATGTTCTTTTTGGTTATAATAATGGGCTTCTCCCACCAAAGTAAAATTTTTTTCTTTTCCATTAATTCTAACTTTGTATCTCTTGACAATTAAAGCTTGGGCTTGTTCTTGTTGTGTTGGATGTCCATATCTTTTATAAGAGTCATACATAGCAAGTGCAGTAAATTCCAAATATGCTAAAGCATATAATCCTACAATTGCTCCACTACCCCACTTCAAAACCTTTTTTGCTAATTTTTTATCTCCATTTTTAATTGAAATTTCTATATTATAGTAACTACTTTGACTTATTTAATCTATTGTTTCTGCTTTGCTTCGTAATCACTTATTATTTTACTTACAACACTTCTCACATGATTCGATGAAATGGCAAACCCCAAGCCTTCAAAGCCGCCAACCTTGAAATTGTTAATGCCCACAATTTCGCCTTTTGTGTTAATCAAAGGGCCTCCTGAATTGCCAGGATTAATTGGAACATCTGTTTGAATGTATTTTATATTATTTTGCGCTGTCCTGAATGCGCTCACAATACCTTCTGTCACTGTAAAAGCCAGTCCAGCTGGATTGCCTGCCGCTATAACCTTTTCTCCAACCTTAACTTCATCAGAATCGCCAAAATCAAGGGCTCTTAAATCAGGAGCATTTATTTTCAGCACAGCAATGTCCGCATTTTCATCATAACCAACAAGGGTATTTGCATCATAAGTGTTGCCAGAGTATGTTATCACCTTAACACCTGATGCCCCGTTTATGACATGGACATTCGTCACAACATACCCCTTTCTGTCAATTATTGCGCCGCTTCCCTGGCCAGCATTCGTCTTAACGCTCACAACAGACTGCAAGACATCATCGACAATTGCAGAGAAATCCGCGCTTTTAATTCTTATATCTTTTAATTCATCTTTCAGCTCGCTCAGCTTTATATCGCTCTGGCGCTCTATCTCATCAATAAG
>JAGVYA010000040.1 GCA_018303505.1 Candidatus Woesearchaeota archaeon
TAAGGAGAGATAAATTTGCTGTCACTATAGACAATAGCAGGTATCAATCTTAAATCGTCTTCTACTTCTTTATTTTTTGGAATTGGGAAATCATCTTTGCTTATTTCTAGTTTACCTCTTAATTCTTTGTCCACTAAAAGTTTAGCAGCTGCTATCCTTCTATTACCTTCAACTACAATAAATTTTATGCCACTTTCGTTTTTTATTAAATTTTCAATTTCCTTTTGTGTTTTCTCAACATCTGTTTCATCCAACTTAATCGACTTCGGTAAATTCTTAGGAACTACAACAATTGGCTCTTCGTCAAAATAACCATTTTCAGCCATAGAAAATCCGATTTCCTCCAAATCAAATTCTTCATAAAGAACCCGTAAGACTGTTAATTCGTTACTGCCCAGATGTTCATCAGCTAACCTAGGATTATTACTGTCTAGCTCTATTACGTTCAAAGGGAGATTAACTAGAGGTCTTTTGGCACCTTTACCTAAAATTTTTTTTGGCATTTGATTAAACTTGGCTACTGAATTTGAAGCTTTTAGCAATAGTGATTTCATATTCAATTTTTATTAGTAATATTTAAAGCTATTTAAATATTCTGTAATTATGCTAAACCATAATTATTGCACAGTTATAAAACAAGCACAAGTGTTTGGTGTCCAAACCAAAAAAGGTGATGGCAATGTATGTCAATTGGACACCAAAGTTAAGACGATACATAATAAATCAATGGAAGCTGGGCATAACTCCAGTAAGCGAAATAGCAAGAAACAGAGGAGTTCCAAGAAGAACAATCTACTACTTAATCGAGAAGTACAAAAGGTACGGTTATGATGGGTTAGAGCCAAAGCCAAAGGGCAGGAAAAAAGAAGCTTTAAATCCTGCGTTTGTTCAGTTGATTGACGACGAGTGGCATAAGCATAAATGCGGAAGCCATAAGATGTGGATGAGGTTGAGAAGCATGGGCTTTAATGTTTCAGAGCGCAAAATACAGGAAGTGTTTAATGAGAAAGGGTTTAGAACAAACAGAAGAGACAGACCTAGCCAAATTAAGTTTGTAAAGTACGAAAGGCAAAAGCCAAATGAGCTTTGGCATACTGACTGGGCAGAATGCCCGTTCACAAAGCAGCATATCATAGCCTTTATTGATGACTGCTCCCGCGTGCTAATTCACGCTGAATATTTTGCACAAGCAACAGCAGAGAATAGCATCCTTGCTTTCAAAAATGCTATAGCGAGGTTTGGAAAACCCGATGCCATATTGACTGACAATGGAACACAGTTTACGCCCGCAAGAGGCGATAAAGGAACTTTCACATTGTTCTGTGAAGGCGAAGGGATTAAGCACATTTTAGGACGAGTACACCATCCCCAAACTAATGGAAAAATAGAGAGGTGGTTTGGCACATACAAACAAGAATATGATGAAAGGTTTAGTTGCTTATATGATTTTATAAAGTACTATAATGAAGATAGGTTACATCAAGGAATTGGATACCTTACACCACTTGAAAAGTATAAAAGTGCAAAATTATTGATTTAGGTTAGTTTTTTTGGCTTTGCACATAAATTAGAAGTTGCACATAAATACAGGCAGGTTGCACATTTTTATTTAAGCACTTTGGCTCCTAAAAACCCTGCTCCAAGCAAGCCTACGTTATTGTTCACTACTAAAAAAATCGGAATTTTTCTTAAAACATTCTTCATTTTGTGATTATCTTCAAATATCCTTATAAATTCTTTGTCAAAAATGTCCTTATTTTTTGGGGCTATCCCTCCTGCGATATAAACCCCTCCAAATGACAGGCTGTCAATAGCTGTATTTCTTGCAAATTTTGCATAAATTATTTTGAAAATTCTGAAGGTTTCTTTGCATGTTGCGTCTATTTTTCTGTATTTTGATATCAATTCAGGTTTAAAATTGTTATTAATCTCATTTATATACCTTATTTCTTTAAATTTTCCACTTTTTCTTAAAAACAAATAAATATTTTCTAAGCCTTGTCCTGACAGAAGCTGCTCATAGCTTATGCTCTGCTTTATTCCATGAGATTTTCTGACGAAATTTATCAAATCTAGCTCCTCTTGGCTTTGAGCTGCAAAATCTGTGTGTCCTGCTTCTGATGGTAGTGTCTTATAGGATTTGTATTGTTCACTATAAATTAATGTTGTCTTTCCCAAGCCTGTTCCAGCACCTATAACGGCTATTGGCGCTTTTGGAATTCTTTTAGCTTTTTTTATAACAGCAACATCGTTTTTGCTTAGCATATTTATGCTGTATCCAATTGCTTCAAAATCATTCACAATAAGAATTTTCTTGAGCTTTGTTTTTTTGAGCAATTCCTTTTTGCTTATATCCCATGGAAGATTTTGGGTTTTTACATAATCTTTTTTATGAGACAAAACGCCTGCAGCAGCAATGCAAGCTTTTGTTATGCTTATTTTGTAATTTTTCTGCATATAGTTCAACGTTTCATTTATTGCATTGTGAAGCCATCTTAGCTCTTTACTTTTGAAATGAAGCGAAGCAAGAAGTGTTGGAAACCTGTTTTTAATGCCAAAAATCCCCAAATTAGTGTTTGTGCCTCCAACATCAGCGCCTAGAATAAAATAAGTGTAGTCTTTTTTACTAATCTTCATGTGCTCTTTTTTTGTGAATGGCATTTTATTTAAGTTAATTATTAGCTATATCTAGTTTATGTTTTATTATTTATATTTATTGTTTAATTTTGGCAATATTTTCTCATATATAATTATTAAAAAGAAAAAAATTTAAAGCTGCAAGCAAAACTTTGCATATGAATCAAAAGGATAGGAAAAAATTGTTTTTTGCTGGATTTATTCTAGTCGTTATAGGTGCTGTTGATTTCATCTTTACATTATTATTCGAGCCCTTTTACAATTTGCTGTGGTTTAGCAATGCCATAACTTTATTGCTGGGATTATCCCTTATTTTGATGAACGGGTTATTTATGGGCGCAATGCTTATCTCAAGCATGGCAGAGATACCATGGGTCATAGACTTTATAGGCATACTTTTTTTTGGAAAGGGAATTTTTGGCGATGTCACAGGATATATGTTTAAGAATTTTGGCTTCTATTCAATAAATTTCTACATGGAGCTGGACCATTTATTGATTATACCGATTGCCCTCTATGGAGCATTCAAAATAGGCGTGCATAAAAACTCTTATTTAATATCAAGCGCGCATATAATTTTATTGAATATATCAACATTCTACTTAACACCAGCCTCAACAAACATTAATTGCATTTATCATCTATGCTCACTAAAAGAAGATATTTTTAATTTCAATGATGCGGCATATTTAATAATTTGGACAGTTTTGTTGTGCATCACCGCATATCTCTTAAACAAAGCTGCACTAAAATTTTTCAAGCAAAAATAATGTGATAATATGGACTATAGAAAAACACTAGAATATCTTTACTCGTTAGAAAGCTCTAAAATAAAACTAGGGCTGGAAAATATCCAAAATCTTCTCAGTAAAATCGGAAACCTGGAAAAACAATTGAAATTCATTCATGTTGCAGGAACTAATGGAAAAGGCAGCGTTTGTTCAATGCTTTTCTATATTCTTAAGGAAGCTGGGTATAAAGTTGGATTGTACACAAGCCCTCATTTGAAGAAATTCAATGAAAGAATAAGGATTAATGAGCATTTTATAACTGACAAGGAGATTGTTGACTATTTTTTAAAGGTCAAGCCCTATATAACAAGCCAGAGCTTTTTTGAGATAACAACTGCAATGGCATTTCTTTATTTCAAGGACAAGAATGTTGATTTTGCTGTTTTGGAAGTGGGATTGGGAGGAAGGCTGGATGCAACAAATGTTGTTGCTCCATTAGTGTCTGTAATTACAAACATTGGGATTGAGCATACAGAACTGCTTGGAAATACAATTGAAAAGATTGCATTTGAAAAAGCCGGAATTATAAAAAATGATGTTCCTGTTGTTACAGGAGCAAAAGGCAAGGCATTGGATGCTATTAAAAAAATTGCAAAAGAAAAAAATGCGCCATTATTTTTAATTAAAAAATATAAGGATATAAAATTTGATTATTTGAATGGAAATTTTCAGCAGGAAAATAAGGACATTGCATTAACAACAATTGATGTGTTTAAAAAATACAGTATAATAAAAATTGGCAATAAAAAAATAATTAATGGACTTAAAAAAACGCAATGGCCAGCAAGATTGCAATTTATCTCAAAAAATGTTTTAGTTGATTGCGCGCATAATCCTTCTAGTTTTGAAGTTTTGAGAAATGAATTAAATGTAATTAAAAAACAAAAAAATATCAAATATTTTATTTTTGTTGTTGGTATACAAAGTGATAAAAATATTACAATAATGTTAAAAACAGTGGGTCCATTAATATCAAAAATAATCTTTACAAAATCAAAGCATGAGAAAGCATCTAAGCCGCAATATTTGTTAAAAATTTTTAATAAGGTTAATAAAAATAAAAAATTCAAAACAAAAATAATTGAAAATCCCAAAAAAGCATTGAATTATGCTAAAAAAATCGCTGGTAAAAATGATTTGGTTGTTGTGACAGGTTCTATTTATTTGGCTGGGGAGGTTGTATAATATTTGGGCGGAGCTCTTTTAGCGGAAGCACTATATGTATGAATTTTGTAAAGAATTCCTTCCTTAGGCTCTTCTCTAATGCCCCAGAAATTTCTGTTCCCTATGCGTAATAAAAATTCATCAAAATCTCCTTGGCTAAAGCTCACAACAGCAGCACTTCCTCCCACATTTTCTATATGACTAATAAACGCTTCTAAATCTGCCGGTATTTTATCTTTTTTTGTATCTGAAGCTACAGCTTTGCCTTCAACAATCGCATATAATTTTGAGACGGAAGGTAACATATTTTTTGGATAACTTTCTCTAATTGCACCAAATATATCCGCATGAGCACTATATTTTGTTGGATAATATCTGGGATAGCATCTTCCATCTTTCTTTAAAACAAGATGATCTGCAAGAAAAAATACATCCTTCTTTGGAGGTGGTGTTGTTATTAGAAATTCTACGTTTGCAAATTCACTTTGAGTTCCCATTTTCTTATATCTTGTCTAACAGTAAAAGATATCTTTTTTTAAATCTTTTCATTTTCACCACTATTAAATAATCAAACATACCTACCACAACCTATTTAAATCAATTGGCTATACAAAACATTGTGGGAATATGGGTGGTGTTGACGTTGAGTTAGTTGACATAAAAGGCATGTCTGACAATGCCTTGAAAGATTTTCTAAGAAAGAATGCTGTTTCTTTGAGTGTTTTTGAAGCAAGAAAAATCGTTGAGCTTATTGGAAGAAATCCAACAATAACTGAGATTTACATTTTCAACACGCAATGGAGCGAGCACTCATCTTACAAAAGCAGCAGAAGCGTGCTGAAGGCTTTATTGCCAACTCAAGCGCCAAATGTTATTATTGGCCCTGTGGAAGATTCCGGCATTGTGGAGCTTGGCTACATTAATGGAGAAAGATACGGCATTGTTGTAAGCCACGAGAGCCACAATCATCCTTCTCAAGTCGTGCCTTATGAAGGCGCTGCAACTGGTGTAGGAGGCATTATAAGAGATGTTCTTTGCATGGGAGCAAAAGTTATTGCAACAGCAGACCCATTGAGGTTTGGCAATCCATATGGAAAGAATAAAAATAAAGTAAAATATATTGCAAATGAAGTCATTAACGGAGTTGCTGGCTATGGAGATGCTGTTGGAATTCCAAATATCTGCGGAGATGTTTATTTTAATGATTCTTTTGATGAAAATTGCTTGGTTAATGTTGTTTGCTTGGGAATTGTGAAAGAAAAAGACATAATCCATAGTTATGCTCCAAAAAATGCAGAAGGCTATGATATTGTTATTATAGGCAAGGCAACTGACAATTCTGGATTTGGAGGAGCTGCATTTGCATCATTAATTTTGGATGAGAAAGACAGGGAAAGCAATCGTGGAGCTGTTCAAGTTCCTGACCCATTTTTGAAAAACGTGATAATAAGGGCTTCTTACGCTGTTTTTGAAGAGGCAAGAAAAAAAGGAATAGATCTTGGATTTAAGGACATGGGAGCAGGGGGCATAATGTGCAGCACTAGCGAGCTTTGCTCTGATGCAAATTATGGAGCCGATATTGATTTGAGCAAAGTAAATGTTTCAATTAATGATTTGCCTCCTTATATGGTAGCCTGCTCTGAAACACAAGAAAGATTTACATGGATTTGCCCAAGTGAATTTACAAAAACATTGTTAAAAATTTATAATGAGGATTTTGAACTGCCTCAAATTTCGCTTGGAGCAGGAGCTTTTGTTATTGGAAAGGTTACAAAGCAGCAAGATTACATTTTAAGGCACAATGGAAAAATTGCGTGCAATGCCCCTATAAAAGTTGTAACGCAAGGCATTAAATACGATAGGGCAAAAAAAGCTCCAAAAAGAAATTTCAAAGAACCCAATCTTAAAGAGCCAAATGATTACAACAAGATTTTGCTTTCTGTTTTAAAACACCCTAATGTTGCCTCAAAGGCAAAAGCATACAAGCATTATGACACATCGGTCATGGGCAATGCAGTTGTTGAAACAGGCTATGCCGATGCTGGCGTAATGAAAGCTGTAGAAAACAGCTCTTTTGGAGTCGCTTTAAAGACAGACTGCAATCCCCGCTACTGCAAAATAGACCCATATTGGGGAGCTGTAAATGCAGTTGCTGAAAGCATGAGAAATGTAGCTGCAGTTGGAGCAATTCCAAGCGCTTTGACTGACTGCTTGAACTATGGCAATCCAGAAAAGCCAGAAACTTTTTATGATTTTTATGAAGGGGTAAGAGGAATTGCGGATGCTGCAAAGAATTTGTATTACAAAGGAACAACTTATGCTGTGCCTGTTGTATCTGGAAATGTGAGCTTCTATAATGAATCCGCTTCCGGCAATGCAATTGATCCATCGCCGATAATTGCATGCATTGGCGTTTTAAAAGATTACAGCAAGGCCATAACAATGAAGCTTAAGAAAGAAAACTCAGCATTGTTTTTAGTTGGAGAAAGAAAAGAAGAGTTTGGAGGCTCGGTTTATTATGATTTGCACAATGAAATTGGCGCAGTTGTTCCAATAATTGACTTTGAAAAAGAAAGAAACATGGTTTATGCTGTTATTGATGCAATAAGTGCGGGCTTGCTTTTATCATGCCATGACATAAGCGATGGCGGATTGGCAACTACAATTTCTGAAATGATAATGGGAGGAGATGCAGATGGTGAAATTGGAGCAGAAATTAATCTTGATTTTTCAAATTTAAGAAATGATAAATTATTATTTTCAGAAACAAGCGGGTTTATTTTTGAAGTTGAAGACAAAAATATGCAAAGATTAACGAATTTATTCAGATTTTATAAGCTGAATTTGATGAAGTTAGGAAAAACAAATGGGAAAAATCTTGCAATAACTAAAAATAATAAGAAAATTATAAATTTATCAATTTCAAAATTAAAAGAAGCATGGACAAGAGGGTTTGTCGAGGCGTTGGAATAGAAAATGAGAAAACCAAACATTGCAGTCATTTACTTTCCCGGCAACAATTGTGAAGAAGAATCTCTAAGGGCTGTTCTAGCCACCGGAATGGAAGGCAAAATTGTAAGATGGAATGAAAGAAGAGGAATTGAAAAATACGATGGATTTATTATTCCAGGAGGCTGGGGATATGAAGACAGGATTAGAGCAGGGGTTATAATGGCAAAGGATCCTGTTTTTGACTTGATAAGAAAAGAGGCAGAAAATGACAAGCCAGTCTTGGGAATTTGCAACGGCGCGCAAGCTTTGGTTGAATGCGGCATGATACCCGGGCTTAAAGATAATGTTGAAATGGCATTAGCGCCAAACAAAAATCCTTTTGTGAATGGTTATTACTGCGCATGGGTTTATATTAAAAGTACAGAAGAACAAAATAGGTGCATATTTACAAAATTTATAGAAAAAAATGAAGTAATCCCAATTCCAATTGCGCATGGCGAAGGCAGGTTTATAACCAAAGACAAGGAGTTGATTTCCAAATTAATCAAAAACAAGCAGATTATTTTTAGGTACTCAACAAAAGATGGAAAAATAGAGGAAAGCTTTCCAACAAACCCCAATGGAGCGGTTGATAACATTGCTGCAATATGCAACAAAAACGGAAATGTGATGGCCATTATGCCTCATCCTGAAAGGGCTTCTTTCATAAGGCAGCTGCCTGATACAACTGAATTAAAGAACAAGTTTGTTGGCAATGCAAAGGCAATGGAGGATCCTGCGCCTGCAATGCATGTTTTCAAATCAATGAAAAGTTATATCGAGGAGGAGATTTTGTAAAATGAAAGCCATAGTTTTACATAACAAAGGAAATGCAGACCAGCTAAAATTCGAGGAAGTTGAAACTCCAAAAATAAATGATGACAAAGTTCTTGTTAAATTAAAAGCTGCTTCAGTCAACCATCTGGATGTATGGGTTAGAATGGGGCATTTTCCAGTCAGTTATCCTGTAATTCTAGGATGCGAAGGCGCAGGCGACATTGCTGAAGTTGGAAAAAATGTTCAAGATTTTAAGAAAGGAGACAAGGTTGTTGTGCTGCCAAGCATAACATGCGGGCAATGCGAATATTGCTTAACAGGCAATGATAACTTGTGTAAAAATGCAAAAAGATTGGGAATGACGGTTAATGGCTGTTATTCTGAATATGTTAAAGTTCCGCAACAGAATTTACTTTTAATGAATGATAAGATTAGCTATGAAGAAGCAGCTTCTGTGCCTGTGACTTTTGGCACTGCATGGCGTGTTTTGATGAGCCTTGCAAAGATAAAGCCGGGAGAAACAGTGCTCATACAAGCAGCTGGCTCTGGTGTTGGCACTGCTGCAATACAGATAGCAAAATTGGCAGGGGTAAAAGTGATTGCATCAGCAGGAAGTGACGAGAAGCTTGACAGGGCAAAAGAGCTTGGGGCAGACTTGCTGGTTAACTACTACAGAAACCAGAATTTTGATGAGGAAGTCAAATATTTGACGAATGGCAATGGCGTTGATGCTGTTATCGAGCAGATTGGAGGAAACATATTGCCAAGAGCTTTGAATTGTTTGAAAAAAGGCGGAAGATTGGTTACGCTTGGCACAACCGCAGGCAATAAGATAGAGATTGATGTGCAGCATTTTTACAGGAACAATTTAACAATGCTTGGAACATCAGGCATTACCCAAAAAGAAATTAGAGACGTGTTTGAGCTGGTTAAAAATGGGAAACTCAAGCCAGTAATTGACAGGACATTTTCCTTAAAAGACGCAAGCTTAGCGCATAAGTACATGGAAGAAAGAAAAAATTTTGGAAAGATTATTTTAAAACCTTAATGACATGCAATAAGTTATTTTTTAAAATTAATAAAAGTTAATGCGTTATGCAAGAAAAGACAATATTCAAATAAAAAATTAAGTTCACATTAATAGCAATATCACAAAATAAATAATGAAAAAATAAAAATGCCAACAAAAACAGTTGAGATGATTGTAAGCCTGAAAGTGCCTGACACTACTGCAATTACTGCACTACAAACACTTCAAAAAATTGGATTTAATAAAATCAAAAGCGTTAAAAGAGAGGATGATTACAAATTTTTAATTGAAGGTGATGATAAAAATTTCAAGGATAAGATATGCAAGGTGGATATTTTGGTTAATGCTAACAAGCATTCATATGAATTTTCAATATCAAAAGAAAATGATATAAAAATTTTAGTAAAAAATATAAATGATGATGTAAGTGGCTTACTATCAACATTAAAAAATCGGCTTGGATTTAAAAATATTAAGAAAGTTGAAAAAGCAATACTGTGGAGCTTAACAATAGAAGCTGAAGAAAAAGAAGCAAAAGAAATTGCTGATAAAGCTGCAAAAGAATTGCTTGTTAATGAGCATTATCAGGAATATGAGATTTTATAGGTGATTGGATGAAAAAAGCATTAATAATATTCGGATCAAAAACCGATGAAAAAGTCTATAATGAAATAGCAAAAGTTTTGAAAAAAGAGAAAGTTGATTTTGAGTTAAGAGTTAGTTCTGCGCATAAGACTCCAAAGGATGTTGAAAAAACTTTGCAGAATGATTACGCAGTTGTAATTGCAGGAGCTGGGTTGGCTGCTCATTTGCCAGGAGTAGTTGCTGCAAAAGTCATAAGCCCTGTTATTGGAGTGCCTTGCGGAGGCAACTATCAAGGCTTGGATGCTTTGCTTGCAATAGCGCAAATGCCTCCTGGAATTCCTGTTTTGGCTGTTGGCGTCAATAAAGGCGAGATTGCTGCTCAAAACTGCGCAAAGATGATAAAGAAATACGAAAGCGTGACAATAATTGGAGACAAAAATAATGATGCTGCAAAAAAAGCAATAGAAACTTTAAAGAAATTCAATATCATTCCTGTTTTTGACAATAAGCCAAATCCTAAAACAATCAATATAGAATTCACTTATTTTGACGAGCCCATCGAGAAAAAAGGCGAGCTTGTCATTTACTGCCCGTTGCTTTTGGAAAAAGACGACAAGGCAGGAGCAGCTTTGAACTTCCTCAAGCACACAAGCCATGGCCTGTGGGTTGGGTTAAACAATGGAATCAATGCGGCAATTGCTGCTGTCGAGATAATGAACATTGACAATGAATACGAGGAATTATTAATAACCTACAGAAGGGAACTGGGGAAAAAGGTTTTGGAATCAAATAAGTGAAAATAGTGCAAAAAATTTTTATATTATGATTAAATGTCAGATTCTATTTATTGGATTTTTTACTTTAACTGTAGGAATATCGTACATAACATTCAAAAAATAATAAAAACCCGGGTTACAGAAACAGGCTATTGAACCTCAGGTTGATTCGCACCCATTTAGAAGTAATTTAGATGCAGGTATTTATAAACTTTTCGCCTGGGTAGAGCCAGGGTGGCAGAAGCAGGCATTGCGCTTGCCTCAAAAGCAAGTGGGTTCGCACCCATCTGGGTTCAAAACTTCCTTAGTGGAAGTCCCAGCCCTGGCGCCCAATAAACAATCAAAAAACCAAAAAAAATTTAAACCACTAAACCAAAATGCTCTCCGACACAATTCTAAAAAACCAATTAAAATACACTTTGGATAAAACCGACTTCAAAATCGGCAAAAAATATGAAGGCAAGGTTAGGGATAATTACATTCTGGACGGAAAAAGAATAATCATAACAACTGACAGAATATCTGCTTTTGACAGGGTTTTGTGCACGATTCCATTCAAAGGGCAGGTGCTTAACCAAATTTCAGCTTTCTGGTTTGAAAAAGCAAGTAATATTGTGAAAAACCACGTAATCAGCGTTCCAGACCCGAATGTGATGATTGTCAAAGAATGCAAGCCTTATCCTGTTGAAATGGTTGTTAGAGGATATATAACGGGCGTTACAACAACATCTGCCTGGTATAACTATGAGAAGGGCATAAGAAATTTCTGCGGCAACATCCTGCCGGAAGGATTGAAGAAAAACCAAAAATTTGACAAGCCAATTATAACTCCTTCAACAAAAGCAGAGCATGGCTTGCATGACGAATCAATTTCAAGAGAAGAGATAATAAAAAGGGGATTGGTGGATGAAAAGATATACAAAAAAATGGAAAAGGCAGCCCTTGCTTTGTTTGATTTTGGCACAAAGCTTGTTGCAAAAAATAATCTAATCTTGGTTGATACAAAATATGAGTTTGGCGAGCTTAATGGCGGGCTAGTTTTAATTGACGAGATTCACACACCGGATTCCTCAAGATTCTGGATTAAAGATACTTATCAAGAATTATTTTCAAAAGGGCAAGAACCCCAAAAGCTGGATAAGGAATATGTAAGGCAATGGCTTGCAAACAAAGGGTTTATTGGGGAAGGTTCAATTCCGAGCATTCCAGATGAAGTGAGGATAGAAACTGCAAAAAGATACATGACAGCTTATGAGATGGTGACTGGCAAAGAGTTTAAGGCAGGGAATGAAAATGTATTGGGTAGGATAAGGAATAACTTAGAAAAAAGTGGAATTAAGTTGTAATTAGAAAAATCCCAATTATTCACTCTGAATTAGGAATTCATTTAAATAAAATTGAAAAACAATTATAAAAAATATCACTCTAATTTTTAGGAGGCATAAAAATTGATTAAAAAGATTGCAGTAGCGACGGGTGGTGGAGACTGTGGCGGACTAAATGCAACAATAGAAGCTGTAGTGAAAACAGCAACCAACTGGGGCATTTCAGTTGATAGCTTTAAAAGAGGATGGGAGGGTTTTATATTTGATATGAGAAGACCTTTGAGACTTTCTGATGTGGAAGGAATTCACTCATTAACCGGCACTCTAGCTCAAACTTCGAGGACAAATCCTTATAATTTTACAGGTGAATTGGGTGGACGATTTTTTGAAAAGGCAGATGTATCAAGTCACGTGGTGGAAAACATAAAAAGAGAAGGGATAGATGGAGTAATTATGTGTGGTGGTGATGACACTCTTAGTGTAATCCCGAGGCTTATAGTAGATTATGGGGATTTTATACCTTTTGTCGGAATACCAAAAACAATGGATGGCGATTTGCAGGTTTATAGTTTAGGCATTGATACTGCAATTAATAGGGCAAAACATGTACTTGAAGATTTTGTCCCGATATTGAAGGCTAATGGTAGTATAGGTTTTGTTGAAATTTTTGGTAGGGATGTCGGTAGAGTAACATTTAAAGCTGGTATCTCTGGAGGGGCAGATGTTATACTAATACCTGAAATATCTATAGACTTGGAGTATACTCTTGATTTTATTGCAAAAAGATATGAGGAAAGAGCAAGAAATAATGATGGAACTTCCTATGTTTTAGTTGCAGTTGCGGAAGGAACAGGGCATCCAATAACAAGAAAGAGAGTATACCAGGACAAAAGTAAAGATAGTTTTGGTCATGGAAAATTAGGCGGAATTGGTGAGGTACTTGCTAAACTAGTTTATGATAGATTAAAAGATGATACTAGAATTAAAATGTATGTAAGAAATTTAGATATAAAAACACAGAGTCCAACATACAATGTAAGGGGAGGTGCCACATTATACTCTGATTCATACATAGGTCAAAAATTAGGGGCAGCGGCTGTTCAGTATTTGTTAAATGGCGCAAAATCTGGAATGGCTGTTGTAAATTTCGACGAATCAGGACAAGTTCGATTAATGCCTATTCCAGAGTTGGTTAAACCTAGGACAGTTCACATGGAAGTACTAAACTTATTTGAGAAATCTGGATTGTATTGTTTTGGAAGAAAACCCGGGAGGTGATCCTTCAAAACCTTTTAATACCACCTTTCTTTTACTGATTTCCTCTATGAACCTCTCCAAAGAAAAAAGAGTAATGCTTCTTGCTGCAAGAGAAGCTGAAAAAGTTCTAAAAAAATATTACGGCAGAAAGGTAGAAGTCAAAATGCTGATTTGGAAGCTGACAAGGCAATAAAAAGAACAATAAAAAAATATTTCCCAAATCACAGCATTCTTACGGAAGAAAGCGGTTTTGAGGACAATAACTCAGATTACAAGTGGGTAATCGACCCAATAGACGGTACGCACAACTTCTTGCGCGGTATCCCTATTTTTGGCACCTCAATTGCCTTGGAATACAAAAATGAAGTAATTCTCGGGATTCTTAATTTTCCAATGCTAAAGCTAAGGGCAATTGCGGAAAAAAACAGAGGAGCATTTTTGAATGGAAAAAAATTGAAAGTTTCAGCCAAGCGGGACATTGACCACTCATTTATACTGATGGAATTTTCTTATGCCAACAGAAAAGAAAAAATAGGGTTCTTGGAAAAATTAATTCATGAAGCTATCGATATAAGGAATTTTGGCTCTGCTATCTACCATTTATTGCTTATTGCTTGCGGCAAATGCGATGGATTCATAGTCTTGACAACTCAGGAATGGGATGTCGCAGCAGGATTTCTGCTTGTTGAAGAAGCTGGTGGGAAAATTACCAACTTACATGGACAAAAATGGGATTTCCACGATACAAGGTATATTATATCAAATGGCAAAATTCACAATAAGCTCTTGGAATTTGTCAAAAAATGAAATTAATAATTCTGGGAAGCGGAACAGCAGTTCCTTTATTGGAAAGAAATTGTGCAGGATACCTGTTAGAGGCAGGCAACAGAAAAATATTGCTTGACACTGGAGCAGGGACTATAAGAAGGTTATTGGAGGTAAAAGCGGATTTGTTTGAGATTGACAATATTTTCTACACGCACCTCCATAACGACCACATCAATGATTTAGGTGCCATCATTTGGAGCAATAATTACGGCGGAATAAGGAAAAGGGCGTTAAATATTTACGGACCTTATGGACTCAAAAAATATTGCAGAGCTCTGATTAAAAAATTATTGAAACCGACAAAATTGCATTTTGATTTTATTATTGAAGAATTGAAAAATTCAGAAATAAAAATTGGCAATATAAAGATAAAAACCCAGCAAATTAAACACAGCCCTGCAACTAAAAGCATTGCGTACAGAATTGAGCATGGAAACAAATCTCTAGTCTACACAGGCGATACAGAATATTGCAGCGAAACAATAAAAATATCAAGAAATGCCGATGTTGTATTAACAGAGTGCTCCTTTCCGGATAGTAAGAAGGTCGAAGGCCATTTAACTCCCTCCCTTGCCGGGAAAATTGCAAAACAAGCGAATGTTAAAAGGCTGGTATTGACTCATTTTTATCCTGATGTTCTAAAAACAGGCATCAAAAAAGAAGCTTGTAAGGAGTTTAAAGGAGATATTGTTCTTGCCAAGGACAAAATGGTCTTAAATATTTAATGAACATTCTTTTTTAAAAAATAGAAAAGTTTATAAATAATGAACGATTTTTGCATAATGATGGAAATAGGCCAAAACTTAAAAAACAGAATCCTAAGGGCCCAAAAGAACGAGCTCACAGAGCATATAATTTACAAGAAGCTCTCTGAAATAGCAAGAAATGCAAAAATCAAAAGAATTCTTGAAAAAATCTCGGCCCAAGAGCTTTCCCATTACAATTTCTGGAAAAATTACTCACATCAAGTCATAGCGCCAAATTATTTCAAGGCGCATTTTTACTGCCTAATTTCAAAATTTCTGGGCTTAAATTTTGGCTTGAGGCTGATGGAAAGAGGCGAAAAAGCTGCGCAAACAGCTTATGAAGAGCTGAAAAAGATCCATCCTAAAATTAAGAACATCCTGAAAGATGAGCAAAATCATGAAGACAAACTTTTGGATTTGTTAGGCAAGCAGGAATTGACGTATACGGGCTCTATAATCCTAGGTTTAAACGACGCTTTGGTTGAGTTAACAGGGGCTCTTGCAGGCTTTACATTGGCGTTTACAGAAACAAGAATTATTGCAATTGCCGGGCTTATAAGCGGCATTGCCGCATCACTTTCAATGGCTGGTTCAGAGTACCTCTCCACTAAGGAGGAAGGAACAAGAGAACCAATAAAAGCAAGCCTTTACACAGGTGTTGCTTATATTCTTGCGGTTTTTTTATTAATCCTGCCTTATTTTATCTTTAAAAGTTCTTTACTATCTTTAGCAACAACATTGATTATTGCACTGCTAATCATTTTAATTTTTAACTTTTATATCTCTGTCGCTAAAAATATACCTTTTAAAAAAAGATTTTTAGAAATGGCACTCATAAGTTTAGGTGTGATGATAATAAGCTTTTTTATAGGACTATTAGCAAGAAAATTCCTTAATATTGAAATTTAAATAATGGTGGGAAAATGAAAGATTTGCCTAATATTTTCACAAAAATAAACGTACAGATACTTGAACTTCTTTCAAGAGAAAAACTGCATATAAGAGAGATTGCAGGAAGAATAAAATGCTCTCCTGCAAAAGTGCATGCATGCATAAAGGTTTTCAAAAAAAATAACATTGTCAAGGAAGTTAGCGAGAAAAACAGGAAAGTTATTGTGTTGAACCTTGAAAATGAGCTGACAAGGCAAATTCTTCAATTAATAAATATAGACAAAAGCATTGAAGGCCCTTATTTAGTGCCGGAAAAAATAAACTTGTTTGATGCAATAAGCCCGCTTGATTTCAGGTATTATGGAAGAAATAAGAATATATTTGCAAAATTGCAGCCATACCTTTCTGAAGCAGCTTTTATAAAATATGCCTTGAAGGTTGAATCAGCTCTTACAAGAGTTCTTGCAAAAAACCAAATCTGCTCGAAAAGAATTGCTGATGAGATGGAAAAGGCATGCAGACAAGTCACTCCAGAGCAAGTCTATGCCGAGGAAGACAGGATAAAGCATAACATAAGAGCGTTGTCAAACTGCATAAGGAATAAGGTAAGCGAAGAAACAAAGCCATTTGTTCATTTTACAGCTACAAGCTATGACATAATTGCAACTGCTGACGCATTAAGGTACAAGGATTTTACAAATAATGCTCTAATTCCAGAATTATTAAAATTCCAGTCAATATTAATTAATCTTGCTCTTAGGGAAAAAGGTGCAATACAGATTGGAAGAACACATGGGCAGCATGCTGAGCCAATTACATTTGGCTTTGCAATTGCGCAGTATGTAAGCCGTCTCGGAAATTCCATACTAAAAATCAGAAAAGCAGCAAACAATTTAAGGGGAAAAATGGCAGGCGCTGTAGGAGCTTACAATGCATCCTCATTATTTTTTAATGAGCCTGTTGAGTTTGAGAAAGAAGTCCTAAATGAACTTGGGCTAAAAGCATCTCCAATTTCAACGCAGATTGTTGAAGCAGAGTTTTTGGCTGATTACTTAAGCGGCATTATCTCTGCATTTGGAGTATTGGCAAATTTAGCTGATGACATGAGGCATCTTCAAAGAAATGAAATTGGCGAAGTTGGGGAATTTTTTGAATCAAAGCAGGTTGGCTCATCAACCATGCCGCAGAAGAGAAATCCAATAAACTTCGAGAATGTAAAAAGCATGTGGAAAGAATTTATGCCGAGAATGATGACAATTTACATGGACCAAGTATCTGAGCACCAGAGAGACCTGACAAATTCCGCATCAATGAGGTTCATCCCGGAAATATTGGCTGGGTTTTACGTTTCTGTTTTAAGGCTGAATAGAGTTATGTCTGAATTGGCTGTTGACAAGGAAAATATGAAGAAAAATTTTGACATGAATAAAAATATGATTGTTGCAGAGCCGCTTTACATTTTGCTGGCTGCAAACGGGCATCCTGATGCGCATGAATATGTAAGGGAAATGACTTTAAAATCGCAATTGAGCAAAATTCCATTAATTTCCTTGGTTAAAAAAGATAAATCAATAAAACAATATTTGAAAAAATTCAATAAAAAGCAATTGGAAATTCTAAACAATCCTGAAAAATATGTTGGGATTGCCGCAGAAAAAACCGAGATGATATGCAATTATTGGAAGAAAGAGTTGAAAGTATGATTTATTACTATACTCACGGACAAAAAATATTGAACAATTGTTGTCCATTCGTAATATGTCGGAAATTGCAAAAATGTATAATAAATTGTTACAATTTCCGAGCATGCTCAAAAATCTTTGATTTTTGACAAGCAAAAGACATTGATTTGACAATGCTTAAGCTTTCATTCAAATTCCAGCTTCTCAGTAAGATTTATAAAGCAAGATTGTTTCTTCGACGTAATATAAAAAAAATAATATTTTGGAGTAATGACAAAATGAGCGTTGCAATTGACCTGAAAGGAAAAAAGGCAATAGTTTTTGGAATTGCCAATGACAAGAGCATTGCGTGGCACATAGCAAAAAGGCTGAATGATGCTGGATGCAGGATTGCAGCAGGCTATCAGGAAAGAGTGGAGCAATTATTTTTGCCTTTGATGAAGGAATTAAACAATCCGGTTTATGCAAAATGCGATGTTGTTGACGATGCCCAAATGGATTCTTTCTTCAAGAAGATTCAAGAAGATTTTGGAGAATTTGATTTTTTGATTCACAGCATTGCATTTGCCAAAAGAGAGCACTTGCAAGGCAAGTTTATGGATGTTGACAAAAGAGGCTACCAGGTTGCTCATGAGGTAAGCGCTTATTCCTTGATAGAATTGGCAAGAAGGGCAATGCCCATGCTCAAAAAAAATGGCTCAATAATAGCAATGACTTATCTCGGAAGTGAGAAAGCTGTGCCTGGCTACAACATAATGGGCGTTGCAAAAGCTGCTCTTGAATCATGTGTTAGGTATTTAGCTTGCGATTTAGGCGAGAAAAAAATAAGAGTCAATGCCATATCTGCTGGGCCAATTGCAACGCTAGCTGCATCCGGCATTGCAAACTTTCCAGAGATGCTTCTAAACTATGTTGCAAAAGCGCCATTAAAAAGAAACATTACAGCAGACGAAGTTGCAGACTGCGCATTATTTCTTTGCAGCGACTTGTCAAAGGCAATAACTGGGCAGGTTATTTTTGTGGATGCTGGATACAATATAATGGGGATTTAATTATATTGTAAATAATAGGGATTTAATTATATTGTAAACTTTAGCTAAAAACCTTTATAAACACCAATTCTTACTCTTTTAATATGAAGCAAAGCTACCAAGAGCGGGAATCAAAAGCTGTTGATGCCATTAAAAAAGCAATTCCTAATTCTTTAAAATCAAATATGCTTCAGCAAAGCAAAGGCATGTTTGCTGAGCTTTATGAAAATAATGAGGTTTTTCCTAAGCATTACATTGCAACTGCTATTGACAGCGTAGGCACGAAAATAATAATTGCAGAAGCCATGGAAAAATACGGCACAATTGGCATTGATTGCGTTGCCATGAGTGCAAATGACTTGGCAACTTTAGGCGCAGTTAGCCCTTTTTTGTTTATGAATTGCATATTGTGCCAATCTGAAATACAGGAAAAAAGAATAACAGGAGATATAGTGAAAGGAATGTCAAAAGGTTTAGAGCAATGCAATGCTTCAAATATTTTAAAAAATTCAATTAAGATTAATTTTGGAAAAGGAGAAACTGCTTCAGTAGATGAATTATTAAGTTCGCCAAAAAGCGGTTATGCTTTTGATATCATTGGTTGTATGGTAGGTTTCATTGAAAAACAAAAATTAAATAGACGAAAAGTAAAAGCTGGACAAAAAATAATTGCATTAAAAAGCTCTGGGACTCATTCAAACGGCTATACAGATTTAAGGCATTATTTATTGAAAGGGGATTTTGAGACAAGGCAAGAATTCAAGAAAAAATACAAAGGCAGATTTAATTTGGATGATAAATTTGATGGTTCAACAATCGGCAAAATTCTGTTGGAGCCAACAAAAATCTATATTCAAACTATGGCAAAAATATCAAAAAATTTTGATGTTGTTGGTATAAATAACACTGGTTATGGCTTAAAGAATTTCAATAGAATTAAAGAAAAAGTTGAATTCAGAATTAACACGCCATTAAAACCGCAAGCAGTTTTTAGTTTGATGCAAAAAGAATCTGGATTTAGTGATGAACAAATGTACAAAACCTTCAACATGGGAATGGGATTTTTTGTGATTTGCAATAAAGAAGATGTTGATGATATTTTGCAGATTGCAAAGGATGGTGGTGTTGTTGGGGAAGTGAGAAATGGTAATGAAACTGTAACTGTTTTGGAGAAGTTTAAGAATAAACTCTCATTTAGAGGATACTAGTGCCTTATCTTGTGCCTCAGAATCATATACGTTGGTTAGATATCACCTAGTTTTTCTGCGGCTTTATCCCTTCTGTATGTGTATACTATTGCTCCTCCACCAACACCTATAAACGCAGAAATAAAAAAAATCAAACCTTCCGGACTATCTAGTCTGGTGTTAGTTGGATATTGTTCAAGATCACCGTATTCTTTTGCAATATCTTCTGCATACGGAAATGATGCTAGCGATTCTCTTTCGTTGGAAAGCTTGCGCAATCTTCTTTCCAATAAATTCCTAACAACTTGGGGATCTCTATATTTTGTATGTATTGCATTATGGGAATCAACTTCCTTAACTGTTTTTGAAAGCTCTTGTCGAACTTCATGTAGTCTGGCTATTCCAGGATTAGCATGTCTTATATTGCGAAGCCGAGCTTCATAAAATGACTCACCAATAATAATACCGCCGAGTCCACTTAATCCAAAAACCGCTACTCCTATTAGTGCACTTTCAATTCTAGATAATGACATTTTATTGAATACAAGTAAACAAGGTCAATTTAAAAAGATTTGGTATTTCAATCTTGAGAAGTATAATTTAAACAATTATTTGGTTGAGTCTTCATCAGTTAAATGAAATTCGATAGTGCCCTCCTTCTTGGCTGGATTGCCTCCCGTAAGTAGCGCTCCTAACAAGCCAACAACAAATGCGGCTCCGCTTACCCAAGTAATTTTATCATACATATCCTGTTGTCTAATTACGTTTCTAACTTCAACTCGCGACATTAATACCCTATATTCTCTAGCTAAATCAAGTTGATTGGTAGAATATTGATAAACTCTATCAGGTGATCCTCTGGCTTCGCCCTTTCTAAATAAATCAGAAATCTCTCTTGTCAATTTAGGAATTTCAGCTTCTATTTTTTGCACTCTTCCAAGTACACGATTTGAATCATAAGGGGAGATATATGTGCCATAAACAACACCACCCAGTCCAATAAAACCTGCGGCTGCAACTGATAGCATAAACTTAGTATACATTCTCTGCCCAATGTTAAGTCCTTCTGCACTTATAGGTTTTTTCTTCCATATTAACCAACTTAGAAATAGCAATTCTTTTAAAAACATTTGCAGTCAATAAAAGAAAAACAAAATTAAGATTTCACTCATAACAAAGCACTGTCCTTGCTGTATTCCTTACCTCGACTGCTGTGGCTTTGAGATTTTCAACAATTTTAGCGATTGCTACTAGATTTGAGTTTGCAGTTTTGCTTTTAGTGCTTGCATGCATGTTTGTATATCTTTCTAGGAATTTGTCGCAAACTGCAGTTCTATCTTTATTTGTCACTTCTATGCCGATTGCAGCCTTCTTATCCTGATTATAATAGGACTTCATGACTTCATTGTAAGCCTCGCTTATGTCAGTGTGTATCTTGTCAAGCTCTGCAAGCGTTGCTCTTTCAAAGTTAGCTGTGGACAAGTATCTTGCAATTCTTTTCTGCCTGTCTGCTATTTTTTCCAGCCTTAAAATAGTGATTATATCGCTATGAAGTTGCCATGAATCTATGCCAAGAGATTTAGCAATACGGGGGTTTTTCATTGCGTTTTTTAAAACCCTGTAGCCAAGGAAATAAAGCCTGTTCACATCAAAATCCCTGTTGTGTATGCTCTCATAGTTGCAATGCCCCCTATAGCATAATATTGTGTCTTCCATCATAGCCCTTGTTATTATATCCATCCTTCTTATTATGTTGCTGATGGATATTTCATTGATATTGATTAGGTTTTTCGCAACAATCCTTGTAGAAGTTTGCTCCATTATCTCCAAGCCAGAAAGATTCCTGATTATATCCTTTATCTTAGGAGCTCCTTTATCATTATTATCAAATAAGATGTTTATTGTGTCATAGCCATTTAAATAAGAAGATACAATTTCTGCTTTCAGCATTTCAATATCCTTATTTTTAGAATCTATATCTATCTCTTTAAAATCCAGTTTTTTTTCCTGCTGGTTTGCGCTTAGAGTCAGCCCAAAGCCATCATCGCTTACAGAAATCAAGTCGCCTTTTTTTAAATTATTTTTTTCAACCCAGCTCTTTGGCATTGATATGATATAAGAGCCTTTACCGAAGCTTATCAATTTTCTGACATCAATATTAACCACCCCCTTTTGGGCTAATTTGTTTTGCTTATGTAAAATTAAGGCATATATAAAGATTATTATTAAAAATTATAGATATTGTAGAATATATTGTGATATATAGATAAATTCTTTTTTATATAGTATATATGTTATATAGGTTAATTATTTATATAAAAACCCAACATTTGTTGATAAGTGGGGTGATGATGTGCTAAAAAAAAGGCATTACAGCGATGAAGAAAGCGATGACGGCAATAACATCTATTCAAAAAATGTCAGGGAATTATTGCTTGATGACGATGAATTAAGCCCAATGGAAGAGGCATTTATGAACGGTTATGAGGATGCCGTATAAAAAGGTGGTGGGAAGTGGCAAGATACGTTTGCATTAACTGCGGGACTTTTATTGTGAAAAGCGCGATAAGCGATCCTTACATGTGCAGGGACTGCGAGAGATTATTGGAAGGCACTGAAGGCAGGGAGAGGTATAATTATCTCGATAATTATTAATGGGGGTAAAAATGAAGCTGCACCAGCAGTTTGACTTGAATCTTAACGCTTTAAAAATAGATGATTTTAAGGATATACCTAAAGCAATAAATGAAATCCCGGTTTTAGTTGAAAAACTGATTAAGGATTTGCTGGAAGAAGGCTACATTGTTATTGAATCATCTGCTCGTTATATGGGAATCCCGAAAAGCATAACAGTTGTGAAGGATTTTACAGGCCCTTTTGTCACAAAGTTTTCTGCAAAGGTGCAAAATGATTTTAATGCTCTTTCTAATACAATAGGTATTGAGAAATTGTTTGAATAATAGACGTGTCTAAAACCCTCAAATTCCGCCTTTTTAAGCCGTAAAAAGCCATTCTAATTAGGAAAGATACATAATTAATTTATTAACAAAACGTGACCAATTTTTTGTTGATATTCTTTTGCTACTACAATTATAGACCTGTGTATTTCTTTATCACAAGTAAAAAACCCCATAGTGCCTATATCTTGATTACAAGATAATATCTCAGCAGCTAATAAAATATCTTCGTAATCTTTCTTATTATCAAATATCTTATATTTACTTTCTTTAATCTTTTGAATCCACTCTTCATAAGTATCATATTGCTCTATATTCATTACATAAAAACTATGGAAAAAGTGCAAAAATTTATTTAAAATTTCTTCCGCTCTTTTTTCTGCTTCCACATTATACTTCTCTCTAAATTCACCAAAAACCCCATTATTTTCAAATAACTCAGGAATAGAATATTCTGTTAAGAGTAGATTTATAAAATTTTTAACACCACCTATATTAAAAGTTATTTCTTCAGATTTTTCTTTAATAAATTTTTCAATCTGTTGGTGTATATTCGCAGATAGTGCGAGAGTGCTTGGTTTATAAGTTTCTGAGGGAGATTTACTTCTTTTAGTTTTTTCTTCTCTAATAGCAATCTCAATTATTGCACAACAAGTGGTCAAATAATCTTTGTAAGTGTATATAAAAACATGTTTTACTCTTGCTAATAACACATAATCATTTCTTTTATTTTTAGCCATAAAAAGCCAAACTTTATTATGAAATAAATCATTAGAATTACCATAAGCAAAAATTGTATTTACGTCGGAAGACAACTTCATTTTTCAAACATTATAATTAGGTTTAAATCCCAGTTGGTATAACACAGATATTCGCTCTGATCCAAGAAGTTTAGCAAAATACTCAAATTTTTTATCTTTAGCTTTATCTAAATGCATAAATATGTATATAATCCTTAATAAAAAGTATTCAATTGGAATTCTTGTTTCGTTAAACTTTAAGATAGTGAAAGATGATAACTTAATATCCTTATATTTATTATAAAGTTCTTTTGATTGTTCTTGTATGTATTTAAACACTAACATTATTTCATTAAGTAATTTAATTTCAGATATAGACATATCAGAAGTTTCATTATATTTAAGTGCATCATAAAATTCTTTTGCAAATTTAGAATATTCCAACATAGAATCTACTAAAACTTTCCACCTAATTTCTTGAATATTTTTATTTGTTAGTTCCTCTACGCTACATTTTCTTATTAATTCATCTGATATACCAAAAAGTTCATTTAATTTGTCAATATTTTTAAAAAATATCTTGAGATTCCATTGTTCTTCAGGCAGAGTTTTCATGAATTCATTTAGCTTTTCAATGTCTATGTTCCTGCGCTTTAACTCATTAAGAACAAGCTTGGCATTAATAGAATGATCTTTCTCAATAAAAAGTTTGTCTAGATAAGTTCTGACCGTAGACATAAATTCTTCTACCTTACTTGAGAATTGGTCCGAATTAAGAGAATCCATGCATACCCCCTACACATTGGAAATACTTATCGATTTTTAAAGGTATAGGGTTGTAATAGAAAGACCATTTAATAACTTGAATTGATATCATAAGGTAACCTCTTTTCCTATATTTTTATATCTTGAAGTATTATATTTAAATATATTTCGTTTATTAGTGCTTTTTATCAAATCTCTGGTAAGTCAAATATAAACTCAATTTTTGCATTTGTGAACTACAAACAGTCATCTTAAAAGGCTTAAATTCTGCCTTGTCAAAAATCATAGATTTTTGAGCATGTTCAAATTCTGCTGAATTGGTAAGTCTTGTGTAATTACTGCCCTTTAAAATGGCAGAATTTGCCCATTTTAACCCTTAAAAAGCCATTCTAGGAACGAAAGGTTTATATAGTTAGGCTCTCTAAAAATCATGGGTTTAAATACTATTTTATCGACTATAAATTTGGGGTTTTAATAATTTTCATATAAACCGAAATTAGACATAAAACTAGATGGATTATGTTGATTAAATAAATTAATGAGTTAAAATAAAAAATAAATTAAATTTGCATTAAACAAATTAAAAATTATAAAAAAATAAACGAGAGCGACCTTTAGATTAACAAGTGAATAAGGTGACCCGCTTTTAATTTTTTTATTGAATACATAGGCGAGGCGTAAATTAATGGCAGACAATTTACGCCGAGCATTAAAATTTGTTGCCGAAGGCAACGGATTGAAGATAAAAGTAAATTAAATCAAATTAAAAGATAAAATCTTAAAACTGAATCAAAACTAAAAATGGAACAAAATCCGCAAACTCAGGAAATAACAAAATCTGACGAGTCAAGCTATGAGGCAAAAGACATTCAAGTTTTGGCTGGCTTAAGCGCGGTTAGGAAACGTCCGGCAATGTACATTGGCTCAACTGATGCAAAAGGACTGCACCATCTTGTTTACGAGGCTGTTGACAATTCAATTGATGAGGCATTAGCCGGATTCTGCAACAAGATTTCTATTATCATGCACAAAGACGGCTTTATTACAATAAGCGATAATGGAAGAGGAATTCCTGTTGACATGCATCCAAAACTGAACAGGCCTGCTGTAGAGGTTGTAATGACAAGGCTTCATGCAGGGGGCAAATTTGACAAGAAAGTCTATAAAGTTAGCGGTGGACTGCATGGAGTTGGAATATCTGTAACAAATGCCTTGTCCAAAGAGCTTATTGTTGAAGTGAAAAGAAATGGCAAAGTCTACCAGCAAAAATACCAGTATGGAAATCCTGTTACAGAATTAAAAATAATTGGCGATACTGATTCAAAGGAGACTGGGACAATTGTAAAATTTTTGCCTGATGAGCAGATATTCTCAACAACAGAATTCAGCTTTGAAATATTGTCAAGCAGATTGAGGGAGCTTGCATTCCTGAACAAAGGCGTCAAAATAATTATAGAAGATGAGAGGACTGACAAGAAAAATGAATTCCAGTATGAAGGAGGTATAATTTCTTTTGTCGAGTACTTAAACAAGAACAAAAATCCTTTGCATAAGATAATCTATTCCAACAAGGGAAAAAATGGGGTGCAGTTTGAATACGCGCTTCAGTATAATGATGGCTACCAGGAAAATGTCTTCTCTTTTGCAAACACAATCAATACTTACGAAGGAGGAACTCATTTAATAGGATTCAAGACGGCATTGACAAGGGTTATGAACAACTACGTTGAGAAGAATAAGCTAAAAGGCATCAAGCTTACAAGCGAAGACACAAGAGAGGGCCTGACAGCAGTGATTTCCATACAGGTTCCCGAGCCGCAGTTTGAAGGGCAAACAAAAACAAAGCTTGGCAATTCAGAAATCAAGGGGCTTGTTGACAGCATTGTAAATGACTCGCTTAGCTCTTATCTTGAGGAAAATCCGCAGATTGCCAAGTCAATTGTTTACAAGTGCATTAATGCAGCTCATGCAAGGGAAGCTGCTCAAAAAGCCCGGGAATTGACAAGAAGAAAAGGAGCCTTAAATCACGGCTCTTTGCCAGGAAAGCTTGCAGACTGCTCTGAGAGAGACCCTGCAAAATGCGAATTGTTCATTGTGGAAGGGGATAGCGCTGGGGGTAGTTGCAAGCAGGGAAGAAACAGAGAATTTCAGGCAGTGTTACCTCTGAAGGGCAAGATACTAAATGTCGAGAAAGCAAGGCTCAATAAGATTTTTGAGAATGAGGAAATCATAACAATGGTCACTGCAATAGGAACAAGCATTGGCGAGGAATTTGACATAACAAAGGCAAGATATCATAAGCTTGTGATAATGACAGATGCTGATGTTGATGGAAGCCATATCAGAACATTACTTTTGACATTCTTCTACAGATATATGCAGCCATTAATAGAAGCTGGCTATGTTTATATCGCACAGCCGCCTTTGTACAAAGTAAGCAAAGGAAAGCTCACAAAATATGTTTATAATGATGAAGAATTGGAAAAACTACTAAATGAAATAGGGAGAGAAGAAACAAACTTGCAACGCTATAAAGGACTCGGCGAAATGAATCCCCAGCAGCTTTGGGAAACAACAATGGACAATGATAACAGAACTATACTGCAGGTTACTATTCAGGATGCAGTTGAAGCTGACAAGATGTTCACTTTGCTCATGGGAGACCAAGTAGAGCCAAGAAGAAAGTTCATTGAGATGCATGCAAAGGAAGTTGTTAATCTGGATGTTTAAGGATTTTAGTTATATTTTTAAAATTAATTTTTCAATCCGAAAATTTGCGAAGCAAATTTTCAATAGATTGTGCTCAGCCTCGCTGTCCGCCACACGCTCGGCTTCGCCGATTTATTCATCACAACAATCGCAACGGTTTACTTTCCTCTCCTTGTGAATCTAAAAGTCGTTCTAGTTTTTTATTGAATTTATTTTGTCATAATGAGTTTTTGTTTTAATGTATAATTTTTATTGTAGTTATTGATTTTAATTACTCAAAACATAAACCTTTATAAACCATAATAATTTCCAAAATCTTAATCAAAATGCCAGAACAAGTTGTAAAATTAAAGAAAAAGCAATGGTATCCTATATTGGCGCCAAAGCAGTTTGACAATGTAGTTATAGGGGAAACTTTAGTGTACGAGCCTAATCAAATGCTGGGCAAAACACTAAGCCACAGCTTGATGAACCTGATAAATGACACGAAAAGGCAAAACATCAATATTCATTTTAAAGTTGTTGAGGTTGAGGGCAATAATGCGAAAACAAGCATTATTGGCTACCAGATAATCCCCTCTTCTATCAAGAGATTTGTCAGGAGAAACAGCGAGAAGATGGACATGGCATTCACCTGCGAAACTAGCGATAATGTTTTCTTGAGAGTCAAGCCATTGGTTATCACAAGAGGGGATGTAAAAGGCTCAATTGCCGCAAAACTTAGAAACAATATCGTAAGCTTTCTTGTTAAAACAATTAAAAAGATGACGTACGATGAGATTATTAATGACTTAATCTCCCGCAAGATGCAGGACATCATGAGGGCAAACTTCAATAAGATATATCCATTGAAAGTGTGTGAAATAAGGTATTTGGGCGTTGAAGCAAGAGAAAAACAAGAGGTTAAAGCTGAAGTTAAAGAGTAGAAATAATTTCAGCTGCAAATTGTTACTATTTTATTCTATATGCAACTAATTTTAGCTTTCTGTATTTTGACTTACGACTGGACGCAATATCTCAACAAATTTGTCTCTTAAGCCTTTTCTAGCAACAATAATAGTTAATGGCTCATTTCTACCTGTGTATTTTTCCAATTGATTTCCATAAATGTCAGATATTTCCAACCCACAACCCAAAGCAATTGGTATGACGCTTGCAATATCATATGGATACAACATCGCTCCGCTGTCTGGCCAAAGAGCTCTTGGATCAATGTAAGCATCAAACTGATTTCTTAAGATATTTAGAATATCAATTGTTGTTGCTCGAGAACCATCGTATACTCTAAAATCTTTTTTAGTTTTATCAGCTTCTAAAATAGCTTGTTCTATTTCGCCCTTCTTTATTCGCTCTCTGTTTGAATAGCCTACAACCATTATCCTTGTGCTAGTGTCACCACGCTTTTCTTCAAAATCTTTTGGATTAAGCAAAGTTCTATCACAAAATGCCATATAACCATCATCAACACGTACACCAGAAAATATATTTCTATTATGCATATCGTAAACTGCACCAATTGTTATCGAGTCCATTCCCTCATCCTCACATAGTGCTATAGCCACAGTTCCAACTGGTGAATAGCCAAGTACAGAAGCTTTACTTCTTTTTGTATTGGTTGTTCCGTCTATTTCATCAATTCTTAAAACCCTTCTTTTATTTTCAAGGCTTTCTTGCGGTTTTTCTGATTCTATGTCTTGTAGTTCATGCAACTCAAAAAGGTATTTTCCTTTAAATCTATTTTTCTCTGAAAATCTGCTAAAATGCTCCTCTAAAGAACCCATAGTACATTCGTACGCTAATCTATCAATACTAGATTCCTCATGCCCTCTTATATGACCTATGTCGTGCACTGGACCTTTGTATTCTAAGATTTTTTCTGCAACATCTCTAACAACCTCTTCTAATGCAAACATGTATTCCATTCTTAAATTTAGTGGGTGAACCATTTTGTCACTTAATTAGTCTATAATGAATTATTACATTGACTCTCTATGGACTATATTTTTATAAATATTTGTAAACTTTATAAATCTTTTTTTATTACGGGACTGTTACGTTAATCATGTCTGAGAAAAAAGTGCCGTCTAGGTGGCTTCTTATACCATTTCCCAAATTCTTTTGATGCGGCTTTTGTTCAAAGATTTAATCTTGGAGGCAGACATGTCCTCTTTAAATTTGCTTTCTCGAGCAGAGGAGATGCTTCAAAGAGCTTCTTTGCCTAAACGCCACTTCGCCAGACATTTCTGGAATAACTATAATAGGGCATACTTGCTTAAATACTTTACGAAAAAGTTAAGGTAACAGTGCCTTTTATTACTATTTAAAAGTCAACATTTTTGTTACCATTGTTTGGCTCATAACTTTACATAACAATTCCCTGACTTACTATATTTTATTCAGCATCATACTAAAAACTTATAAAATACGCTATTTTTCTTTTTATTATAGCCCCGCTAAGACGCTTTAGCCCCGTAGAGAGTCATGCTCGCGGAATCTAGCGGTCAAGGATAGGGCCCTCTGGAGTAATATTACGTAGAGAGGCTCTGACGGCAGTTCGAATCTGCCCGGGGCTATCTTTTTTTAAATATAAGAAAAAACTAATAATTCAATCAAAAATAAAAACCCAATAAAATAAAAATCAAAAAATAAAATGAAAAAAATAATAGCCCAAGGTGCAGAAGCAAAATTATTCTTGGAAGATAATAAAATTATCAAAAATAGATTTTTAAAATCATACAGGATTAAGGAAATTGATGAAAGATTGAGGGGCTTCAGAACAAGGAGAGAAGCGCGAAGATACTGCAAAAATTAGAAGGAATAAATTTTCCAGCTCCAAAATTAATCAATAACGATGAAAAAGAAAACTTACTGATTGAAAAGATTGATGGAAAATTAATTAAAGATATTCTTGAAAAAGCCGATTACGGAAAATTATGCGAAGAAATTGGAAGAAAAATAGCAATTTTGCACAACAACTCAATAATACACGGCGATTTAACAACATCAAATATGATATTAAACAAAGAAACGTCGATAAATCGCAAAGCGATTTTCGATCGTGCTCGAAAATCTATGATTTTCGACATTTATTTTATTGACTTTGGGTTGTCGTTTTTTTCTGAAAAAGCTGAGGATAAAGCTGTTGATTTGCATCTATTAAAAGAAGGGCTTGAATCAAAGCACTACAGAATATGGGAAAAATGTTTTAAGTACGCTCTTGAGGCTTACAAAAAAGAAGCAAACAAAAGCAGTGAAACATTAAAACGGCTTGAAATTGTTGAAAAAAGGGGGAGATATCGTGCAAGGAAGGGAAGTTAAGGCAATTCTGTTTGATATGGACGGCGTATTGGTTGATTCTATCGATGCCTGGCGTCATGTATTTAATGATACACTAAAACATTTTGGATTTAAAAAAATTGCGAAAAAAGATTTTATCAAAGATTTTGGGCGCCGATAGAGCATGATGTTAAAAAGCATTTCAAGGGAAGAACAATAAAAGAGGTTGAAAAAATATACAATTTAAATTTTAAGAAAAGAAAAAATCATGTAAAATTATTCCCTCAATCAATTTCTGCTTTAAAACAGCTAAAGAAGTACCCAATAAAAATTGGTTTAATAACAAATTCTACACTATTTATTACTTCTACAATATTAACTCATTTTAGAATTAAAATATATTTCAAAGTCATAGTCACAATGGATGATGTCAAAAGAAGAAAGCCGGCTCCAGATATGATACTGAAGGCTTGTAAAATCCTGAAAGTAAAACCCAAGAATACAATTTTGGTAGGCGACACTAAAAACGATATGATTGCTGGGAAAAGGGCTGGCTGTATTACTGTTGGGTATAAGATGATGGGAGATTATAGGATAGATAAACTTTATTCTATAACAAGGTTTTTAAAATAGTCCACTTTTAGTAGTTACAAAATCAAAAGTTTTAAATATAAGTATGCTTTCCTACTAATTATGAAACGAGTTGATTGTCTTCATATTAAGTAAAATTAGTTCTGATTTAAATAGTTTCAACTCTAAAAATTCGATTATTTTAAGATTTGCAGATAGCTGTATAACTATACATCATAATTGCTAAATTCTTTCATTGTTTAATTTAAAGTCTATCATTTGTTTTTACTTTTATTAGCAAAATATCAAAATAATATAAAAAATCAAAATGGCAGCAGTAGTTTAGTGGTAGAATATACGACTGTGGCTCGTATGGCGCGAGTTCAATTCTCGCCTGCTACCCTATATAAATTTAGGGAGGAATTGAAAATGTTAACTGAGAGAAGATTGCAAATTGGAGTGATGGGTTCAGCACAAGACCTTAACTACAGCAGAAATTTAGAGGAACTAGCAGAAGAAGTTGGTAGTTGGATAGCTAGAGGAGGTGCAATACTTGTATTTGGAGCAGAAAAAGATTATGATAGTTTATCAACAGCTGCTTGTAGAGGCGCAAAGAAAGAAAGAGGACTAACAATTGGTTTTACTTATGGCAGAGGCAAAGATATTTACCAAAAAGACGCAGATATAATTGTAGTGACTGGTATGGAACGAGGAGGGGGCAGAGAGTTTGTGCTAGCAGCAAGCTGTGACTGCATGATAGCTTTAAGCGGCGGCTCTGGCACATTAAACGAACTTGTTGTAGCATACCAATTAGGAATTCCCATGGTAGCTTTAAAAGGTACGGGAGGATGGGCAGAAAAACTTGCTGACCAATATTTTGATGCAAGACAAAGACTGAAAGTTATTGGTGCAGACACACCAAAAGAAGCTGTTGAAATAGCATTTGAACAAGGTGGGAAATACATAGCTAAATTTAGATATAAAACATATGTTAGTCCTGAAAGTGGGTTAACATTTTTGAGATGATTGAAAATGTACCGTGAAAATATCTATGATGTTATCAAAGCAACAGGGGAAAGAGTAACAACTTTAGTTATTCCTAAAAACACAGGACTAAAAGGATATGCTTGGCAAGTTTTGAAAGAAGCAGGACTCGATTTAGGTAATGCAAAACAAATAGACAAAGCTACATTAAAAGTTGGAGATATAGATATAACTCTATTGTTAAGAAGAGGTGAAGATATACCGCAAATTGTGATGGACGAATTTAGATTAGGAAACATAGTGTTAGGTGTAACCGGCGATGATTTACTGGATGAATATCGTTTAAGGAATCCTGAAAATACCCTTAAAGTTGAGAACACATATGACTGGTATGACGAAAATGCAAGATTCAATAGACCTGCGCTTTCTTTTGTTAATAGGAATGGTGATGTAAATGATATACCTATTGAAGCAAGAGTAGCAGTTAATGGAAAATACGAATATAACGGGAGATTATATCTTTCAAAGAGCCCTTTATTGAAAGGTAGAAAATTTATATTAACAGTTTATAATGGTGATTTAGAAGATAGAGTTGCAAAAGGGGCAAATGACTGTTGCATTGATACAGTTTACACAGGAACTACAATTGACACAATTGATGAATATGGATTAAGGATAGTAGAAATTATAAGGTTTAGCGACCTTGTGGTTATATCAGCTTTAAGAAAAGATAGTTCAAAATTGCTTGAACTTATGGCAAAAGATATCCCAAGAGGACCCGTAATAGAAAGAAATAAATTTAGTTAATTATTTAAACAAAATACAAGATGTGATTGGTTATGAACCTTCAAATACCAAAAGGAACACGTGATTTTTCACCAGAAGAGAAAATAGTTATGGATAAGATAGTCAGCACTCTAAAAGAAGTTTTTGAGCTTTATGGGTATGCGCCTTTAGATACTCCAATTCTTGAAAGATTTGACGTTTTGTCATCAAAATATGCAGGAGGAGCTGAGATATTAAAGGAAACATTCAAGCTGAAAGACCAAGGCAGCAGAGAGCTTGGCTTAAGATATGATTTAACAGTTCCAATGTGCAGGTATATTGCTATGAATCCGACAATTAAGATGCCTTTTAAAAGATATCAAATTGGTGAAGTCTTTAGAGACGGCCCTGTTGCTTCTGGAAGGTACAGGCAGTTCACCCAATGCGATGTTGATGTTGTCGGCTCTTCCTCCATGTCAGCTGATGCAGAAATAATTGCTTTGATTTACGTTGCATTCTGCAAATTAAATTTTGAAGTCAATATCAAAGTGAACAATAGAAAATTGTTAAATGACATTCTGAATTATTGCGGCATTGAAAAAAGCAAGCAGGAAAATGTTATTTTGTCTATTGATAAACTTGAAAAGTTAGGTATTAATGTTGTAAAAAATGAATTAAAAGAGCAGAAAATAGATATTGGCAAGATAGACAAAATAATCAACATAATAAACATTAAAGGAAACAACAGCGAAAAAATATCTCAATTAAAAAAAATTTTAAAAGATTCCAGAGGATTAAATGAGATTGAGCAATTGTTATCCTATTTAAAAAATCTTAATTTTGAAGCTGATTTTGATGTTTCTCTTGCAAGAGGGCTTGCTTATTACACAGGCGCTGTTATTGAAACATTTTTGAAAAGCAGCAGCGTTAAAAGCGCAGTATGCGCAGGCGGCAGATATGACAATATGATTGGAGCTTTCTTGGGCAAAGGAAATTATCCAGCTGTGGGAGTCAGCTTTGGAGTTGACAGAATTTATGATGCAGTTGTTGAAAAGCAAAAGACAAAACGAAAAACTAACGCTAAAGTTTACATAATTCCAATCAAAACCTTGAATGAGGGCATGAAAATAGCGCAGCAGTTAAGAGATGCTGGAATTAACACAGACATTGATTTGATGGACAGAGGCCCAAGCAAAAATCTTGAGTATGCAAATTCATTAGGCATTCCTTATGTTGTTTTTGTCGGAAAAAAAGAATTGCAGGAGAATAAAGTAAAGTTAAGAGATATGAAGATTGGGAAAGAAGAAATGTTTGATATCAATGATATTATTAGGAAATTGAAAAGTTAGTTATTTTATAAATTCTACATTTGGCAATTCATGAAAATGCGAGTCACCTGTAAGAAATCTTGCCTTATTTGCTATAGCAACCATATAACCTATGCAATCTATGTAGGATATTTTAATTTTTTTTGACCTTAAATTCTTTCTGAAAACCATTGATTTGCTGATAACATTAATGTCAAAATCAATTGCATATACGGAAAATTTTTTTAAATATAAGTCTGCTACTTCAAGATTAAAATTAGTAAGTAGGAAATAATGCAATTCCGCTAGATTGTATTTAGTTGTTATCAATACTTTATCCAAGCAAGGTTCGTAATTTTTATTGCCTTTCACTATTTCTATCATTGCGTAAGTGTCCAAGAAAAAGTCCATTCTAGTCGAACCTGCTTTCAAAAGCCCTGTCTATGTCTTTCATTATTTCGTCTGTTGATTTTTTAATTTTGCCTTTCAAAGTTCCAAAAACCTCACTTGCAGGACTTGATTTTTTGATTACCAATATTTCTACTTCTTCATTTGGGTTTATTTTCTCTTTTTCAAGCTCGCTTTTTGATAGCCTAATACCGAATGAATTACCCCATGGTTGCAGTTTCTTTATAGTTTTTAGCATTTTGTATATACCGTATAATTATACTATATATACTTATATTTAAACTTTTCTGTCACATCTTCGTCAAAACAATAACCTCTCCTTCATCATCAATCAAAATAGAATGCTCTGCTTGGGTTACAATGCCTTTATTAACCTCAACTAGAGGAGGAAATTGATGAATCATGCCAAGCTGGGTTAATTCCCTTAATGCAAAGTTTGCCTTTGCTCCAAATTTTCTTGTGAGCCATCTTTTTGCAAATGGCAAGCCTTCATAAGTTTCTATCTCTTTCAAAATCTCTCTTGTTATAGGGCTTCTTGCTGGCTTTTTATGCTCAAGCATGAACACTGTTGCTAAGCCGCTTTCATGAACAACTCCGGAGCCTGTTGTTGCAAAAGGCTCAACTGCAAAAGCCATCCCTTTTTTCAAAATTGTTTTATCTCCATTGTCAATATTTGGAATTGTTGGATTTGTATGGATATTGTATAAATCTAATCCGTGCCCTGACAAATTTCTTACTGGAGTATATCCATAACTTTTGATTGTGTCATTTATGACTTTGCCAATCTCCCTTAACTCAGTTCCTACATTGACAATTTTTAATGATTCTTCCAATGCTTTTTGCGCAGCCTTGACTAAATCATTGTATTTTCCAGATAAATCAATTGTATAGGCGTTGTCGCCAATTGCACCATCAACATGGACCCCTAAATCTAAGCTTATAACTTGCTCCTCAAAAACAGTTTTATCTTCTTCTTCAGCGCAAAAATGAGCAGCAATATCATTGCATGAAATCTGAACAGGAAAAGCTGGTTTGCCGCCTAGCTCAAAAATTTTCTTCTCAATTAATTCGGTTGTTTCTAAAAGCGAGTTGCCATGTTTAATCAATGATTTTCCATATTCCAGAACTTCAGCAGAGATTTTTCCTGCTTTGATGTAGTTTCGCTTGGTTTGCGAGTCCATAGACAGAGAAAGAGTTTGAAGATTTTATTTAAAGGTTGTGTAAATCGACTTAAGAAGAGATTTTAATATTAACAGCCAATGGAACATCTATCTCTTTTAATTTTTCAGTCCTCTTCTTAAAATTTGATCTTCCTTGAACTCATACGCAGATACTGCATTAAGCTGCAAAGATTGTTGCTTTCCTAATTGCCAATTTTTATTGTAGTTTTCTGTAAATATAACGAATTTTTTGTTTTGGGTTTATTTTAAAATACTCCAAGTATCTGTCCATTTCTCTGATTTTCCGGAGAGAATATCATATGCTACTTTTACACCACTAGATAACCAAAGCGCAGATGACATTGCCTTATACGCTGTAATTTGATGATAGTGTCTTAAAGTTTTAAAAAACTCCTTTGGTGTCTCTTCTGGATTACCACCAAGGGGCATACTTATTAGGGGGGAAGCAAATGATAGTGCAGTATCCCCTATTAGGAAATATTCTACAAAATCAGGTGAGAAATAATATATAATGGGTAATGAAACGAATGTTGCAGTATACAGTGTAGATTCAATAAAACCTGGGAGGATGGTCGAGTAAGCAAGAGCCTTGGCTTTAGAATGTGGTCCAAAAAGGTCTTTTTTATGTAGATAAAGATTTTGCCATGTACCGGTATGCCACCTAAAAGATTGTTTAAGTTGAGATTCTAGGGTAGTTACATCTTCTGCACTTACAACAGCATCTTGAACAACTCCTACTTTGTAACCTTCTTCTTGTAGTCTCCACGTATATGCAGTATCTTCAGTTTTTGTGCCAATTGGGATCTCAATATTTTTTAGTATATCAGACCTGACCATAAATGAAGCTCCACAAACAACAAACATAGCACGCCTGTATTGTTGTGCAGTCTTCCTAAATTTTCCAAGTTTGTTTACCCATTCCTTTCCATAATGAAAGTATTTAGCCAAGTAATTGTCTGGCGGAGTAACAAATCCAAAAGATGTTACTGCTGCAACATTCTCATCTGTAAATCCAGAAACTAATTTTTCAAGTACATCAGGAGCTAGTTTTGTTGACGAATCCTTCAAATAAACATAATATCCTAAATCAACATTTGTATCTCTTACAAGACAATTAATTTTTTCTGCTTTGCCAATCACACCATCTTTTGACCAATAATATACATTAGGGAATTCTTTACTTAATTTATTGATTATTCTACTGGTGTTATCAATATTTGAATCAGAAATGTATATGTTTTTTATTGGATATGTTTGTTTAAACACATCCAGTACTATTTTTTCTATAGTTTTTTCTTCTCCATGAGCACTAATTACAACTGTGACGTCTTTTTTTGGTTTCTTAGATATAAGGGCATCGATAGAATCGCTCTCATTATAAAGTCCAGATACATCCTCAAATTCATTTTTTCTAGAACCTCTTCTAAGCTTATTTTTGGTCCAGTAATACGCAAGAGTTCCAATGTCTATTGACATTGTAATTGGTATTACTAAATATGGCATCCCCACTCCCATTTTATTTTACCTCGCTAGTTCTTGTACATTAACCAAACCTATGATAATTTATCCCAATACTTAAATTTTTCTATTAATAAGTAGTTACAAAAAAAGAGGATATAAAATACTCGTCTCATAAAATTATTACTTCATGTTTTTGTGCATGAATTTACATTAGATAGGCTTTTTACTACTAGTATTCTTATTGATCATTCTGAGGGCATCAAAAGGCGGTTTATTATACCTACTTGCATTTAAGTACATAACGCTCCTTTTTATTCTGTTTGAATACTCTTGATCTTTTGGTATTCCCAGCAGCTCCTTACCTTTTTTAACAAGATTGTCAAATTTTTTATTTGAAAAATACTTATATAACTCATTACAGATAACATGAAAAGCGACAGTATCTTCAAAAAGTATTGAATTATATGTTTTATCTTTTTCATTATTAAAGAGAGAATAATACAATAAATCTGCAATTAATTTGTAAGATTCTTCAATAGAAACATTGCCTTTGTGGATCTTCATAAGGCCTTTAGTAACATCGTCATTGACTCTATTTAAGTCGTCGCTTTTGGCAAGGAATAAAGGAATTATATGGGCAATGTAATTTTTTCTTTCATTTAAAGCCCTAACCTCTCTTTTGGCAATATCAGTTATCATGAAATTTTCATCAACAGCAGCATCACCTCTAACGTAAACAGCATATGTCAAATCATAATTGGATAAATCTCTTCTGTCCTTGATAGACTTTAGAGAAGCCAAGCTTAAAATTATGTTGTTATGTGGGTCAAAGATACCTTTACTACTATTATATCTGGGATTAAAATAAGGGTTTTTGGGGTCTTTGACCATTCTTAATGTTTTTTCTAAAGAATTAATATTAATTTGCCCCAATCCAAAATCAGTTAATTGTGGATTGATGTCAATAGGAATCATCGAAGATTCAAGTATAAAAAATCTAGTTGCAAATTCAGGATCAATACTGTAATAATTGCTTTCCTTTTCGATAAGTGATTTTAAAGGTATTAACCTTGCTAAAGTAATGTTCTCCCAAGGAGTAAGTTCTCTTATCCGATAATCTTTAAACTGCACTATTTCTTCTAAAGTTAAAATTTTTCTATGTGACACTCTCTCTTTTGCATTTGCAATTTGTAAAGTCTCGTCTTGATAATCAATTTCAATAATGTCTTTAGGTATTTGAATAGGTATAACTATCTCTGGTTTTTCCACAAGAGTTGGATTTTCTGGTTGCTTTTTTTGGTAAACATAATTGATTACTTTTACATATTCTTCCTTCATTTGCTTTGTCATCTCTGGAATTGTATAAGTAAGAACAGAAGGAGAAGCTACTATTAAAATTCCTGTGAGAACTGCAACAGAAGATCCTAAATATCTTCTAATTCGATGTCCTTTTGGATTTTTATGGCTATTTAGAGTATCGTTTAGTCTAAATGCTGATGAATTGGATTTTTTATCATCTCTGTTAAAAAAATCTTTTGGATCCATATTCGCCGAATATAATTTATAATACCTTGCCAATAAAATACGTAAACTAACTTACTATTACCCCGCACATCTCTACCGCATCGGTTGAGGTCCACGCCCATCCGCATGTTTCTAATATAATGGTGTCGGCCAAGAAGTTATCATTAAACTTCTTTGTTAAAATACATGTGTTATCAGGTCCGGCATACACAAGCTTTTGTTCCGCAGTTGCATTGTTTTTTAACCACATCCTGTTCCAGCATATATCATAGTCCCCAAATATGGTAAAATTTTTAACCATTATTAATTTAGGGTAAGATAATGTTATATTAGCTTTTACGTTCCAATTAGTAGGGTTCCACGATTTTTGGGTGCCACTCCAGATTGAGCACTCAATGTCCGCGTCAGGGGCACCAGTAGCATATATTGGCTCAGACCCGGTATTGCTTGATGTAGCATTTGCTGAAATAGCAAAATTACATAAATTAATAAATGTTTCAATAGTACATAGATTACTGCATCCATCCCCATTTACGAGGTTACCGTCATCACATTGCTCACCTGATTCAAGAATCGAGTTGCCACATTCTGGTAAGGGAGCACCTTTTACCACACGAATGTTCCTAACCCCTGAGGGATTAACATTAAACCTTATTGAGGAACCATCTCTTTTAAAAGAAGTTACAACATTATCAATCTCAACTTTCTGCACGTTGCTTGAATTTACAAAAACTTTTATAGATATATTTTGGTTGAATAGCAGAGAACTTAAATTCCCAACTAAATTAAATGTAATTTCTGAATCTGTTTCTACCAAGTTTTGTATTTTTGCATTTTGTCTCTCTTTAATGTATTTCGCAACCTTACCAACAGGTGCAACCCACAAATCCTTAGTGGCAAGATAATCTATAGAGCCATTATCTTGGCATTCGTTGTGGAATACGAAGTTTACCCACTTATGCCGAGTTTCTGCATCATCTGCAGACATAAAATAGCTTGGTGGCTCTAGTGTCCTATCATGATAACCTGGCGTATTTAAACTTTTGATGTTCATAAAATCAGCAGGGTCTTTATCTTCCAACTGGTTGATATGATATCCGCGGGCTGAAACATAATATTCGCTTGTTATTGTTTTCATTTCTTCGTTATTGATGCCACAAGGCCATGCAAATGATGAAAGATCTTCTCGTGGCATTGGAATATTAGTTAAAATATCATTTATATTTGATCCCAGCTCTTGCCTTAATGTTGGCTCATTCATTACCAAGCAGGAATGTGATTGTGTATGTCCTCCTATTTCATGTTTTTCAGCATATATGTCTCTCCAAAGATTCCATTTTGCTTCGTCAAAAGAACTAGTTTCAGAGAGGTAATAAGTTCCCTTGAATCCTTTTTGGTTTAGTTTATCTCTACAGGAAGAAAAACTATCGTCTATCGAAACAGATGCTGCTCCTCTATGGCAATCCTGCCAGTCGCAAATCACTGCAATTGTAGGCACTATAGTCACGGGGTGCCTTAGATTATAAATTTCTGCAGGCTTTAAGAATTTAATTCTTGAATCATTCTTGGCCATCAACAATGTTGTTGTGTATATGTTCCATTTTTGTTGATTTACTATTGGCTGAATTTCTGACATCATAAAATCCTGCTGATGGCTCATTAAAGAAACAACTTTGGTGCCATTTATGTAAAGCATGTCGCTGTCATTAAAAGCAATTATCTCTTCTATTACCTGCTCTGGTTGTTTAAAAGCCTCCCCAGGACCAGGCTGTCCACTAATTGTAAGACTTACTGAGTATTGTATTACATCGTAATCGGGCAATGGATTAATGTGACCATATTCACTTACATATTGGTCAAAATAAACCTTAAATCCAAGATCGTGGGTTGCATCCCTTATAGTCTCAGTAAACCTTCCAAGAAGTTGATTGTACGAAACAGGAGATGTTACATTAGAATAACCTATTTTTTCCAACTCGGTTATATATTTATTTTGCCATTCTTGAATTACCGATTTAACCTGAGAGTAAGACATCATGTCAAGTGGTGTTCCGTTGCTTGAACTTTCACCTTTGAGTATAAGCTCAACATTTTTACTAGAGTACATATTTCCAATGATTTGATTGAATTCATTGTTGTCCATGGTGCCAGGATAAAAACTTAACCCAATGGGTATGTTATTATCGTCATGCCATTGTCTTAACTGGTCGTAAAAGAAGAACCAGTCTGGATCAATACTGCCATCGATATCGCCAACATAGGGCACGAGGTATACCGACACATTTGAAGTTGTTGTATTTGTTGGTAATTCTTGACTATCTTGAACTGGCGTATACTCAAAACTGAAATACATGTCCTTACTATCGTATTTTGTAGTTTTTGTAAAATTATTATTTGATATTAGCATATATGAATTAGCACCGTCATAAGAATAGTAATCAATTAATTTTCCATCTGAGAAAGTATCAGTACCTCCAAAAGTTTTCCAATTATTAACTAAATTTCCGCAACCTCGTGGACATTCCAGTATTAAATTGTAAAAAGTATTATTTGATATTATTACATTTCGATTTAATGTACAATTCCCAATTTCTGGTTTTGTTATATTTTTTAGTTGGCAGCTCCCTAAAACTTCATTTGATGTTGTATTCCTAATTTGTGCATATAGAAATCCCTGTCCAGTTCCTTTCACAGGGCTATATTTTATAGATACTGCACTTATATTTAATTTTCCAATTAAACTCCTAAACCTCTGTCCCTGTCTATTGTAAATATCTATGAAATGCCCGCTAGTAAAAATTTCACCTTGTTCTGGTAAACCCTTCCATTCACTACTTACATTAATAGCAAACTTTAATCTTTCTGAACTCACTGAAGGTGCCTTAAAATTACCTCTAACACCTCTTTCTCTTCTAAATGATGTATCTTTTATACCACTTGGTGTATAGAACTCGTTATCTCCTGTTGTGTCCATAACTGCCACTCCTAAAGAGATGTATTTTGAACTGCTACAACTGTCACAGTACCAACAAAAATGGTAAACTGTTCCTTGGTTTATAGTTATTAATGGCACACTTATATTTAGATCAGATACACCATAATTAATCGTTTTATTAATAAATGTTAACCATGTTCCGCTTGGATTTCCTCCATTATCTGCCATAAACCCTATTGTAATTTTGGGAAAACCTTTCCTACCTTTTAAATTAAAAGAAATAGCTGTAACATCTCCAGTTTTTGTTGAGTTAAATCTTTGACACTCGTATTCCATATTAACATCTAATTTTGTATTGTACGATGATGATACTGATGAAAATTGCCCAAATGTGGCTCCCTTTACATAAGCAATATTAATAACTAAAATTAAAATAAATATCAATAACAATTTTAATTTCTTATTCAATTTACCTCCAATTGTTTCCGCACATAATGGCAAACTCTTAATTTCTTGAATCATTTTATTTATTTGTATATATTATTTGTGTATATATTACCCATTATTCGTGTTTGTTATTAGCTATTTATTATTTGTGTATATATTACCCATTATTCGTGTTTGTTATTAGCTATTTTGTTTAGTTACTAGCTAAGAATGCTTTAGCAACAAATTTCGCATCCTCTTTATTTAATAGTGGGTATATCGGTAAAGATAAGGCGTATTTATGGGCTAAGTCTGTATTCATTATACTTTCGTTTAAACATAGTAATTGATGTAATGGTTTGTAAATCGGTTTTTTAGCTTCAACCCCAAACAATTTTAATTTATTCGCAACACGCTCTGGGTCATCTACTAAAACAATGTATCTATAAAATAAATTATTTTCATCAAATCTTCTGAGAAACATATTTTGATGGGCGGTATCTTGCAATACCTGTCTGTAAAATGCCGCTATTTCTCTTCGCTTTTTTATGAATTCAGGCAATCTTTTAAATTGTTGAATTCCCAAATAAGCATGCAAATCATCCATCTGAAAGCTATGCCCTAAAATAAATTTATCACTTTCGTCTGTTGTCATAAGTTTTTTTGCTTTTTGGTAGGTATCTTCATTTTTTGTTACTAATGCTCCACCCCTCCCTGTTGTTAATAGTTTGGTGGCATAAAAAGACAAGATTGCCATCTCACCCATTGCACCTATTTTTCTACCATCATAGTCAGCACCAAAACATTGTGCACAATCCTCTATTACTGGTGTACTGTATTGTCTTAATTGATCAAAGTCTTTTATTGGGATCCCAAACATATGCGCTGCAATTATTGCTTTTGTATTTTTTGAAATTTTTTCTTCTAAACCTTTTTTAGAAATATTAAAGTCGTCATGGTTTATATCAGCAAATATCGGCTTAGCACCTGTATGGATAACTGATTGTAACACAGACATACACATATAAGGAGGAACAATTACCTCGTCCCCTTCTTTCACACCTAACGCCTTCAAACCTAAGAGTAATGCATTTGAACCGCTATTTGTTAAAATAACCTTGCTTCCTAGATAATCTTCCAATGTCTGTTCAAAGGAAGTAACCATAGAGCCATCAGCAAGTCTTCCTCCTTTAAGTAAGTCTTCAATACCCTGCCTGTATTCTACGTCTAAAGTTGGTTTTGAATGTTTTATTGTTGAAGTCGCTGTTTTAAGCGCTTTAAAGAAATCGTACCTGTTAATTCTATCATCACCCATCGTATGCCCTACGATATGATAACCAGCTTCTGTATACATCTTGTTAGCGGTATTATTTGGAATTTGGGATTTGAAATGTATTCCGCTTAAACCTAAATCAGCACATTTCTTTTCAAATTCCGTCAACAGTTTCTTACCTATTCCCATTCCTCTATAATTTTTATCAACAACCACTTTTCCAAAATAAGCAACGCCTGGATTGCTTTCAAAACCTATAGAATAACCAACTATTTCATCTCTCCTCATTGCCAAAAAACTCAAGTCCCATTTATTATTAATTTCCCTTAAAAAATTTTCATCTGTCCAAGGTCTTTCACCTATACCTACCCAATTATGTTCTAAAGCTAATATTCCTTCAAGTTTTGAAATCATTGTTTCCCTGTTTAATTGTAATATCTTAACTTCTTCTGTCATTTTTTCCTCAAACGATTATTACACGTATTTATTCTGGTTTTGGTAAAATAGTACCCATATTCAAAATAAAATCAATAGAACACATATAAGGTAAAAAATCCGGATGATGTAGTTGTTTATAAACAGGATGATTAAATTCTTGGAATTTAATGGAAATTCCTTTTTTTTCAAAGGGGTCAGGCACCAAATAGCTTTTTCCCCCATCACCGCTTAAATAAACAACATTGCTGATATTTTTTTCTATTGCAACTGCTTCGCACAATGAAGCTAGGTTTATAGACCCTTTGCACTCAGACTCCTTATCCATTTCAATATCATGTTTATTAATAAACTCGCTAGATGTAACTATTTCAGTTCCTAATTTAAAAACTTGTTTGATATAGTTAATAAAACGCATATTATAGTCTCTCAAAGATTCACATGGGTCTCTAAATAACTGCTCGAGTTCTGGATGAAATTCATTAAAATACTGTGCTTTATCATAGAACAAATGTATATCTCTAAGCATATCTTCATACCAGTACAATTTTCCTTTAACTTTTGTATCTAATTTTATGCGAACATCTTTTATATCATCGAGGCTTTCATAAACTGGAATTGTAAGCCATTTTGAATTTGGAGTCCCATCATCGGTGACACCAGGTATCTTTATTCTGTTTCTGTGATGAAAATCCCTCTTTACAAACTGCACATCGTCTCTTATTAAGAAAACATCTGCTCTTGACATTTTATCAGTAAAACCAATGTAGGGCAAGAAATTTGGCTGATGTGCTGCAATAACCAACTTTTCAGTCATTTTTAATCAGCCTCTGATATAGTGGTTTGAAATGAATGGCTCAGCATAACTTATAATGGAGTTGTCGCCATTTATTAGACTGCCAAAGAAAATAGCAGTAGCCCTGATATAATCTGGATGTATTTTCTGAGACTGACTTTTATGGGCACTAATCGCTTCGATTTTTTTTTCTAACATTTCCCCATTTCCCATAACAAAAATATTTGGTAAGAATTCTTTTTTTGGAAATGAACCTCTATAAAGAAGAACTTGAGGTACCTTTTTGAAAGCTGCCATTGAAGCCTCTGCAACAGCAACATGGTCCTGATGAGTATCATGATCAGCATGAGTCATAACCAAATAAGGATTTACTTTTGAGGAGATATTTTTAAGGTCGTCTATAATTTGCACCATTTCAGGAAAACTAGTGTCTTTATATGATAAGAAAATCAAATCATCTATGCCTAAAATCTTTGCAGCATGTTCTGCCTCTTTTTGCCTTGTAGTTGGACTACCCCTACTTTCACCAGAAGAACAAACAACAGAAATAACTTTGTTACCTTTTTCTTTCTCACTCAGGATACTCATTCCTGCACCAATTTCATAGTCATCTGGGTGAGCCCCAACAACTAAAACTGTTTTATCATCCTCCATTTTATCCTTTTTTAAAGGTTAAATTTGAGTTAAATATAGTCGATCAAAAGGTTTAACGGCTTAATTTAATCCAAACAAATTATATTGTTCTTTCTTAGAGTGTTCTAAAAACCTTTCCAAATTCCTATAACGAATCTCACAAAATCGCCTTTTGCACCCTCTGGAGAATCTCTATTACCCGCTTCAATTCTGCTGTAAAAAGGTATACCTCCAATGTTTAATGTTGCTTCTGCACCTCCTGCATATTCGCTATATCGATTCCAAGGTCGATTATTGGAATCAGTAGAAATCTTTGCTCTAACAGATGGAGCGTCCAAGGCAAATGAGGCATATTCGTTGTCAAATTTAATTAATCTCAAACCAACTTGGCCTTCTAATTTCGCTAACACACTTTTTTCTAAACTATGATGGCTAACTTCACCATTTCCTTGCACAACCGGAGTTAATGGAAAAGTTTTTGATTTTGTTAAGTCTGGACCAAAAAATCTGTGCCAAAACTCTGCATAAGCTCTGTAGAAATTGCCACTAGCTTCATCATTATATTTATTTTCTCTGTAGCCTGCTTCTAAGCCAGCAGCGAGTATACCTTTGTATCTTGCTTGAATTCCAATCGCTGCTTCAGTATAATTATTCCAGGGATGCTCTCTTCCTTTTCCATCATCTTTTATTTTTCCTCTTATTAAAGGGGCAATTATTGAATAATCATCTTTTTGTAAGAGGGTATAACCCGAAGAAGCTGCCAATTCGCTTGTTGTTTCATCAATACCTCCTGTAAGCACTTCATGCTGCGCATTTACATGGCCTGTTAGTCTGTTTGTTAAATCCAAAGCTTGTGCTTTAGTTGGACTTGTCACACAAAATGTTGTTGCCAACGCTAATCCAGTAACACCCCCCCCTATTTTCTTTAACACATTTCGTATATAATTTTGTCTAGTATGTATATCATTTATACCAACACCCACATGTGTTTTATTGTTCATATTTAACCCCCCGTTCTTTAGTTTATTACTTTAAAATGATAAAGGAATTATCATTATATTTAAAAAATTATCGTTTTTTTTAGGCTTGCGTGGATATTAACCATTTATCCTGTTAAAGTAAGCTAATCTTCTCCTGTTATGCAAGATTATCCTAGCAGTTACATGGGCTAAAATAGAAGAAATCCTTCTTTTTGTTATCATTCCGTACTTTGTCTTGAAGCTCGAGTGGAAACTTTCAGAGTGGCTTCTTATGTGATATTCTGTAAGCCATGACATAACATCAACAAATAAATCCATGTATATGGATTTCCACGCAACGCCAACCTCTCCTTAAATAGTAATTGTTGCAGTAAATTGATATCATATTAAAAGAGAGGGTTAAGGAACATAAACTGCGAGAAGCAAACAACAGCCCCAAGAAATTAAGTGGAGAGAGTCTTACTTCACCCTTACAGTCTCCAAATTCCTTGGAGCAACTGTCTCTATTCTAAATCCCTTGTGTATAGAGCTTGCTAAATCCAAACATCTTGAGTTCTCTCCATGATTAATTATGACTTTTTTAGGCCTTGGCTCGCATTTTGCAACAAAGTTCATCAACTGGTTTCTTGAGGAATGCCCGGAAAAGCCTTCAACAGTATGCACATGCATCTTAATCTGGAGCATTTCCTGCTTGCCGCCGTCTGAAAATGTAAATTCCCTTTCCCCCTGCTGTATCCTTCTTCCCATTGAGCCTTCGCCTTGATAATTTACAAAACCGATTGAATTCTTCGGGTTGTCGCAAAGGTGCTTTAGGTATTCAACTGAAGGGCCTCCTGTAAGCATTCCGGATGTTGCTAAAATCACGCAAGATCCTGTATTCTCAATAACATCCATTCTTTCCTTTTGAGAGCCAACTCTCTTGAAAATTTCATGCAAAAACGGATTTTGGTCTTTGTGGAAGATCAGCTTTCTGACTGAATTGTTAAGATATTCCGGATAAGCCGTGTGTATTGCAGTAACATCCCAAACCATTCCATCTATGTAGACTGGGACAGGAGCCATCCTTCCTTCCCTTGCCATTTGCTCGATTGCAAGCATGACCTCTTGCGCTCTTCCAACTCCCAATGTCGGTATCAAAACTTTGCCATTCCTTTCAACTGTTTCTTTTATTACATTCATTAACTCCTCATCAGTTTCCTGCCTGTGAGGCATGATATTATCTTTGCCCCCATACGTTGCCTCAAGCATTAAAGTTTCCAGTCTTGGAAACATTGTAACAGCCGGCTCAAGCAGCAATGTTCTTCCATACTTCTGGTCGCCGGAATACAAAATATTATGCAGCCCATTTCCAACATGCAAGTGAACCATAGCACTGCCTAGTATATGCCCTGCATTGTACATTGTCATTCTTACATCTGGGGTGATATCGCTGACTTCATCATACTCAAGTGTTATGGTGTGTTTTACCATTTCTTTAATTTCTTCTGATGTGAATATGGGGTCAGTGCCGTCTGCTCTTTGTATTTTTATGTAATCAAGCAATAGCAAAGCAGCAACGTCTCTTGATGGCTCTGTGCAATAAACCGGCCCTTTATAGCCGTATTTAAACAGATAGGGTATAAAGCCGCAATGATCAATATGCGCATGACTTAAGATAACAGCATCCAATTCGCTAATATTAAATTCCGGCGCATCAAGATAAGGGTATGGCTTGTCATCTGACGCAACATTAATCCCGCAATCCAGTAAAACTCTTGATTCAGGGGTCTGCAAAAATATGCAGCTTCTTCCAACTTGCCTTCCACTTCCCAAGTATGTAAGCCTTATCCATTCATGTTTCTTTTCCCTTCGCCAGCCGTCATAAATCCTATGGCCTACTTTATCCAAAAATTTTCTTCTGTAATCGCTGTGCTGGTAAAGAACAGCCCTTATGTTTTCAATTAACTTTGACCTTATTGCAGGCTTTCTCCTTATCAACGGCACCCATAATGTCTGCACCCTTATATCCCTTAAGGTTGCTCCTTGCTTGCCTATTGCCAGTCCGGGCTTGTCAGCTTCGACTATTACTCTGCTTCTCTGCGGGTCAAAAATAACCTGGTCAACTCCTGCTTCTTCGGGGATTATGGAGCGTATTAATCTTTCAGCCTCTTCTGCATCCATTGTAATGCTTGGGTCTGGCCTTAACTCAACTCTTTTTTTAATATTGTCAACTATCCTTTTTATAATTCCGTTATTGTTCAAGAAAAAGTCCTTGTCCTTTGTGTACAGGACTATGTTAGCGCCTTCAAAATTTACATCACTTATCTTATTTTCAGGAAGATTCTTCAGAATTTCCTTAATAATGTCTCCCATTGTTTAGAAATTTATTTAGTTTATTTTTGAGATTATTTTTAAATTGATAATTTATTTAATGAATCCTTATAAAATCCGAAAATTATTGAAAAATTTTATTGAATACTTTTATAGAAAAGTTATACTTCAATCTTCAGCTCAAATTCTTTGGAAAATACTTTTTTAACGCCGTCTTTTGTAATGGTGATGATGTCTATTCCATTGCCGGATGCTATATCTCTTTGCACAGCTGCATTTATGCTCTTTGCAGCAAGCTTCACACCTTCGTCAATGCTCAAGCCTTTCTTGTACAGTGTTTCCAAAACGCCGAATACCATTACAGAGCCAGAGCCAGAAGAAATGTAATCGTCAACTTCAACAATTGAGCCGTCAGGGCTCAAATCATAAAGATGAAAGCCGCTTGAATCTTTGCCGCCTACAATGAAATGGGAAATGCCCGGTATTAAGCTTAGTTTTCTTATATTGCTGTAGACAAAGTTTGCCAGCAAATTTGCTGCCTCTTTTACGTTTGTTTCTCTGCCTGTCCTTATATCTTTTAATTTTAGCTCTGCCTTTAAATATTTCGTCAATAACTGCACATCAGAAACAGTTCCTGCCACTGTAACAGCTATATTGTCTGTTACTGATATTATTTTGTCAAACTTTTTCCATGCTATTAAATATCCGGAAGTTGCCCTTTTGTCTGCAGCTAACACTAAGCCATCTTTGCAAACTAATCCTAAAGTTGTTGTGCCTGTTTTCAAATCTCTGTTATCCATTTTAAAACCGGAAGAATTTCTTATATGTTTAAGATATTGAGCTTGTATTTAAATGTTGCGGAATCGAAAGCTGAAAATTAAAGTTTTAAATTAATCTTTGTGGGAAAAAACAGCAAGATATCTTTGTTCTGGGTGTTGTCTTATTTGATCCAAAGCATTTTGTTTTAATCCCTGAGCCCTGCAATAGGGTATTGTTCCAAGCGAAGCATCAATAAAATATCCGCTTTGGCCTCCAATTTGGTCAGGATAAAACCCATGATTGATTAATGCTTTTTGCTCAATTGGTGTTAGTAGTGATTTTGGAACCCAGCCAAGTACCAAATCATGTACGCCTGGTTCTCTATTCCAGGTTCAGGAAGTTGATTTATACTTATTTTTTCCATTTCTTTTCTACTTCAAACTTTCCTCAAACAAAACATTTACAGCATTCACAAAGAAAGGGCTGCTTACCCATATTGCAACTTCGTAATCCGGCGCTACATTGACGTTTGAAACCATGAACAGCATTTCCTTGCTGTCTACACTTACAAAACTTGAATTTGCATTGTATTCAACGTGCTCGATATTTTGCAGCTTCTTGACAAGAGGCTTATTTTGAGCGGTGTAAAGCCTTGCTTTTATTCCCTTTTTTGAAAAGCTCGGCATGAAATTTTTCAATAATTTTACATTCCTTTCAGCATGCTCTTGAGTTGACACAATAACAACGCTTGACTTTGATTTTGACAACATATCCTTTACGTACCTGTTAATGCTTGTCCTTCCTACAACTGATTTTGATATGCTTGAGATATCGATATGCTGCACCCCGGTCTTGTGCAATAACTCCAATTCCTTGAACTCTTCAGTTTCTTTTATGCTTTCAAACTGCGCTGTCAATTCATCTGCCTCTTCCTTAATGTTTTTTTTGACTCTGTTAAGTATTACATCAGGCTCAACAGCAAGATATTTTATAGGCTTTCCAATCTTCATAATGATAAATCCTTTTTTCTCCAATGATTCAAGAACATCATAGCACCTGCTTCTAGGAACTCCAGAAATATCAGCAAGCTCGCCTGCGGAAGCTATGCCCCTGCTAAGCAAAGCAGTCCATATCTTAACTTCATAAATATTCAATCTAAAGTGTTTCCTCAAATCCTGCAAAAATTGTTTTTCCTGCTGCATTATTGATTAGAAGTATTAATTACCTCTATTTAAAGGTTTCTATTATGTAACTACTTTAAAGGGGTTATACTAAAACTTATAGTAATATAATTAATTTTGAAAAAACAATAAGAAAAAAATTTATCCCCTTCTCCTGAACAAACTTATCACAAGAACAATTCCAACAATTACTGCAACAACCTCTGCAATTATAATTCCTGTTACAAATGCATTGCTTTTCAAAAAACTTTCTTGAGTTACAGTTGCCCCTGCTGGTGTTTCCTCCACAACTGTTGTTGTGGTTCTGCCTGTTGTTGGTGTTATTACTGCAACTTCTTCGTCTTCTTCTGTAGTGCTTTCTGTTGTTTCCTTTTTTAATGTTGCGCAATCACTTACTGTCAAGGTTACTGTTTCCTCAGCTTTTTTCCTGTCATTGTCGTACAATGCCCTTAGAATTATTGGATAACTTCCTGCTTCAGCATCACTAGGAACATTAAAGGTATAAACTTTTGAAAACCTGCTTTCGTCTTCGTTCGGCTCAGCATCTAAATCGCCAACATCATCTTTCAAATCAATGCCGAAGTCAGAGTTTAATACATGAAAAGTTACATCCTCTTCATCTTCGCTGCCAATGTTTATTGCTGTTACGCCAACCTGCACATTCTTCCTGTTGCATGAAACCTCAGCTGGGCTCAATGTTTTTCTTGTTATCTTAAGCAAATGGTTTTCTTTCTCTACCTCAAGCCTTAATCTCATGTCAGCGTCATGGTCTGTTCCATTTTCATCCTCACCTTCAGCATGTATTGTAACATCAAATGTGTCTTCATCTATCTCTATAGGCAGCTGGAACTTCAAAGTCACTTTTTTGTCTCTTCCAGCTTTTAAATCAAAATCAGAAGATTCCTCATCCAAGTCATCACCATCATCTACCTCCTCAATTGTTATTTCAATCGATATATCTTCTATATCTAAATCTTCTGCATCTGTAAAGTTGTTCTTAACCTCAACCCTGAACTCAACTGTATCACCTGGCTCTGCTTCGTCATCAATTGTGTCACCATCATTTAGGTTCTTTGATGTTTTGCTGCCTACCTTTACATCAACATCAGAAAAGCTTAATCTTGGAGTTGCAGCATAAGCTATGCCTGCCAAAAATACAAATACAATAAAGCTTAATAAAAATACCCTTAAACTTATCTTAACCATTTTACCTATGCAAAAAGCCCCTACTATTTAAATTTTTTGCTATTTTCTAATAGTAACGTTAGAAGGATATGAGATTTAGGGCAAGCAATAAAAACAAAGCTTAACGTGCCCATATGAACTATTTTTCAAATCAGCAGAAAGTTTATAAATCTTCTTCTAATTTTATTTTTATGGTTGGCAATATCCCGAATTTCACAAAAATTGATATCTTAAGATGCTTTCTAAGGTTCAATAAAAATATCGGAAGACAGGAACTTGCAAAAGAACTTGAGATTGGAGAAGGCACTGTAAGGACGATACTTGAAATGCTGAAATCCAGAAAACTGCTTGATTCAACAAAAAAGGGGCATTTTTTGAGCAGAAAGGGGGAAGAAATGTTAAATCAAATTAATAATGTTGTGAAAATTACGAAAAACATAGCAAGCAAAAATCTCTACCCTGATTTTAAGAAAATTGGAGTATTGTTAGAATATGGCTCCAGCTTAAAAGAGTTGTATAAACTGAGGGACATAGCAGTGAAACATGGCGCTGATGGAGCCCTGATCTTAAAATTTGATAAAAAGCTTTATGCACCAGAGTCCGATTTTGGGCAGGACTACAAAGAACTGGAAAAATTATTTAATTTTAAGAATGATGACGTGCTGGTTATTGCTTTTTCAAATGAAAAAAGAAAAGCGGAAAATGGAGCTCTTGCGATTGCAATGGAACTGAATGAAACATTAAAAAAGTTTATAAGCGAATTTTGAAAAAGAGTTAATATGCTGATTATAAGCTGTTCGCATGGGAAGCATTTAGGCTATTTAATAGCGGGAAGATTGCATAAAAAATATTCTAATTTAATAGTTAATAAGTTTCCGGACCATGAATTGCGCATCAGGTTTGAGGTTGACTTAAAAAATAAGAATGTTGTTTTAGTGCAATCCTTTTATGGAAATGTTAGCGATTGCATTATTGAAATAATCTTAGCAGCTAAAACAGCTAAAGAATTAGGAGCAAGAAGAGTGATGCTAATTGCTCCTTATTTTCCTTATATGCGGCAGGACAAAAGATTTCATAAAGGCGAAGCTGTGAGCCAACATATAATCGCAGACTTGATTGACAAGTATTTTGATGCTGTTTATTTAATGGACCCGCATTTGCACAGAAAAAACAAACTGGAAAATGTGTTTAAAATAAAATCGAAAAAATTAACTGCTAATTCTTTGATTGCGGATTATATCAAAAAACACATAAAAAATCCTGTGATTATTGGCCCTGATGAAGAGAGCTATAAATGGGCAAAAAATGTTGCTGAAATGCTTAATGTTGAATCAGGAATATTAAAGAAAAAAAGGTATTCTCCCTATCATGTTGAAGTGAAATTGAACAAAAAGATTGATTTAAAAGATAAAAATGTCGTTATTGTTGACGACATTGTAAGCACAGGCCATACAATCTTGGAGACAGCAAAAATTCTTAAAAAATTAGGCGCAAAAAATATTTATTGCATTTGTGCACATGGAATTTTTGTTAATGACGCTTTTAAAAAATTGAATAAAGCAGGAGTTAAAGTTGTTTCTACTAATACAATACCAAATAAGGCGGCTAAGATTGAGGTGAGTGGTGTGATTGCTAGCTCTTTGAAACAGTTTTTACTTAACCGCTAAACTGAAAAAATTTATAAAAACAGCAAGATTAGCTCTTAGATATAAGACAATTCATTATTGAAATGGGGTGGTTATACTTATAAAATGTTACGAATGTATTCATTGCGTATGTCTGATTCTATAAGAATCAATGGTCCTTGTGTTAATATTGAAGTCATTGTACGAGAAATCAGCAAAAATAGAAAGGATAGGACAGGACAAATAGAAGTTCTAGGCAGCCCATTTATAGCGGAAGGTTCATACATTGGGGTGTCAAAGCATAAAGAAATTGCATTAGCGCCCGGTATTAGTGTAAAAGTTGCTGATAGGACGTCTTCTAATAATTATCTTAGGTTATATTTTGAGAATATTTCCCCAGGTTATGCTATTAAATAACATTACAATAAATGATGCCAGTAAATAAATAAGAATATTTTAGTACCCCTTCCCAAACACTGCCCAGAATTTAGCTTCTTTTCCGCATTGAACACAATTTCCTTTTGCAGCTTTCTGCTCAAATGGAATGCATCTGCAGGTTGCTCCCTCTGTTTTGTTTTTTATAGAACTTTCACATTCATCGTGTCCACAGAATAATGCTTTAGCCATTTTTTTGCTTTTTATAACATTTACAAAATCATTAAAGTTATGCACTTCAACAGTGCTTTTGGTTAAATATTCTTTTGCTTTTTTGAATAGATTATCCTGTATCTCATTCAATGTTTGCTCAACTTTTTTTTCCAAATCTTTTGTTTTGATTGTGGTTTTTTCATTATTGTCCCTTCTGGCTAAAACAAGCTGCTCAGCCTCAACATCTTTTGGGCCAATCTCTATCCTTAATGGCACTCCTTTTAGCTCCCATTCATTGAATTTCCAGCCCGGTGTGTAGCCGTCCCTGTCGTCAAGCTCAACACTATAATTTTTGGCTTTTAATTTTTTGACTATTTCCTTGGCTTTTGCAATAATATTCTCCTTATTTTCCTTGAAGACAATCGGCACAATAACAATATGCACTGGGGCTATTTTTGGGGGCAAAACCAATCCTTTGTCATCCCCATGGGCCATGACAATAGCCCCTATTGTTCTCGTGCTTAACCCCCAGGATGTCTGCCATACATATTTCTCTTTTTCATCCTTATCCAAGAATTTTATGTCAAATACTTTTGCGAAATTCTGCCCAAGCAAATGGCTTGTGCCCATCTGCAATGCCTTGCCATCAGGCATAAATGCTTCAACTGTTGTTGTGTAGTCAGCGCCAGCAAACTTTTCCTTGTCAGTTTTTTTGCCTGCAATGACTGGGATTGCCATGAAATTTTCAATCAAATCAACGTATTCAAACAGCTGCTGCATTACTTCTCTTTCAGCGTCTTCTCTTGTTGCATGCGCTGTATGGCCTTCCTGCCATAAAAATTCTCTTGTTCTTAAGAAAGGCTTTGCGTGCTTGAACTCCCACCTTACAACAGAATTCCACTGGTTTAAAAGCAATGGCAAGTCTCTCCAAGATCTAATCCATTTTGCATAGCTTTCATACATAATTGTTTCTGATGTAGGCCTTATGGCTAATTTTTCATTTAATTCTGTGTCACCAGCTTTTGTAACCCATGCGACTTCTGGATTAAATCCTTTAACATGCTCTGCTTCTTTCTTTAGCAAGCTTTCCGGTATGAACATAGGAAAATAGCAGTTTTTGTGCCCTGACCTTTTTATTTTATCGTCAAAAATTTTCTGGATTTTCTCCCAGATTGAATAAGAATTTGGCTTGAAGATAATGCAGCCTGATACAGAAGAGTAATCAATCATGTCTGCCTTTAAGACTATCTGGTTGTACCACTCGTTAAAGCCTTCTGATTTTTTTACCGATAAGCCAGCGACTTGTGAGCGAGTTTCGCTTCGCTCACTCGCATTCGACTGTTCTTCTTTTTGTTCCATTGTATTTTAGACTCTTTATTTGCTTATATAAAGATTTTGGTTATTAATAAAAATGGGGCTGCGAAGATTCGAACTCCGGCCACGAGGCTTCTCATAACTGCGAACGAAGTGAGCACTCGAGACTTTATGTCTCGCAAAGACTTGAAAACCTTGCGTTTTCAAGTTCCCAAAAATGCCAAAGGCATTTTTTAGGACGTCAACTGATTTCGCGGTTGCCCGAACCCCGGATACTGCCAACTATACTACAGCCCCAATCTTTGTGTTTAATCGCGATATTTAAACATTTTCAAGAAAAATTTTATTTAACTTGTATTATTCCGGAATATCCCAAGCCTTCAACTTTGTATTTGTTAGTTGTTGAATTGAGAGTACATTTGTAGAATCTTTTTGTGCTCCTGCCATTGCATCTAATTTTAAATTCCATTCTTTTATTGCATTTACTGCTTATGTTGCTTATTGACGGAATATTGTCATCTTTAATACAAAGTTTGTTTAGCGAAACATTAATCTTATCAACATACAAAGTTTTTCTCGTTCCTTCTGGCATTCTCAAGCCTCTGACAAAAAATGAGCCTTTTTGATTTGGCAATTGCTTATCAATTGTCAAATTTGTTAAATTCAACACATTCTTGGAAAAATTAAAATCAAATTCGATTATTGTCAAGTTTGCATCAAAAAATCTAACTCTAAAACTTTCATTAAAAAACCTTGATAAATCACTTGAATTTCCAATAAATATTGTAAGATTAATTGTTGATGTATTTACAGATTTTTCATTGCCGATTAGCTTATCAATAATGTCATTAATTCCATCGTTATCTATATCATTTTCCGAAGCATTAAGAATGGTTATTTTGAAGACAAGAGAGTCACTAAGAAATCCGTCTGAAACAATGGCTTCTAAAACATATTCGCCACTGTCATTTGTTGTTGTATTCCATTGAAAAACATTAAAGCTATTTGAAAATTTTGAAAAGTTAATTGAAAAAGACAGTTCATCTTCATTTGGATCAGAGGCTGAAAGGTTTATTATTATCTTAGCTGTCTCGTTTATTGTAATATTATTAATTGGCTCTAAAGTTGGCTTTTTATTTAATTTTATTATAAGCCTTTCAGCATTATTGCTTTCGTTTAGCTCTTCTACAAAATCGTTTAAGTCAGCAATGGCTGTTATTTCAAAGTCAGAGAAATTAGTAAAATTAAATTTGTGGACTATTTGTGAGTTGACATTCAATAAATTGGATTTGTTTGTTTTTGTGAATGTGTTATTATCAAAAATTTCTGCAAAAACATTGAATGCGTGCTTATTTCCTGTGTTTTTTATAATGACTTCAATTGATACATTGTTAATTCCATAATGATATTCGCCAGAAGCTGAAATATTAACAATCAAATCAGGCAAATTTGGCTTGTTAAAATCATTAAAATTATAGTTTCCAGTTATATAAGCATTATTTATTAAGTCCACTAAATTTCCATTTTCAAAAAGTTTGGTATATTTCACAATAAAAGGCCCATTGAGCTTTTTGCCATATATCTTTGAGCCATTAATTAAAATTGAAAGGTTATTATCTCCAAATGCTAAGAAAAAGGTTGTATTTTTTATCTCAACAATATTGTCGAATAAATCGTACAATCCTAGCAATATATTGTAATGATTGTCATTAAATATTTTGGCATTTGCATTAATCTGAAGCAAATTGAACTCGTCGTCATTGTCTGTATCAATTCCTGTGTCTGAGAATTCGGATAAATAAGCTGTTTCGGCAAAATCCCTGAAATCGTAGAATGAAATCACTGCATTTATTTTGATTACCTTTTTGCCAATTTTTACAGAAGAAATATTAAAATTTCCAATATAGTGCGTTCTTTTTATTGTTTCATTGTCAAAATTAAATATTAAGTCTTGAATTGAATTTGTTATTGTTTTGTTTTCCTTAATAGAAATTATTGAATTGTTATAAGCTAAAAACAATATTGTTTCAAAAGTTCCATTAATATACGAGTTTATAGTTACATTTACTTTTAACATTTTATCAACCTTTGAATCCTTGATGCTTAATATTTCAAATCCTTTTTCATAATTTGTGTATTCTTGTGTCAAGATATTGTCTTTTCTATATTTTAGACTGAAGCTCGAATTGTAAATTTTTACTGAGTAATTGAACTGATTTTGTGATAAAAGTATGGTATTGAGCATTATATTCAATTTATTTATTCCGGCATTTAAAGTAACATTTGTTTCATTTGTTAAGATTCCATTTTTATCTAACAGATTAATTACAAAAATAAAAATGTCATCTGCATTGTTTGTTGTCAACTCAAAAACTAAAGTGTCGTTAATGCCATTGCTGTTTTTGTCAATCATGAAGTCTTTGAACTCAGTCACATTCATTTGCGGCGATGTTGCTGAGAAAGAGTATCTTGCTATTAAATCTTTAATCGAGAGGGAGTAAGCTACTGGAATTAGAAATAAAACAACTAAAAATATTACCACCCCTTTGCTCATTTTTAGGGCGAAATAACACGATTTTAAAAAGGTTTCTTTATGACATGTTAGCTAAACGAAATTTTTATAAAAGCATGGCAATTCTCACATAGATTTTATATTATTAATTGGGTGTACTTCATGAAAAAAGAGTTTTATATAAGTGCGATTTTATTTGTCTTTTGCTTTGCATTAATTTCTGTCGTATATGCTGATTCTTCAGGTCCAAATAACCCTGCTGCAGCAATTGATGACGCCAGCATTGGCACAGAAGTTTGGAATGACCCAGAAAATGTAACATCCTCTGACGATTTAAAAGCAGCTGTAAGGGTCGATGATTTTGAAATTTCACATTATATCAAAGCAACTGATTTTGGATTTTCAATTCCATCTGATGCGATAATTAAAGGTGTTATTGTTGAGATAGAAAGAAGAGTAAGCTCAAATACGTCAGGCAGCATTGTCAAGGATGCTTCTGTGAAATTAGTAAAAGAAGGTGTTATTTCTGGCGAAGATAGAGCAACTGGTACAAGTTATACGAATGTGGATATTGTTAAAACTCATGGCTCTGCAAGCGATTTGTGGGGATTGAATTTAAGTTTTGCTGACATGAATGACGAGGGCTTTGGAGCAGCTGTTGCTGTTACAAAAGCAAATGATGCTGGCGGCTCGCGAGAAGCAAGAATTGATAATATAAGGATTACAGTTCATTTTAGTATTCCAGAAGAAGCCAATGCAACAATAACTTTGCTCAAGCAAGTTGTAAATGACAATGATGGAACTGCTGAAGCCGATGATTTCGAATTGGAGATTGATGGCATTGATGTAGAGCAAGGTGTTCCGATTGAGATTAGTGCCAATGAAAGTCATTTTATCGATGAAGAGAATGTTGAGGGTTATGTGTTTGCAAATATTACAGGAGATGAAAAGTGCCCAGATAGCTTAGGCGAAAATTTTACTTTAGACGAAGGCGAGAATATAACTTGCATAATAACAAATGATGATGCTATTGTGGAAAGTGATCTAAGGGAAATCAAAATGAATATTCTTGGTGATTTAATAGAACTGCGGAATAATGCAAGTGCAGAGCATGACCAAAGAAGATTGGGCATGGCAATTAGAAGCTTAAACAAGTCGCTTCAACCCGAATTCTGGATTGATTCCTTGCATTTAAGCGAGCATGGCGAAGAGGCATTCAAAAAAGAAAGGAAGGCTGTCAAGGAGCTGCAAAACACGATGAAGTCAAAGAAAAGCTTATTGTCTGATGCTCAATTGGAGGATTTCATTAACAGGATTCTGGATGTTGATCGCAATCTGGCTTTGATTGCCATTGAGGATGCTGAAGAAGCTGAAGGAGAAGAGAAGTTCATAAAAAAGGCAAATTACCAAATTGAGCTGGGAGATGAAGCAGAGTCAGAAGGCAGATTCAGGGGAGCGGTTAATCATTATCTGCAGGCATGGGAGTTTGCTGTGAAGGCGGTGGAGTGAATGATATAAGTTGATTTTTAATTTATACTCACCCACAAAAATTATTGGGTATTGTTATGGGTTCGTAATATGTCGGAAATTTTTATTATTCATTAATTTTGCAAAAATTTCCGAGCATGCTCAAAAATTCCATCATGTATTCGTAAATTGGAATTTTTGACAGTCAACAACAAAAATACATTAAACCTAATTACTTTGTTGGTTGACTATATTGATTTGCTTAAGGAAAATAATGTTTACTTGAATATTGAGAAGGAGGATGTCGAGCAGGCGCTTGATACAGCTAGAAAAGTAATTTGAATTCACATTGATTTTTCTTCAACTTACCAACACTTTTATATACCAAAAAAGCTTCTCGTGCATTATGGCTGAGAAAATAGAGTTTTTTCCTTTGGATGCAACTTATAAAATAGATAATGGAAAGGCAGTCATATATTTATACGGAAGAACATCTGATGGCAGGCAGATTTCCATTCTTGACAGCAACTTTGAGCCTTATTTTTATGTCATTCCAAAAGACGGCATTGACATAAGCGAAAAGCTTGAAAAAATAAGAATAGAGAATGTTAATGATGTTTCTTTTGTAGCAAAAACAGAAACTGTAATTAAAAAATTTCTCGGAAAGGAGGTTTTTGCAATAAAGGTTTATACTAACCTGCCGAGCAGCGTACCTGTCATCAAGGATGTAATAAAAGAATGGGAAGCTATTGAGTCAGTGCATGAGTATGACATTCCCTTTGTCAGGAGGTATTTGATAGATAAAAACATAACGCCATTAATCCTGCATCAAGCAATTGGCGAATTTGCAAACCAGAAATCAAGGGTTGCTGTTTTTAAAGCAGACAATATAGAGCAGGTTAGCAGCGATACATTGCATAATCCAAAAGTTTTGGCATTTGACATCGAAACATACAGTCCCTTTGACCTTGCCATTGATGCTGAGAAAAATCCAATAATAATGCTTTCTTTCTATGGGGAGAATTTCAAAAAGGCTTTTGTATGGAAAAGATTCAAAACTGATATTGATTACATAGAATTTGTTGACAGCGAGTCAGAATTAATCGAGAAATTCAAGGAAGTCATTGAAAGCTACAAGCCTGATATCTTAACAGGCTACTTCTCTGATGGATTTGATTTGCCATATATAAAAACAAGGGCTGACAAGTACAAGATTAAGCTTGACATCGGCTTGGACTATTCTGAATTAAAAGTTAAAAGTACTCGCGAAACGACAGTTACGATAAATGGCATAACTCATCTTGACATATTCAAATTCATAAAAAAAGTGATAGGCGGAGTCCTGGAGACATATTCTTATGACTTAAATGCCGTAGCTTCTGAACTGCTTGGTGAGAAAAAACACGATGTTTCACTGGCAGATCTTACAAATACGTGGGACAATAATCACGAAAATCTTGAAAAGTTTTGCGAATATAACCTGCACGACTCGCTCCTGACTTACAATCTGGCAGTAAAAATGCTTCCCACTATAATAGAGATGGTTAAAATAGTGGGCATACCTATTTACGATGTTAACAGGATGGGATTCTCGCAGCTTGTTGAATGGTACATAATGAAGCAGGCCCCTCAATTTAATGAAATTGCCCCTAACAAGCCAAGTTATGATGAAGTGCAGCAGCGCAGGCTCAACACATACAAGGGTGCTTTTGTTTATGAGCCCAAGCCTGGCTTCTATAAGGATATTGTTGTTTTCGACTTCAGGAGCCTGTATCCAACAATTCTAAGCTCGCATAACATAGGAACTGATACAATTAATTGCGCTTGTTGTGAAGACATAGCAAAAGCCACACCCGGAGATGAAAGTGAGAAGCATTGGTTTTGCGCCAAAAGAAAGGGATTTATCCCTACATTAATAGAAGACTTGATTTCAAGAAGAATAAGGATAAAAGAAATAATAAAGCAGGAGAATGATGAAAAGTTTGCATTTCTTGATGCTCGTCAAAATAGCTTGAAATTACTGGCAAACTCATTTTATGGCTACTTGGGTTTTTTTGGAGCAAGATGGTATTCTATCGGATGCGCAAGAAGCATAACTGCATGGGGCAGGTTTTACATTCATAAAGTAATTGACAAGGCACAAAAAGAAGGATTTTTTGTCTTATATAGTGATACAGATAGCGTTTTCTTGACACTTGACGGAAAATCAGAAAATGAAGCCAAAATATTTGCAGAGTCAATTAATTCGGAACTGCCCGGGATTATGGAGCTTGAATACGAGGGATTTTATCCAAGCGGAATTTTTGTATCTGCAAAATTAAGCCCATTTGGAGCAAAGAAAAAATATGCCTTGATGTCCCAGCAAGGTACTTTAAAGATTAAAGGTTTTGAAACAGTAAGACGCAACTGGTCCTTGATTGCCAAAGATGTGCAGGAAAAAGTTTTGGAAATAATACTGAGGGAGAATGACACAAAAAAAGCGCTTGAGTATGCCAAGAACGTAATCAGTGATTTAAGAAACAAGAAAATACCGATTGAAATGGTTGTGATTCGTACACAATTGCAAAAAGATATTTTGGATTACGCTGCCAAAGGCCCTCATGTTGCAGTAGCCCAAAAGCTAAAGAACAAAGGCAGGTCTATCGGGCCTGGCTCAATAATAAAATATGTTGTAACTCAAGGAAACGATATGATAAGGAATCGCTCCAAGCTGCCTGAAGATGTCAAGGAAGGGGAATACGATGCGGATTACTACATCAACAACCAGGTAATTCCATCTGTTGAGAGAATTTTTAATGTTTTAGGATATAAAAAAGAAGACTTGCTTGAGCAAAAAGAGCAGACAAAACTGGAAGGGTTTTTTTAAATAAGTGCTATTGCATGTTTAAAATAGAAGAGTTTAAAAAACTTATAATAATACTCTATAAAAATGTACGAATTAATACCAAGGGAAGTAAGGCAGCAATATGGTGGAAGAGCAGAAAGAGTACCTAAACAATTAAATTCTACAGATGCGCCTATAGACCTAAATGTATTACCCTATAACGTAAAAGAGTTATTATTTAGGGACATGAGCTTAGGAGATAGGCTAGTAACAGAAGAAATAGCTAAAAATGTAAAAAGACGATCTATGGATTTAAGTAAATTAGCCGAGCAGGAATTTATAGAAATGTTAAGAAGATTGCCGCCACAGCAATCGGTGGATATTTTCTAAACAGTGTATATTTAAAAAATCAACAAATATATATCATAATTCTATAATAGCTAAATTTCCATACTAAAAATTTAAATAATAAACTGAAATTCAATAATTAAAATGCTCCAAAACTACGAACCAACTAAGCAAGAGCCAGAAATACTTGAATTTTGGAAAAAGCATAATATTTATGAGAAGGCCAAGGAAAAGAATAAAGGCAAAAAAAAGTTCTATTTCTTAGATGGGCCGCCGTATACCTCTGGAAAGGTTCACCTCGGCACAGCGTGGAACAAAGCGCTAAAAGATTCTGTATTAAGGTACAAAAGAATGCAGGGCTTTGATGTTTGGGACAGGGCTGGCTATGACATGCATGGAATGCCGACAGAGCAGGCTGTTGAAAAGAATCTTGGCTTGAAGCACAAAGATGAGATTCCAGTTTATGGAGTTGCAAATTTTGTAAATGCATGCAGGGAATTTGCAATAACCAACATGCTTTCAATGAATGAAGATTTCAAAAGGATAGGTACATGGATGGATTTTGACAATGCTTACCAATCCATACAGAATACTTTTATGGAAGGCGAGTGGTGGCTTATAAAAAAAGCATATGAAAATGATAGATTATATGAAGGGGAGAAAACAATGCACTGGTGCGCGTCATGCGCAACATCATTGGCAAAGCATGAGCTTGAGTATGAAAACATAAGCGATGATTCTATTTTCGTAAAATTTCCAGTCAAAAACAAGCAGGATGAATTCTTAATCATATGGACAACAACTCCATGGACAATCCCATTCAACTTAGGAGTCATGGCTAATCCTAACTTTGATTATGTAAGGGCAAAAGTTGGCGATGAGATATGGATTGTTGCAAAAGCATTGGCATCAAGCTTGATAAGCGGAGTTGCTGAAAAGCAATTTTCAATTCTGGAAGAGTTTAAAGGTGACAAGCTAGTTGGGCTAGAGTATGTGCATCCATTTGAAAATGAAACTCCTCAATTTAGGGACTTAAAGCAAAAACACCCAAAAGTTCATACTGTTGTTTTGAGCGAAGAATATGTTGACACAAGCGCAGGCTCTGGATTGGTGCATATGGCTCCCGGCTGTGGACCAGAGGACTATGAAGTTGGGCATAGAAATAATGTTCCTCCATTCAATACCTTAACAGAAAGGGGGGTTTTTGATGAAACAAGCAGTATTTTCAAGGGTTTGACTGCAAAAAAAGATGACAAGTGGATAACGGAGGAAATAAAGAAAAAAGGGCTTCTCGTTGCAGAAACAAAAATAGAGCATGACTATGCGCATTGCTGGCGCTGCAAGAATCCTGTCATTTACAGGACAACAACACAATGGTTCTTCAAAATTGAAGACTTGAAAGACAAGATGAGGGAATTAAACAAAAGCATAAAATGGATTCCTGATTTTGCAGGCTCCAGGAATTTTGACAATTGGCTTGCTAATTTGAGGGACAATGGAATCACAAGGCAAAGATACTGGGGCACCCCATTGCCTGTTTGGAAATGCAATCAATGCAATGATTTTGTAGTTGTTGGCTCTGTTGAGGAACTAAAGAATCTTGCAGGCAGAATTCCAGATGATTTGCACAAGCCATGGATCGATGAAGTCAAAATAAAATGCAAATGCGGCGGCATCAAAGAAAGAACTCCTGACATTTTGGATGTGTGGATAGATGCCGGCTCTGCATCATGGAACTGCCTGGATTTTCCAAAAAGAAAAGACCTGTTTGAAAAGCTTTATCCCGCTGATTTCATTTTAGAAGGCATAGACCAAATCAGAGGCTGGTTTAATCTTTTGTTTGTTGCTTCAATGGTTGCCATGGATAATGTGTCATTCAGGGCAGTTTATATGCATGGCTTCATTAATGATGCCCAGGGAAGAAAGATGAGCAAATCTCTTGGCAATTACATTCTGCCGCAAGAAGTTGTGATGGATTACGGCGCTGACACATTGAGGTATTACATGATTGGAGGCACAGCTCCAGGAGTTGACATCAACTATAACTTTGATGATATGAAGGTCAAGCATAAAAATTTGATGGTGCTCTGGAACTTGCATAAATATTTAATAGACATGGCCAAAAATCTTAAAGCAAATCCTATTGATTTAAAGCTGGAAAAAAGCAAGCTTGACATCGAAGAGCTCTATATATTGTCCAAGCTTAATTCAGCAATAAGCAATGTAACTGAATTATTCGATGACTACAAGCTAAATGAAATTCCCTGGCAAGTTGAAGAATTGTTTTTAGAGTTAAGCAGGACTTACATCCAATCAACAAGAGAAAAGGCATCAATGGGAAGCGAGGAAGATAAAAAGATTGTTTTATACGCTGTTTATAATGTTTTATTGGAATCATTAAAATTGTTTGCGCCGATTGCGCCCTTTATAGCAGAAATGATACACCAGAACTTGAGGCATGAATTCAAGCTAAAAGAAGCCAGCATTCATTTGTCTGACTGGCCAAAATATAATGAGGATTTAATTGATAAAAACTTAGAAGAGTCAATGCAAATTGTAAGTGAAGTCATACAGGGCGCTCTTGCTGTAAGGGAAAAAATGCATCTTGGTGTCAGGTGGCCTGTAAAGGAAATTGTTATAGCTGTAAAGGATAAGAATATAGCGAGCGCTGTTGAAAAACTAAGGGAAGTAATAAAAAAGCAAGTAAATGCAAAAGAGGTAAAAATTATTGAGTCAATGCCAAATGTCAAGGTAAAGATAAAGGCTGATTACTCAAAAATAGGGCCCAAGTTTGGCGATAAAGCTCCTAAGATAATCGCCAAGCTTACAATTGACAGCCCTGAAACTGTATTGAAGCACATACAGGAAAATGGAAAGTATTCTTTTAATGCTGATGGAGAAACTATGGACATTGTAAAAGAGGATTTATTTGTTACAAGAGATGTCCCTATGCCTTATGAAGAAGGCATTTTCAAGCAGGGTCTAATTTATCTAAACAAGGAAATGACAGATGAATTGGAATCAGAAGGCTTTGCAAGGGAGATAATGAGAAGAGTACAGGCTTTAAGGAAAAAAGCTGGATTGCAGAAATCCGACAATATATCCTTATTTATTAAGACTGATGAAGAGTTAAAAGAGATGCTTAAGGTATGGAATTTGGTGATTAAAGAGAAAGTTGGTGCTTCGCAATTCAGGATTTCAGAGCTTGAGCCGAGCAAAAAGCATGCTTTTGTAAGCAATGAAAAGGTAAAAGGCAAGGAATTTGAAATACATTTGGAGAAGGTATAGAAAACTAATAACTTTCAACCTTAATTCCTTTTATTCTTTGGAAATGTTCTTTATCTCGAGTTATAATTTTATTGCAATTGTTGGACAACATTGCCCCTGCAATTAAGCAGTCATGAGTTTCTATTTCTACGCCTTTTTTAACCAAATCGCTAGCTATTTGTGATGCTCTAACTGAAGAATCATAATCAAGATTTAATATATTCAAATTACTTATAAATTTCATTAAACCTTCTAATTCGTTGTCATAACTTGCTTGCTTTTTTCTTAGTACACCAAATAATATTTCAAATATGTTCACAGTTGTTGTTGCAAGTTGCTCATTCTTTACTTTATCGCAAGCTTCAATAGCTTCTGGTTTATTCTTAAGAAAATCGATAACAAGTGTGCTGTCCAAGCAAATCACAAACCCTCAATCCTCCTGAGCAAGGACTTATAAGAATTTTTTCTGAGTTGTCTTATGGACTTTTTCATCTCTTCAACTTCCTTATCATTTAAATGAGCCCATAAACCTGCGCATTCCATTATATTACCTTTTTTAGGCACAAGTCTTCTAAGTTCTTCGGAGAAGCTTTCATTAGGCTTCTTATTTCTAACTAAAATTTCATGTACATCATCCATTATAGATATTGTTTTTGTTCCCATCTGTGTATGTGTATGTGTACATATATTTAAAACTTTCGATTTTGTAGATCTTTACAGAAAACTATTTATACAACCAAACTCTAAAGCTATTGGGTGATATAATGGTTGACGCAAACCTTCTTGTAACGCATGAACCTTCGCATGCAGGAAGCGCTAAAGAGAACGTGGAAAATGCATTAAAAGCCATAAAGCAAAAAGCAAAATTTCTAAAATCCGATAGTGAGGGGGTTTTTAAGCTAAGGGTTGGGAATGCAAAGAAGATAGTCAAGAGTTTAAGCAAGCTGAAAGGCAAAAAAGCAATGTTTGAGCATACATTCCACTGGATTCCAATTGAGAAATGGACAGCTGCAAATGTCAAGGCAATGCAAAAAGAAATAAAAAAGCTGCAGAAAGGCATAAAGAAAACTGAAAAATGGAAGATGGACCTGCACAAAAGGCATTTTGAAATGTCCTTAACAGAATTGATAATGAAATTGACAGAAGTTGTGGACAAGCCAAAGGTTGATTTGGATAATCCGCAGAAAATTATAGCAGTGCAGATTATGGGCAAGAAGGCGGGATTGGCGCTGCTGAACAAGGACGAGATGATGACTGCAGCACATGACTAAATTTAATCAAAACTTATATATACTTCTTATTTCTTAAAATCTTTTATCGTGGCTAAACAGAAAACCATATCAAAAGACATTCCTCTGGCAGAAATTACTTTGAGAAGGTACGAAAAGCCAGCAAACTTAAGCGAAAGGGAATTAGTAAGAAAGCTTTGCCTGTCTATTGGATTGCTGCAGCCAGGCGATTCTAGGGATGTTGTTGTAGATGTCCTTAATGTTTTGATTAAGGCAAAAAAAGAGCAAAAAAGCTGGACAAGCGATGAAATCTGCAGTCTTGTAATTGAAGAAAGAAAAAAATTAAAATTGCCAATGCTTGGCATTGCATCCTCAAATATAAGAAGGCAATTGAAGAGATTAAAAGATTCATTACTTGTTGAAAAAAGGCTTAACGCTTACAGAATAACAGAGCATGATAATTTGAATCAAATCTTTGAAGACAAAATTGAGAAAATGTTGCTGCCAAGCATTAATTCTAGGATCAAGGAATATTTGAAGAGGATTGACGAATTGTAAAAATTTAAATATAACTTAAATTTTCTGTTTTTGATGGATTTAGCATGGGGTGATGAAAGGACAAAGCAATTCGTTACCAATGTAGGCCTGATTACAAGCAATGGGCCTTATGGCAACAATATAATGGCTTGTGAATGGACCCACCATGTTTCTTATGAACCTGGATTAATTGTAGTTTGTATAAGGCCAACTGATGCAACTCATGATAATATTGCGAAGACAAAAGAATTCGGAATTAGCTTGTGCGCTTCTGACCAAAATTTAATTTCAAGTATTTCTGGAGGCAATTCCGGGAAAAGTGTTGATAAGATTAAGGCTTTAAAAGAACTTGGCTTTAAATTTTTCAAGGGCAAAAAAACAAATGTATTATTAGTTGAAGGTGCTGCAGTGAATGCCGAGTGCAAATTAGTTAAAGAAATTACACTTGGTGATCATACAACTTTTGTAGGAGAAGTGGTTGAAGCATATTCTGTTAAAGGCAAAGAACCGCTTGTCTATCATGGCCAAAGATATTGGAAGCTTGGCCCAAACATTCCAAAACCGCCACAAAATGAATTGGATAGAATAAGTAGAGTTATTGAAAGATATAAGAAGTGATTTTATTTTAATAAATTAAAATTTCATATTTTATGCTCGTCTAAAAAACGAAATATTTAAATACATGCTCAATTTTGTATTCGATAAATAAGACGGGGGTTGTTTGACATCGTCTTAACAATGAAAAACAGAGGGAGGTAAATCTAAAATGGCAGAAAAAGTAGCAAAAGTTGGGGTAAAAAAACAAGCAGGCTACCTTTATTTTGTGGATAAGAAAGGAAATGTAGCCAGAGCCAAGATGTCAAGAGGCGGCAGAAAGAAAGGCAAAGCCAAGGTTGAATTTGTGGCTAAAGCCGGTGTAAAGAAAAAGTCCGGTTACTTGTACTTTATTGACAAGCACGGCGATATATCAGCGGCAAAGATGGCACGCGGCGGAAGAAAGAAGAGAAGAAGATAAATTCTTTTTTTATTTTTTTTATTTTCTATTTTTATATTCTATAGCTAATAATTTCTTTAAGGAATAAATTGCAACTTTAATTTGCCTGTCATTAGGCTCTTTTGTAGTGATTTTTTGAAGCCATAAGCCGGGCATTGAAACCAATTTAAACAAAAAATTTTCCTGTTTTTTGTCGCTGATTTTCAATATTTCATATGAAATGCCTGCAATCGCAGGAATCAGCAGAATCCTAACTGGAAATAAAATGCTCCGTCTGGCCCAAGCATTCAAGCTCAAAAATTGGGGATAATAATAAATAACCAGAGACGGCAATATCGAAAAAACAAAAATGCTGATTACAAACACAATCAACAAGAAAGACGTTCCGCATCTTGGATGCAGGGTGGTGAATTTTTTAACATTTGCAGTGCTAAGCTTTTTGCCTTTTTCATAGCAATGGATCGCTTTATGCTCAGCTCCATGGTATTGAAATAATACATTTACATCCTTCATAAATGATATCGCTGCAATATAGATTAAAAAAATTAGAATTCTTATAACGCCATCGACGAAGTTGAACAGCATTGGCTTTTCTTCCTCAGCAAATCCCAATAGATTTGTTAAAAAATAAGGCAGTGCTATGAAGAATGATATTGCAAATACGGCAGAAAGGGTTATTGCTAAAATAATATCCTTTCTTCCCATTTTTTCTTCCTTAGGAGCTGCTTGCTGAGCAGACCACATTATTGATTTCATTCCAATAACTAACATCTCTATAAGATTAACAAATCCGCGAATAAAGGGCCATTTCAAGAAATCATATTTTTTCTTTGGAATTGCAGCTTTTTTCACTACAATTCCTTTGTTCTTTCTCACAGCCACAACATATTTGCTAGGGCCCCTAATCATTACTCCTTCAATTACTGCTTGACCGCCTACGTTGAGTTTTTTATAAGCCATATTAGATCTTTTTGTAGTTTATCGGATAATAAATCAAATATCCCAAGCTTTGCTGTCGTCAACTACTAAAATGATGTCGTGTTTTGGTACGTATAAAATACACTGACTTGGGGAACTTCCATCATTAAACATTAATTGATAATGGGCATGCGGAAAATTGCGCCTGAAAACTTCAAGCACTGTCCGTCTAAGTTCTATTTCAAATTCTTTTGTCTTAGTTTTATGGTCCAGAGATAAAGCTTTCCTTATATTTGTTCCAGCTATTATGATTTCAAGATTGCCACTTTGTCCGCCATACTCACTTATAGCTGGTGAAAGCTCTTCCCTGAGCTTTTGCTGAATCTTTTTTAAAGCATCCTCCCCTCCTCCGTTATCAAAATGTCCTATATAACCTTCTTTTCTTGTGGTATGATGGATTACATATGATGTGCAATACGTCGCCTCTGGAGAGATTCCTACATCATAGCCTTTAACTTTTGCTATACTTGCCCTAGAAGGTATACCATTATAGACATTAATAAGATTCTCCATTTCTTCTCGAAATTAAGGGGCTTTTATAAAATTTACTACATCCTCTCCAAAACCTTTATATCTATTCAATTATTGTCCTTTAATTATGAAATGCCCTTACTGCAACTATGAGGAAACACAAGTAATTGACACGAGAGAAACTGAAAACCTAGAAGCCACTAGGAGAAGAAGGGAGTGCTTGAAGTGCAACAAAAGATTCACAACTTATGAAAGGGTTGAGGGAGCTGAGATTATTGTTGTCAAAAAAGACGGCGGAAGAGAACGCTTTGAAAGGCAAAAACTGCTTAATGGCATCTTAAAGGCTTGCGAAAAAAGAAATATAAGTCTTGAAAAGATTGAAAAGCTTGTTGACGAAGTGGAGTCAGACTTGAGAAAAAGGGATTCTGTTGAAGTTGAAAGCAAAATAATTGGAGAAATAGCAATGAAAAAGCTCAAAACCTTGGATAAAGTTGCTTACATAAGATTTGCTTCTGTTTACAGGGAGTTTGAAGACTTGGAAAGGTTTGAAGAAGAACTGGAGAAGTTGCAGAAAAAATGATCATCGGCCTCACAGGCAAAAACGCTTCCGGCAAAGGGGAAGCTGCAAATTACCTTAAATCAAAAGGATTTGTTTATTACTCGCTTTCTGATGTAATTAGGGAAGAAGCAACAAAAAGAGGAATTGGGCATTCAAGGGATAACTTGATTAATTTGGGAAATGAGTTAAGAAAAAAATTTGGCCCAGATTATTTAGCAAAGCAGATTAACATTAAAATAAAGCAACAGCTAAAAAAGAAAAAAAACTTTGTGATTGACAGCATAAGAAGCCCGCATGAAGCAAAAGAACTGATTAAAAACAAAGGATTTATCCTTGTTGGAGTTGACGCTCCGATTGAATTGAGGTTTAAAAGGCTGCTTGAAAGAAACAGGTTGGGAGATGCGAAAACATTGGAGGAATTCAAACAACAGGAGCAAAGAGAAAATTTAAAAAGCGACACCAATCAACAACTTGATACCACATTCAGTATGGCTGAAAAGATTATTTTAAATGAAAGCTCACTAAAGGAATTGCATAAAAAGATTGATAATTTGTTAAAGGAAGTTGGGGGTAAATAAAAAATCCATAGAAATTAGATAAAATCAATACTCCTTCGGCAAATTTTACTCGCGGCTGGTAGCTAAGCGAGCGAAAGCGAGCTTTCGCATTCCACTGCCGCGACATACATTTTAAAGATGTATAGCGAGCTGGGTTAATGCCCAGCGAGAGTAGATTTGCGAAGCATATTAAATAAAATCAAAATAATATAGAAAATAAATAAAAATGACAAGAGTAAATTGGGAACCATATTTTATGAACATTGCCAAGCAGGTTGCAACTAGGAGCACATGCGACAGAAAGCATGTTGGAGCTGTTATTGTAAGGGACAAGACAATCCTTTCAACTGGCTACAATGGCAGCATAAGAGGAATGCCTCATTGCGATGAAGTAGGCCATTTAATGGAAGATGGGCACTGCGTTGCAACAATTCATGCTGAAGCAAATGCAGTTCTGCAAGCTGCAAAAAATGGAGTAAGAATAGAAAGTGGTGAAGTTTATATAACAGCAAGCCCTTGCTGGGTCTGCTTCAAAATGCTTGCCAATACAGGTATTAAGAAAATTTATTACGGAGAATTCTACAGGGATGAAAGGATTTTTGATGTGGCTAAAAGACTTGGAATAGAGTTGATGCACATTCCAGTTGATCAGAAAGAGCTTTAATTTCCCACACAAAGAAAACCTTGTAGGTTTTCGGGTGCTCGAAAATTCTTAATTTCCGACAAACTTAGAATACATTGATTTTGCTTCATTTTCGTCCTTTGCCTTTATCAAAGCTCTTCCATCTTGAAAAATAGTAATTTTATTATCAAAGTTAATGCAATAGCCAAAATCAATAAGTTTACTAATTTTTTGTAATTTATTTTTTAAATCATTAAATTGATTTTTATCTATAGATTTTGATTTAATTTGGTAAATATTATCGCCGCACAATTTGATAATTCTCGATGATTTTTTCCCATTTAAATATTCAAAATTATTTTTTACACAACAAACACAATTTTTATTTTTATTTATTTTAATCTTTAAAAACTCATTTTTCCAGACATCAAAAAACAATAAATTTTTTTCAGGCAGTTGTGAGCGAGTTCGCACGAGCTCACTCACATTCAACTTTTTATTCAATAATATTTTTAATGCTTCATTTACTTGAATTGATGAAATAAGATTAGTTATTGTATTCAAGACACCAACAGTTTCGCAAGTATCTAACTGGGTTGCTTCTTTTAGAAAACACCTCAAGCAAGGATTATTTCTATTTGGGATTACATTAAAAACATAGCCTTTGCTTCCGACAGATGAGGAATAGATAAAGGGGATTTTATTCTTTACTGAAAAATCATTAACCAAGAATCTTGTTTCCAGGTTATCAGTGCAGTCTAAAATCAAGCCAATATTTTTACTTAAGATTTTTCCAATATTTTCAAAATTCAAGTCGTCTATAAAAAAGTCAATATTAATATTTGAATTAATTTTGCCTAGATGATCTTTTGCTGATGCTGCCTTTGCCTTTCCAACATCATTTTCGTCAAACAAGCTTTGCCTTTGAAGATTTGATAATTCAACAATATCCCGGTCAATCAGCAATAATTTTCCAATTCCAGCCCTAGCCAACAATTCAGCAGAATTGCTGCCCAAAGCGCCTAGTCCAACTACTGCAACAGTGCTTTTACTAAGCTTTTTCTGTCCATTTTTGCCCATTTCCTTGAATATTTCTTGGCGGATATAGCGCATAAACATAGTATTTTGGCTATTTATTTAAAACATAGCACTAAGATTTAACTACTTACAAGTTATAAAAATAGAAAAATTTATAAAGAGATGTTTGTATAATTATTACAATGTTAAAAAAAATTTTAGATCTTTTTTGGAAAAAGCCCAAAGTGGTAACTGCAGAAAAACCTCAAAGAATTAAACCTATAGAAGAGATAGTTAGAGAACCAACCAGAGTAGTTGAAGTTGCTCAACCAATCATCAAAGTATCAGAGTTAAGAGAAGACCTACCTACAGAACAAACTGCAGTTAAACAACAAATTGGAACTTCTTTATATGGAAAAGCGCTACAAGATCATTTAGGTTTTCCTAAATGGTTTTACGAATCACAAAATGAATTAAGAAGGTTAGGGATAAAAGGTGAAGCTCAGATAGCTATTGCAAGAATAACAACACCTGAACAAATAAAAAGTATTTACTCCAGATTGGAAAAAAATTTTATTAAGGATACAAATTCATTTATGGCGTCTGTGCCATGGGTTTTCACTTATAAAAACAGTTATCTTGAAAGTTATGTTACAAAACTTATGCAAGTAGTAGCAAAGCTATATTCAAAGTTTGGCTATAAGCTTCCTAAAGAATTTGATTGGCAGAACAGTCCTGACTCATTTAAGGATTTAGAAGCTCTCTGTGATTTGGAAGTGAGTTTAACTAATTTGAACAGTGGTGCCCCTGAAATAGAAAAATTATTGAAACTTAGAGAAGATTTAAAAGTATATGAAGGAAAACGTATACTTTTACTTGGAGTTAGAACAGATCATCAACAAGCCACCTTAAGAAAGTACCTCCCCTCTTCAGCTAAATTAACTTTCCATAAGGGTGAAAACATCAGGGGTCTTACCGGACAATATTTTAATTATGATATAATAGTCTTTACTGGGGGGGTCGCCACGCATAAAATTGATATGATAGTAAAGTCTGCATATGGAACAGATTTTAGTACAAAAAGAATAAATGCTTTTGACCAAGTAAATCCCGAAAGGGTCCTTACAGTAATGGCAGAAAATGCTTACAGATTTAGGGGTAGATAAATTTATTTTTGCTTTCATTTTCTAATTCTGCTTTCTATTGTTTATTAACTTTAATCACCGCAAACTTTATATATAAGTTAACAATTGTTAAGTACTATGCAAGAGACAATGCCGCAGGAGATAGAAGTAAGGTATATTCTGCCTGCCATAAGAAGAGAGCTGGCTAGAATCTTTATCCAAGATCATAAACTAAGCCAAAAAGAAGCAGCTAATATACTTGGACTGACAGAAGCAGCTATATCGCAATACCAGCATTCTAAAAGGGCAAAGGAAGTTGTTTTTAGCGATGCTGTTGTCACTGAGATAAGAAACTCCACTGAGAAAATTTTGGCTGAAAAAAACAATAAGCAAAGGGTTATCGCAGAGATGTATAGGATAAGCAACCTGACAAAAGTAAGGCAGATATTATGTGATATTCACCGAGCGCAATCAAAAGAATTGGAAAGCTGCAATATATGCTTTGATGAAGGTTTGGTAACAATAAGGACAAATTGATAATAATAAATTTTCAATAAATTACAATAAAAAATTTTCAAAAAAACGAGAGCGACTTTTAGAAGCCAGAGTGATAAAAGTAATCCACTTGGTTATTGTTTAAATGAATAGGCGAGGCAAAATTTAATGTACAAAAAAATTTTGCCGAGCACTAAATATTGTCGCGAAGCGATGGCTTGAAAAATAAAAATAAATTTTAATAATATTTAATTGAAAATGGCGCCAGCAACAGAACAGGTTTTTGACAAGGATTACAGCAAGTACGGATTCCATGACAAGGAAGAATTTGTATTTAAGACAGAGAAAGGGCTTTCAAAAGAGGTAGTGGAGCAGATATCAAAAATAAAGAACGAGCCTGAATGGATGCTGAAATTCAGGCTAAAGTCTTTGGAAGAATTCTATAGAAGGCCTATGCCTCAATGGGGGGCAAATCTTAACACAATCAATTTTGATGACATTTATTATTACCTAAGGCCTACTGACAGGCAAGGCGACTCATGGGAGGATGTGCCTGAATATATCAAGAATACATTCAACAAATTGGGAATTCCAGAAGCTGAGCAGAAATTTCTTGGAGGGGTAGGAGCCCAGTATGATAGTGAGTTTGTCTATCACAAACTACGAGAAGACTTGGAAAAGCAAGGTGTTGTTTTCCTTGACATGGATGGTGGCTTAAGAGAGTATCCAGAAATTGTTAAGAAATACTTTGGAACAGTCATACCGTACAATGATAATAAATTAGCTGCATTAAACAGCGCAGTCTGGTCTGGCGGCTCATTTGTTTATATTCCCGCTGGTGTCAAGGTTGATTTGCCATTGCAGGCTTATTTCAGGATTAATGCCCAAAATATGGGGCAGTTTGAAAGAACGTTAATCATAGCAGAGCCTGGAAGCTCTGTGCATTACATAGAAGGATGCTTTACAAAAGGCGCTCCCATAAATACTATATATGGAATTAAAAAAATTGAAGATATCAAAGAAGGGGATATTGTGCTTACACATACGGGCTCTTACAAAAGAGTTTACAAAACTCAGAAAAGAAAGCACAATGGATTAATGTGCACAATTGAATATTATGGCGATACAAGGCAAAAGATAAGGATAACAAATGGGCATCCTGTACTTGCAGTCAAAAGGCAAAAAGCAGAGTACAAAAATACAGATTGGAAGCCTGAATGGGCAGAAGCAGGAAATTTAGAAAAATATGATTATGTAGCAATGCCAATAGAAAGAACTGTTATATCACAAAATGAAAGGTTTTTCTCTGTAAAAATCGGAAGAGGCAGGCACCCTTCAAAAGTGATTCAGTTTAAATTGGAGACTGATAAAGACTTCTTCAGGCTTGTTGGATATTATATGGCAGAAGGCAGTATTATTGGAGAGCACTACTTGACATTTACTTTCAATAAAAATGAAAGGAAATATTTAGACGATGTCAAAGAATTGCTTGAGAAATTCTTTGGAAAAAATCCTGTGGAATATAAAGAGTACAAGAATGGCATAAGTATAGTTTTGTGCAGCACTTTGGCTGCAAGACTCTTCAAGAATGAATTTGGCAAAGGAGCAAAAAATAAGTCACTGCCAAAATGGTTTATGCTGGAAGATCCTGAAAAACAAGCAGAGTTTATAAAAGGCTATTGGAGAGGAGATGGCAGTTTCATGAACAAAAAATACTCTTGGGGCAACAAAAGGATGTTTAGAATCAATACTATATCAGAGACTCTTGCAGAACAGACAAGAGACTTGTTATTGAGATTGGATATATTTGCTTCAATAAATGTTTGGAATAGGAAAGAGCCAAGGAATGATTCATTTGCAGTTTATGTAGGTGGTTCTTACTTAGAGAATTTCTCAAATGTTGTAGGTTACAACATCAATGAAAGCTCTGATGGGAATTTATTGTTAAAACAAAAACTTATCTCTTATGCTGAAATAACTGAGCAATACGCATTTGTGCCTATAAAACAAATAAAAAAGGAAATTGTAAAAGATATTGAAGTTTACAATTTTAGCGTTACTGAAGATGAGTCGTATATAAGCCACGGCATTGTTGTCCATAATTGTACAGCCCCAACATATTCTTCAGATTCATTGCACAGTGCAGTTGTTGAATTAATTGCAATGGAAGGCTCAAGATTACAATACACAACAATTCAAAATTGGAGTAATAATGTTTATAATCTCGTCACAAAAAGAGCATTCGCTTATAAGAATTCAACAGTTTTCTGGGTTGACGGGAATTTAGGCAGCAAAATCACAATGAAGTACCCAAGCGTATATTTGCTTGGAGAAGGAGCTAAAGCTGAAATATTAAGCGTTGCATTTGCTGGCAAAGGACAGCATCAAGATGCCGGTGGAAAAATATTGCACTTTGCTCCAAACACAACATCAAGGATTACATCAAAATCTGTGAGCAAGGATGGAGGCAGAACAACTTATCGTGGATTGCTTCATGTTGCAGAAGGCTGCAAGAATGTAAAAAGCCATGTAACATGCGATGCTTTAATCTTAGATGAAAAATCTGCCTCAGATACTGTTCCTTACATGGAAATCAATGAAAAAAATGTTAACATTGAGCATGAAGCGACAGTTGGCAAAATAGGCGAAGAGCAGTTGTTTTACCTGATGAGCAGGGGCTTGAGCCAAGATCAAGCAATGACAATGATTGTTAGCGGCTTTATGGAGCCGTTCACAAAGGAGCTTCCTCTTGAGTACGCTATCGAATTGAACAGATTGATAGCGATGAATATGGAAGGTTCTGTAGGGTAAAAATTTGATGGGGATTCTCATGATTGTTGAAGAACAAAACCTTGTTACAAAAAATGCTATGGAATCGTTAAGTCAAGCTCAAAGTAGTTTTGCAACTCAAAAAAAGAAAGAAGCTTTAGCTATTTTCAGCTCTATGCCAATGCCAAAAGAAAAAGAAGAGGATTGGCGTTATACAAAAATTGATAATTTTAAAATTGAAAATTTTGAATTAAATAATAATGAAACAAAAATATTTGCAGCAGCATTAAGCGAATATTTGATTGAAAAAGGAGTTATTTTGACTGATATAAATACTGCACTTGAAAAATATCCAATTGCACAGCAATATTTATTTAAAAATACTAAAATTGATAAAGATAAGTTTGTTGCTTTGGGCGCTTCTCATTTCACCAATGGAATATTTTTGTATGTGCCAAAAAACATAGAGCTTGATGAGCCGATAAGGGTCAATTTTCATTTTGATGAAAAAAGCAGTATAATTCATAATATAATAATAGTTGAGCCAAATTCAAAAATTGATTTTATTGAAGAGTATTCAAATAAAGAAATAAGCCAAGAGCAGCTTAATGCATGCGTTACAGAAGTTTTCGCTAATCAAAATTCTAAAATTAATTTTTACCATTTAAACACTTGGACAAAAAATGTTAACAATTTTACAAATATTGTTGGAACAATTGAAAGAGATGCTGCTATAAACTGGATTTCTGGCTGTTTTGGAGGCAAATTAAACAGGCTTAGAATTGATACAATTTTTGATGGGCAAGGATCGCAATGCAATAATATTGGAGTATTCCTAGGCAAAGGAAAAGAGCATATTGATTTCACAACAAATATGCATCATAATACTGAAAACACAGTTAATAATGTGCTGGTTGATGGTATTTTAAAAGATGAGTCAAGCTCTGTTTACAGAGGATTAATCAAAATAGAAAAGCAAGCACAGAAAACAAATTCTTACCTTGCAAACCATATTTTAAAACTTGGTGACAAGACATTGGCAAACAGCATTCCAAGCTTGAAAATTGAGGCAAATGACGTCAAAGCATCGCATGGCGCAACAGTCGGGCAGATTGATGAAGAGCATATATTTTACCTTATGTCTAGAGGCTTATCACGAGAATCTGCAGAAAGGCTGATTGTTGAAGGATTTTTTGAGCCGGTGATACAGAAAATACCAAGTGAAGAATTAAGGGAAAGGATTAGAGGATTGGTTAAACAATAATTTTTTTGGGTTTTTAATTTTTTATGTATTAATAATGTCAAAAAAATAATTAATGCGTTGTGCGAGATAGTAAAGATGTAACAAAAGAAGGCAAATTTACATTTAATAAAAACAATACTAAATCAAAAATTGAAAAATAAAATGCTAAAAACCAAAACAATCTTTGATGTTGAATCAATCCGAAAAGATTTTCCTATTTTGCAGAGGAAAGTGCACGGAAAGCCACTTGTTTATTTTGACAATGCAGCAACCTCCCAAAAGCCAAAGCAGGTGATTGACGCTTTAGATTTTTATTACAAAAACTACAATGCAAATGTCCACAGGAGCATTCATCAATTAGGGGAAGAAGCAACTGCTGCTTATGAGCAAGCAAGGCAAAAGATTGCTGATTTCATAAATGCAGATTCCCATCAAAATATTATTTTCACAAAAAATTCAACTGAAGGGTTAAATCTTCTTGCTTATTCATTGACTGCAGATTTGGAAAAAGGCGATGAAATAGTTATTTCGCAATTGGAGCATCACAGCAATTTTGTGCCATGGCAGCAGATGGCAAAGCATCTTGGATTGAAATTGAAGTTTATTGAAATTGATGATGAAGTAAAATTGGATGAAGAGTCAATAAGGAAAAACATAACTAAAAAAACGAAAATAGTTTCGATAAACCACATATCAAATGCAATCGGCACAATAAATCCAGTTGAGGAAATCACAAAAATTGCTCATGAAAATGGGGCTTTGATGATTATTGATGGCTCTCAAGCTGCTCCTCATATGCCCCTGGACATGAAAAAAATTAATTCTGACTTTTATGTGTTTACAGGACATAAAATGCTCGGCCCAACCGGTGTTGGAGTTTTATACGGCAAAAAAGAATTGCTTGAAAACATGCGCCCGTTTTTATATGGTGGAGAGATGATTAATGAAGTAAAGTTTGAAGACACTAAATTCAACCAATTGCCATGGAAATTTGAAGCAGGCACTCCAAATATTTCAGAAGGTATAGGATTAGGAGTAGCGGTTGATTACTTGACAAAAGTTGGTATGGAAAACATTTTCAATAGAGATAAAGAGCTTCTCGACTACGCAATGGAAAAAATGAAGGAGATTGAAGGCATCACAATCTATGGCCCAAAGGAAAGAGCATCTATCATTTCCTTTAATGTTCATGGAGTTCATGCTCATGATGTCTCGCAAATCTTGGACAGCGAAGGCGTTGCAATAAGGGCTGGGCATCATTGCTGCATGCCTTTGATGTCTGTTTTAGGCATAGTAGCAACAGCAAGGGCAAGCTTTTACTTGTACAACACAGAGCAGGAAATTGACACTTTCATTAATGCAATACATAAAGTGAAGAAAATGTTTGGAGTTTAAAATATTTGAATAAAAAATTAGTAAATAAAATATCAATCCGTCGTTTCGCGACAGTGAGTTGTGAGCGAGCGAGAGGTGAGCTCTCGCATCTCACTGAGTTCACTCGCATCTCAGTGTTACGCTCGGCGAAAATTTTGCTGAGTTGAACGCGAGCGTGCGAGCGGTGAGATGCGAGTGAGCAGTCGAATGCGAAAGCTCGGGTAGATGCGAGAGCTCGCCTCTCGCTCGCTCATTCAGATATGTCGATAAATCGCAAAGCGATTTTCGATCATCATCAAAAATCTTTGATTTTTGAGATGGCAGAAAAGCAACACCGAGCACTAAAGTTGGCGAAGCCAGATTGAATTTAAATATTAAACATTAAAAAACTGATTGAAAATGGACATGATAGAATTGATATATCAGGAAAACATACTTGACCACTATAAAAGTCCAAGGAATTTCGGTAAAATAGAAAATGCTAGTGTGCATCATCACGAAAAAAATCCCCTCTGTGGCGACGAATTGGATATATATCTTGTTATTGATGAGAACAAAAAAATTGTTGATGTTAAGGTTTATCCAACAGGATGCGCAATTTCAGTAGCAAGCGCATCAATGCTAAGCGATGAGATAAAAGGCAAAAATATTGAAGAATTAAAAGATATGACAAAAGAGCAGATTTTGGAGATGCTCGGCATTCCAATAAGCCCTGTAAGGTTGAAATGTGCTTTGTTGTCATTAGATACATTAAAAAATAGTATATTAATATTTGAGAAGTATATTAAGAAATAGGGTTAAAAATGACAGACGAACTAATCATTAAAGACTTGCATGTAAGCGTTGAAGGGCAAAAAATATTGAATGGGGTAGACTTAGTTGTAAGAAAAGGAGAAGTTTGCGCTTTGATGGGACCAAATGGCTCAGGAAAATCTACATTAGCATACACTTTAATGGGGCATCCCAAGTACACAGTTGATAAAGGAGAAGCATGGTATAAAGGCAAGAATATTCTTGAATTGCCTGCTGATGAAAGGGCAAAGCTCGGCTTATTCTTGTCATTCCAGTACCCTCAGGAAATTCCGGGTGTTTCTGTTTCAAACTTCTTGAGAACTGCTTGCAATGCGGTTAAGCAAAACCAAATAAGCGTGCCTGATTTCGTTAAATTGCTAAAAGAGAAAATGAAATTGCTGAAAATAGACGATTCATTCAGCAGAAGATACTTGAATGAGGGCTTTTCTGGCGGAGAGAAGAAAAGAGCAGAGATACTGCAATTGGCAGTCCTGCAGCCGGAAATGGCTATACTTGACGAAACAGATTCTGGCTTGGACATAGACTCATTAAAAACAGTAGCTCATGGAATTAATACTTTAATTGGCCCAAATATTGGGATTTTAATAATAACACATTATCAAAGGATTTTAAACTACATAACACCTGACAGCGTCCATATAATGGTAAAGGGTAAAATAATAAAGAGTGGCGGAAAAGAATTAGCGCACGAGCTGGAAGCAAAAGGGTATGATGAGATAATTAGGGAAGCTGATGTTGAGGTGTCAAAATGAACAAAGGCGCAGTAAAATTTTTTGAAGAAAAAATAAGATATGAGATAGACCCGTATTCCGTTAGGCACATAGTAGATGAAAAAGATAAAAATCATGTTATTGTTGATGTAAGAGACGTTGATTCATATAAAAAGGGCATGTGCCTACAGCAATTAATGTGCCAGCATACGAACTTGATAAACATATTAAAAAATTGCCAAAAAATAAAAAATTAATATTAAATTGCCAAAAAATAAAAAATTAATATTATATTGTTATCATGTAGTTTGCTTCGCAGCACCAAAAGTTGCATTAAAACTTGCAAAAAAAGGCTATGAGGTAATGGAGATGGTTGGCGGCTTTGACGAATGGCAGAAGCATGGACATCCTGTTGAGAAGTCAGGATAACAAAAACTATTTAAATCAGAAATACAAATAACAATAAAATGCAACAACAAACAAAAGAAATAATAGTAACTTTAACTGATAAAGCAGCAGAAAAAGTAAAGAAACTGCTTGAGAAGGAAAACAAGCTGGAATACGGGCTAAGAGTTGGAGTTGTTCCAGGCGGCTGCTCAAGCTACATGTATGAAATTGCATTGGAAAAAGGGCCAAAGAATGATGATTTAGTTATTGATGAAAAAGGAGTCAAGATTTTCATGGATAAAGAATCTATTCCATTCATGAAGGGCTCAACAGTTGACTACATTGACTCATTGACAAATGCTGGCTTCAAGATAAACAACCCAAACGTAAAGACAACTTGCGGATGCGGGCATTCTGTTGGTTAAATTTTTAGTGAAATAAAATCTTAAAATATTGGACGCTGTTCATCTTCAGCATTAAGTTGGTCCAGATTCGGCTCAGTAGAAAGTCTTAAGTAAAACACCCTCTCTTGCATTGCAAAAGAGGGGTGGGGAAGGTTGAGTTCCCCATGAAAAGGCAAGAAAGACTGGTA
>JAGVYA010000041.1 GCA_018303505.1 Candidatus Woesearchaeota archaeon
TAATAGACATAGGGCGTAGTTTTAAATATAAGTTCTTTCAAAGTTATTGTAAAATGCTCGACAAACTTGAAACTGAACTTAAAATAAGGGGCTTCAGCAATAGAACTGTTGAAAATTACCTTTTCCACAACAAGAAGTTTCTTGATTTTACAAAGAAAGAGCCAAAAGATGTAAATGAAGATGATGCAAAGCGCTACATCGCTTACTTAATGTCAGAACGAAAACTAAAGCCTAGCAGCGTTAATTTGGCTTTAAGCTCTCTCAAGTTCTTTTATAATGATATCGTTAAAAATTCAGCCCTTAATGCTGTTAAAGCGCCAAAACTGGAGAAGAAGCTTCCTACTGTTTTGACAAAAGATGAGGTAAAGAAACTGCTTAATGTGATTAAAAACCCAAAGCACAGGCTCTTGATTGAGTTCATGTACTCTTCTGGATTAAGAGTAAGCGAATGTGTCAGCCTGAAAGTTGATGATCTTGACTTTAGCGAGAAAATGGGAAAAATAAGGCACGGCAAGGGCAACAAGGAAAGGTACATCATACTTTCAGACAACCTTATACAACATCTTAACGAGTACTTAAAAAACAAAAAAGATAGCAGCGCTTACATCTTCTCAATCAAAGACAGGCACATCACAATAAGGCAGGCCCAAAAAGTTGTCAAAGAATCTGCAAAAAAAGCTGGAATAAAAAAAAGAGTTTTTTGCCATGCGTTAAGGAGCACTTTTGCAACTCATTTGCTTGAAGCTGGAACTGATATAAGGGTTATACAGGAACTTCTTGGTCATTCTAATCTCTCAACAACGCAAATCTATACAAAAGTTTCAACACAGCAGTTAAAGAAAGTAAAAAGCCCTCTTGATACTCTATAGATTAAAACTTTTAATAAAAAATAAAAGGTTTTAAAAGCCGAATTCCTGCAAGCTTAACTGCAAAATATTTTCCTTTGCTTGCAATGTCTTAAATTCCGGATCAAGCCTTAAGTAAGGCTTTGAGTTGAAGTACCTCTTCAATATTGGAACTCCTTTTTCTATAATTGAGGTTACATAGTTGCCAGCCAATTGCTCTGATATGTTGAGCTTTTTTGCAATATCCTCGTATGTTATGCTGCCTTTCTCTTCTTCAAGAGTATAAATGACTAAAAACACTTGCTGCTCCATCCTGTTTAGCCTCTTCACATCAAAATTATTTCTTTTTGCAACATCAATATTTGAATCTGTGAAGTACATTTGAATTTGGTCGACTCTTTCGCTTAGCTTGTCGAGTTTGCTTTCAAGCTCGCAAATATACTCGTAATTTGCAGAAATCTCATTTGTGTTTTCGTTTATAGCCTGCAAATGCTCCTCGAATTCCTGCTTTATTTTTGTGAATTCATGCCTCAAACTTTTGTTTAGAAGTCCTAACTTTAGACTCTTAGCTCTAAAAAAGATTTTATTAAAAATATTTTTCACCCCCAGTCGAATGCGAGTGAGCGAACTCACTCACAAGTCACTTTTTGGGGAAAATGGGGGTTTATATAAATTTCTATTCTCTATCAGTTAGATTCGTTTTACAGCTTTTGAAATATAATGCTTCTCCTTGCCTTGTTTTATGACTCCAATATCGTCCAATTCCTCTATCTCTTCTAATAATCGATAAAATGAGCTTTTGGAGCAGAAATTCTGCTCATCAACAACAATTTCCTTAAGCTGCAATGCCGATATCTTCTCGTATTTTCTGATGTATGATATTATCACGCTCTTAACGTATTCCTTTGAATTTCTTGTTAATCTTTTTATTATCCTCTCTCTTATAGAAAGTTTCTTCTGCTCCAGCCTCTCTAACCTTTTTTCAATGTATGAAATGTCCTGGTAATGTTCTTTTATCACAGGCTGAGGCATATATTTCTCAACTTGCACAGGCTGTTTTCTCGCCAGCTCATCAATCTTTTCATTTAAATCCCTCATCTTTGCCATGATGCCTTCAAACGAGTAGTAATCATCGATAATGCGCCTTATGTCTTCTCTTGTTTTCGGCACGTAAGAAAGCTCGAGCTGTAGCTTTTTGATTAGCTGCTCCTGCTCCATTCCTCTCCTGTAAAAATAGTTCATCCACTGGAAAATGTTGGTTGTATCCATTTTTACATTTGCAAACGACCTTTTGAGCAGCTCATTCATCTGCTTAAATTTTTTCCCGGTGTTGTCTTTTTTCCAAAACATAAATATTATTTATAGTCCCATTTATATAAATCTTTTCATTTTTGGGAATAATTTGGGATTATTATAGGACTAATCTGGGATTAATTATCGTCGATAAATTATAAATTTGAGACTATCTTGGGATAGTATTGGGAATAAGATAAGACTGTGGTGGGAACTATAGGATTATGAATAAAAGGAAAGGTTTTAGAATAAATAATTAAATAATAAAAATTGAATGTATCAAAAATAAGAAATTGAATTGTTTGGTTTTGGAAAGTTAAATAAAATCAGCATTATAACCCTTTTTGCTCATCTAATGTGGGGAAACAGCTGAAAGAAGGAAAAATAGAGTAGTATCTATTTTCAATATCGAAAATAATATTTATTTTCGGACTGAAAATTGAAAAATTTTCAGTATTGAAAATATATAAGAAATATAATTTTATTCGTGGAAAGTGAGAGTTAAAAATGAAGCATATTATGTCAAAATCAAGGCTGGCAATAGTTTTATCCGGCTTGGAGGGCTTTTATGAGCCAAAAGTGAGGCAGGAGCAGTACTTGATGGATAGCGAGATAGGAGCTTCTATGCTTTGGAATGCCTATCTTTTAAGAGACATAGAAGGAAAAGTAATAGCTGACTTGGGATGCGGCACGGGCCTGCTTGGCATAGGCTCTCTTCTTCTAGGGGCAAAGCATGTTTTCTTTGTTGATTCTGATAAAAAAGCCTTGGAAACAGCTAAAAATAACCTATCAAAAATGCAAAAGCATTTTTGGGATGCTCGGAAACCTCCGATTTCCGACATTTCAAAGGTGAAAAGTGAGGGTTATAGCTTTGGCAAGCCAGAGTTTATTTGTAAAGATATTGGAAAGCTGGAGCTGAAAGCAGATGTAGTGATTCAAAATCCGCCTTTTGGAACTAAAGTGAAGCATAATGACATTTTTTTCCTAGAAAATGCATTAAAAATAGCTCCTATTGTGTACTCTTTCCATAAAAGTGAGACTAAGGCCTTTTTAGAGCGGTTTGTAGCCAAAAATGCCAAAATTACCCATATTTGGGACTTCAAATTCCCTTTGAAAGCAACTTTTTCATTTCATCGACGGCAAATTCACCGCATAAATGTTAGTTGTTTGAGGTTTGAGAAAAAATAAATTTTATCGACGATAAACTTTAAGAATTAAAATTAATGAATTAACAAAAGATTTTTAAAGAAAATGGATGTACCACCATAAGTGCAATATGGAAATCAAAATTCTCGACGATAAAAAAAATAAGCTCTTGATTGAGGTAAAGGGTGCTGACCACACTTTATGCAATGCAATAAAGACAGAGCTTTGGAATGACAAGCATGTTAAAATATCAACCTACAGCATAAGGCATCCGCAAATCAGCGTGCCTCAAATCATTGTTGAAACTGATGGGGAAGAAAGCCAGAAAAATGCCTTGATCAATGCAGTTCAGCGCCTGCAAAAGAATAACTCGAAGTTCAAAAAAGAGTTTGTCAAGGAAGTAAGATAGTGGTTTCTTGTGTTGTTTGTTAAAAAAATTTGTATAATATACGTTTTATATGTCAAAAACCAAAAATTTTGGTTTATCAAAAATCAGTGAGATGTGAGTGAGCTCGCGAACTCGCTCACATTCGACAGATTTTTGAGTGTGATCATAAATGCCATGCATTTCTGACATTTGAGCATCTCAAAAATTCATATATGAAAATAAATTTTTGATATATGAAAATAATTCAAAAAAACAGCCAAAAAGCTTATAAATTCATAGTGCCTAATTATTTCTATGGCATTCTTTAGGATAAAAAAAATTAAGGGCAAAGAATATGCTTATATTGTAGAGAACAAGTGGAAACCAACTGCAAAATCAGTTGAGTTGAACGCGAGCTCGCGAGATGAACGCGAGCGTGCGAAGCGTTCTCGCACGCAACTTTCTCGCGAGCATCTCACTTTGCGGGGCATTGACATGCGAGGCTCGCGAAGAGACTCGCTCGCCATGTCGAAGCCCCGAGGCAGCAGACAGAAGGTCAAAGAATATGTAGGAAGAGTTTACCGCTTTAATTTGATGAATAATGTTAATTTTTTGGAATATTTTAAAATTGAAGATGTTCAAAATTATATTGAAATCAATCAAAAAAATAAGATAATCAATGACTTAATTGAGTGGGAGCTTTACAAGTTTAATGTCAATAAAAATGAATTTTCAATAGATTTGAACAGTAAAAAAATCCAAAAAAACAATAAAAACGTTGCTTTTTTCATTAATGAAGGTTTTATGTGTGATTTTACCTTAAAAAATCTGCTTGAATTTAAGCCTGAAGGTGACGAGCAAGCTGATGGATATCGCTTGGCAAGAGCATTTGTTGAGGCTGGAATAAAAGTACCGCAGGAAATTTTTATAGGCGTGTTTGGAAAGTTATATAAAACTGCAGAATGACATTTTAAATATGGTAAAACTTATAGGGGTTCTTTTGATTGTGAGCAGCTTGCTCTCGTTCATTGGGGGAGTTTATATTGATTTTAAATATGGCAGCATCCCGCAGATTACAGGAAATGTTGTGTTAAACATACTAACACAGCCAAAAATTGAGCTTGGCTTTTTTGACTATGTTGAGGGTGTTGTTTTTTCTTACTCTATTTTTAGTTTTATAATGGGTGTTGTGTTTTTGTTTAGGGTATAATAACCTATTTAAACAACCAAAATTCTCTTTTTCTCTATGTCTTCTAAAGTTCCAACCCATATAGCACTCGTGTTAGACGGCAATAGACGCTATGCCAAAAAAATTGGTTTGCAGCCATGGAAAGGCCATGAATTTGGCGTCAAGAAACTTGAGGAATTGTTTAAATGGTGTATAGAGCTTGATATAAAGGAATTGACTCTTTACTGCTTCTCAACAGAAAACTTCAGAAGAGCAAAGAAAGAGGTTGATTACTTGTTTAATTTGTTCTGGAAAGAGTTTGAAAAGATGAAGCAAGGGAGAGGTGTCTTCAAGGATAAGGTAAAGGTAAATGTGATTGGCAGAACCAAAATGTTTTCAAAAAAAATGCAAGAAGCTATGATTGAAGCAATGGAAACGACAAAAAAGAACGAAGCATTGCTTGTTAATTTTGCAATGGCTTATGGAGGCAGGCAGGAAATAACAGATGCTTTTAAAAATATAATTAAAAACTCAAAAAAAATAAAACCAAATCAAATTGATGAAATCTTAATAACCAAAAACCTTTACCTTAAAAGCGAGCCGGACTTGGTAATAAGACCTGGAGGTGAAAAACGTATGAGTAATTTTCTTTTGTGGCAATCTTGCTATAGTGAGCTTTTCTTTACGGATAAGCTATGGCCAGAATTTACTAAAAAGGATTTGATTAAATGTATTGAAGAATTCAACAAAAGGGATAGAAGGTTTGGAAGTTAAAACAAAAGATTAATTAAGAAGGGTTAAAAAGAAAAATCCAAAATAAATAAAAAAGGTGTTTTGATGGATCCTTATGAGCAGTTCAATGAATATTTGAAGAATGCTGCTGAAGCTTTTAAAAAAATTGACAAAAAAGAGGTTATAAGGGTAATAAGCCATTTGGATGCAGATGGGATAAGCGCATGCGCTATCATGATAAAGCTGCTGAATAACGACAACAGGAAGTATTCGGTGTCAATATTGCAGCAGCTGAACAGAGCTGTATTGAGCCAATTGGCTTTAGAGCCGTATAATTGCATCATTTTTACTGACATAGGTTCTGGTTTTATTGATGAAATTAAAGAGTTGCTTAAAGGCAGAAAGGTGTTTGTTTTTGACCACCATAGTATTAGCGGTGATGATTTTGGCGACATAGTCTTTGTAAATCCTCATACTTGTGGCATAGATGGGGGCAGAGAAATAAGCGGAGCAGGCGTTGTTTTCAAGTTTGCATGTGCTGTTGACAAGAGCATGGAAGAGTTTGCGCATATCGCAATTGTAGGCGCAATAGGCGATTTACAGGAGCAAAATGGATTTTTAAGGTTGAATGATGAGATTCTTAAAACAGCGGTTGAGAAAAACAAGGTTAAGGTTATTAAGGGCTTGAGGATTTTTGGCTCCCAAACAAAGCCTTTGCATAAGGCGCTTGAGTACTGCACAGACCCTTATATCCCTGGCGTTAGTGGAAGCGAGAGCGGAGCAATACAATTTCTATACCAGATTGGAATTGAGCCTAAAAACAAGAATGGATGGAAAAAAATAGTTCATTTAGATGACGAAGATATGAAAAGGCTTGTGACAGGCATTATAATGAAAAGATTGAATGAATCAAATCCAGATGATGTTCTTGGAAATGTGTACATACTGCCTCATGAGGAGGAAGAATCACCAACAAGAGATGCCAAGGAATTTGCAACCTTGCTCAATGCATGCGGCAGGCTTGGAAGGGCTTCATTAGGCATAGGGGCATGTCTTGGTGACAAGAAGATAAGGCAGCAGGCAATAAGAAGCTTAACCGATTACAAAAAAGAGATTGTGAATGCATTGAATTGGTACAATGAAAACAAGTTCAGCGATGATGTATTCTGGGGCAACAGGTTTGTGATTATAAATGCAAAAACCAATGTAATGTCAACCATGATTGGAACTCTTGCCTCTATATTGTCCAAGTCAAATGTAATGACCAACAATAATTTCATTTTGTCAATGGCAAGGGCGCTTGACGGCAGTACAAAAATTTCACTAAGGACAACAAACAATACCCATGGCAATTTTGATTTGAGAAAAGTCATTGAAGAGGCTATTGAAGGCATTGGCAATTCAGAGTCTGGAGGCCATCAGAATGCTGCTGGCGCTGTAGTTCCTACAGATAAAGAAATTGATTTTATAGAAGCTGCAAAGGAAGTTCTTGGGAAGTATGCTGTTGAGGAGAAGATTGGGTAGAATTTATTTTTAACAATCAAACCTATTATTTCTTTTCGAATTTCAAAAACCGAAAAATATTTATACTTGTAGGAAATTCCTACTAGTATGACTGAACTAATAACTGTCGGTGAAAAGGGGCAGATTGTTATACCTAAAAAGATGAGGGAATTTTTTAAGATAGGCAAAGGTTCAAAGCTGCTGATAAGCGAAGATAAGGATGGAATAACAATCAAACCTGTAAAGGTTAGCGAAAAGCATCTTCTTATGCTGCTTAGCGAAACATCGCTAAAGAAGACATGGGACAACCCTTATGATGAAAGGTGGGATGATGTACTCTAAAGGAGACATAATAGTTATAAATTTTCCTTTTTCGGATCTTATCCATGCAAAAAAGAGACCAATGGTTGTGCTGGCAGAAAAAGGAGAGGACATAATTGGATGCTCTATCACCAGCAATCCCCACAGCGATGGTGTTCCTATTAAAGGCTTTGAAGAAGGAAATCTTCAGCTAAAAAGCAAGATAAAATATTGGCAGATACACACTTTCTTGAAAGATATTGCTGTTAGGAAAGTTGCAAAAATATCAAAAAACACTCATAAAGAATTGCTTAAGAAAATAAATGAATTTTTCCAAATATAACATCACAACAAAGTTCTTATCCCATCAATCTTTTCTGCTACTTCTGCGCCTGTCTTTGTAAGTGTAAGAAGCTTTAATCTGCCTTGTTTTTCGAAATTAATTAAGCCTGCTTTCTGCATTTCTTGCAGTATCTTCACAACATGAGAATAAGTGCAATCAACTGTCTTTGCTATTGAGGAAGCATATATCTCGCCTTTTGCATTTTTCAACTCAACAAGCATCATTGCTGGCTTCTCGCGGAAAAACACGTTGAATATCTCTTTGTTTGGCATTAACACAACCCCCAAGTATCTACTTTAGAATATATTTTACATTATCTAAGTAGTATTTAAAGGTTTTGGTTTGTTAAATTTTAATTTATTTTTTGGTTGATAATGTATAGGCGAGCAGGTTAATGCCAGTGAGTTGGTGAGCGAGTCTCTCGCGAGCCTCGCATGTCACTAGCACAATATTTTGCCGAAGGCGGATTTAATTAATTAGTTTTTATTTAATGTTTAAGTAAGCTAATGTTTTAGTGCTTCTTGCCTATGACAATAGGGCAATTTCAATAATAAATTTATTTTTAAAAAAACTTAAAAATCTATCCCTGCAAACTATACTTAGGTGCTAAATTAGTTATAGAATCCAATTGCTTTTGTATTTCTGACTCATCTTCATTTCCATAAGAAATCAAGATTTTATTCAAATCTTTTATAACATAGCTATAAAATTCGTTGTTTAATTGCCCATTAACATAGAATTTCAATTTCCTGTCATTATCATTGCAGTAATTTTCTTTTTCAAAAACAATGCAGTTATTGTTAAAATCCATGCCCAAAGACTTAAACATGTAGCCAATTGTCAAGCCAGTTGCATGCGTATGTATCACATCTCCAACGCCTTCCTCAAAATGGATAAAGCTGCTTGCAAGCTGGTACTTTCTTTGAGAAAAATCAATTGATTGCCCATTAATATAGACTTTGACATCTGCATGCAGATGAGCTGAGCCAAGCTGCCCTATTCCGCTTAATAACTGTAGTTGGTTATTGTAATTTTGAATTTTATTTAATTGATTTGCCAATACACCCTTTGAAAGCCACTGCCATAAAAAGAGGATTACTAGAACAAAAAGGATAATGTATAAAACCAAATCTTTTTTCCTCATCCTAAAAAACCTCCAAGGTTTTTGGGACCCTAAAAATGCAAAGCATTTTTATGGTTTTATTGCTCTTGAGTTTGCGGTGTTTGTTGTTGAGCTTTTACAACCTTATTTGTTGCCAAATCTTTATAAGTGCCAACTGCTTGCAATTGTCTAAAAACATATGAGCCGTCATTCTCAACAGAAAAGAACTGCCTTAAGATCCTGCTTGTAGGATAAACACCAATCTCGCTGGAAAGTATTGTTGCTGGTACAAGTTTAATGTTATACCTCGCAACTAGCTCTTTTCCTTTCGCATCGATTATGTCATAACTTTCTTCCTTATCAATCCTTACAGCAAAACTTTGTTGGCTTGTAAGGATTTCTTTATGCTGGTTTACATCATAACATTCTACACAGCTTTTGTCAGTTAAATAAATTATATTTACAATACCTCGTAATTGATTGGTTGTTAGGTTAATAAATGGAGGATAAATAGTTCTAAGGACGTATGAGCCATCATTTTCTCTGCTTCCAACTTGCGGCCATGCACTTTGTATTACTTCATAGGCAGCCGCATCTTTGCTTAAGACTAACGATGGCACAAAACCAATGTTGTACTTGCTTATCAATTCTTTTCCTTCATTACTACTTAGCTCAGCATTTTTTTCTTCGTATATCTTAACACCTGCACCTTTAATTTGAAGTATTAAAGTGCTTAAGTCATTGCATTTTTCGCAAGTTGAATCCTTTAATAGGTATAAAGTAACCCTACCATCTATTTTTCCAGTTGCTGCATTTGTGTAAGGAGGGTTAATCTGGGTGAATAGCAGTGCATTTTCCCTCTTTTCCAAGCCTTGAATATTAAATTTGTCAATTTCGCCCGTTATAACAACAGTCGGCACTTTTTCAATCTTGTATTTGCTTACTAGTGCCTTGCCTTCTTTTGAATCAAACTCATGCATTGTTTGTTTTGTAATATTCACATTTGCATTTTTTATATGGCTTACAATTGTTGAGATGTCAAAGCAATCAGCACATTTAGAATTTTTAACAACAATGAGCTCTATTTTTGCTGGCTTTAATTTTTCTTGAAATATCTCTGAACTTTTTTTTAAATCCTTGTTTAGGTTAGCGGTTAAAACAATATTGATTACTATAATAATTCCAAGAATAACTGTTATTCCAATAAAAATATTCTCAAAATTAATATTTTTAGAAATAATCTTTTTAAGCCTCTTTTTTTCTGGATCCATTTAAGCCTCATAATTTACAATTTGTCAATGCTGCCAATTTGTCAAATGACTGGGCATTCTCATGCCATGCTCCATTTATAACCCAAGTTGGTGTTTTTTTAATTCCAGGCAAATCCTGAAATTCATGATAGTTTATGTATTTGAAAGACTTTCCAAACATTGCCTTTTGCCCTTGAGTGTATTTGCACCAGTCCATTGCGCCGTACATGACAGCGCCTTTTTCAGTTAGGCATTTTGCAAAATTGTCATATGGACTTGGCTTATTGATTGAATAAACAGAGTAGGCAGATACTGCCAGTATAACAACGCCAATCACAGCTGCAATGACATAATATTTTGATTTGCCTGATTTAATTTGCTGCTCTTTTATCTCTTTTTGCTGCTCAATCCTCTGCTCATATTCTTTTTGAGCTTCTTGGCTTTCTTGCCTTAGTTTTTCAATTCTAAGCTTGCGCTTCTCTCTTTTTGTAAGCTCCATTTTTATCTTATAATTGAGAATTTCTTATGCCTAGAGCTTCTATTGGCGTGTCTTCATAATCCCCACTTGGAGCAACTCCACAGCCTCCTCCAACATATTGGCCTTGCTGACCTTGTTGAGGCTGGTTATATGCTGCATATCCGCTACTTTGGCTGGATGTACAGCCAACTAAAAAAACACTAACCAATAAAACTGCTAATACTATTGCTTTTGCATTCATTGTTTACCACCTGTTAAAAACCACAATTTCAACCACTGGTGCATATTGCTTATCGCAAATACTTGAAAATTATTATTTTCAAGTTCCCAAAAATGCTTTTAGCATTTTTTAGGATATTCCAGTGGTTTTTGAGCATGATCGAAAATATACTATCATTCACCATTACACTTACCTTACGTCCATTAGTCATAGATCGATGGTATATTTTTGACACATTAAAATAATTAACATCCGCCTACCATTGATGGCAAGTCTTGTATGTTTGATGGAACTCCGCCACTTCCACTTTGGGATGGAGCGCTTCCAACATTGACCTTGCCTGTACTTATGCTTGTCTTCAAGCCGCTTAATTGTATTGCTTGAACTGCTGTAAGCAGCACCAAAACAACAAGCACAATCACAATTATAACATTCCTGTTCATTTTTACTTCCTCCTTAGATTTTTTTATTGTTTTATAAATATTTGTATTTTTTAGTCAATTGTGAGCGAGTTCGCGACGAGCTCACTCGCATTCCACTGTTTATTTTTATTTAATTATTTTTTTTATTTATTGGTTTTTAGTTAATGGATTATTATTAATTATTTTTAACACCCTCCAACCATTGAAGGCAGTTCATCCAATGGAGTTGCTTGCGCTTGAGTTTGTTGTTGAGTGCCAGGAGCTTGCTGCATGAACTGCTGCTTGATGCCAACTGAGCCTCCATGGGTTAAAATAGACACTGGCTGTTGACCTGTATAAACAAGGTAATCTTGAATCATTCCCTTTGGATACCAAATTCCTTTCCATTTTGTCATCTCTCCCATAATCTGCTCGTCACTGTAAGTTGGATAATACTTTATAAAGAACTTTGCCATGCCCTGCCATGCATAGCTATGGGCACATCCGCATCTGTTGATGGTGGTTACACTGTTTGGACCGCCACAACAATAATCACATGTGAATACACTTACTATTTTCTTCCATCTCTGCTCTTCTTCTGGGGTTAATTGGACGGTGTTTGATGTTCCGAACCTTTTTGAGCCAAGCAAAGAAGCCCATACTTTCTGGCTTGTAAGTGGATCATCAAAAGTAGCGCCTTTTATCTTTTCAGAGCCAGGACCTTCCAAAACATAAAATGGAGTGCCTGTTGAAACAACTGCTGCAATCGCATCCTGAGTTGGATTGCCAGTGCTCTTAGGAGCAGAAGTTTCACTTATAGCAGTCCATTCAACTAGCTTAGTTGTTCTTCCATCTGCATTAAGCTGCGGGCCTATTACAACGCCGCTTTTGCCAGTGCCTAGCTTTAAAGGCGATGAAATACTCTTGACGAAAGAACTTACAGGTGAAGAAGCACCTGTAAGCAAAGCATTTACATTGGAAATCTGAAACTGATTAAACAATATCAAAACTGCGACAAGGGCAACCACTCCGTAGCTTATCTTCTCAATTTGGGACAAAGGTTTTTTTTCAATTTTATGCTCTATGTGATGTGCTTCATGCTCGTGCTTTTCTTTGCTTAAGAACAGCCATAAAACCATGCCAATCAAAACGAGAATTAACAAAAATGCAAGAGAATTCATCAGAATGCCTGACGAAAGTTTTGCAAATTGGAATTGGTTAAATGTAAGAATCACTCCTACCAAAATCATCAGGAAGAGGATTACCTTTTCTAAAAAAGCATCGTCTTTGCTTTGTGTCATTTTCCACCGGAGCAACAATTATTTATCTTTACTTTTTTCATTTTTGACCCATTTACATTAGGTATAACTGGCTTTTATATATATTTTACTTGAAAAACAATGCAATTTAGTGTGCTTATTTGGCTTAAAAAAGGCTTAAAATCGTTTATTATCGTTCATAAAGGCTTATTTTGGGGGTTTTTATGAAATAGATATTTTTTGATGTATTTGATGTTTTTCATTGAATTGCACCCTGCCAAAAATAATAAAACAAAAATAAAAACAGATAGTAAGTATATTTTTTTCATTTTACATAATCCATAAATTTCCCTTTATCGCAAACATGCTCAATGCCTTCAACCATGCAGCCCCAGCACGAATTAGCCTCGTGCATAATCTTGCCGTTTTGGGTAGGCTTCATCAGCATCCATTCATAGCCAGCATCTTGGCACATTTTTTTGAACTCGAAGTCTTCACTGACTATTTTTTCCATTTCCATATTTTCCATTGAGTCTATTGCTTGTTTTGCGCACCCTAAAACTACAAGACTAAAAACAACCAGTATACACAATAAATGGTTATTTTTCATTTTTACCCTCTGTTTCTTGCTTCTTCAGATACCGCATAACAAAAACAATGATTAACGCGGCAAGACCTATGCCTAACACATTGCCAATTGTTGATGTCAGTAATTTTGATTCCAAAGCTTTTTCATTCAGATAGCCCCAAAACGACATAGACCATGGCAGATACTTCGGCAGCTCTGTTTGGAAAAAGAAAGTTCCTTTGAAAATAGCCATTAATAAGCCAATGATTAACAAAAAAATTCCTCCGATTATGTTGTATGTGTGAGTTATTATTTTTTGATTGAGCAAATTAAAGCTTATTTCTTTCCCTCTTAACAACTTCGAGTTTGCCAAATCATACTTGTCAGAGAAATAAGATAAGATAACTAATGGAACAACAACGCCAATGCCAAAAAATAAGAGCATTAAAGTTCCATTAATGACTGTTGCAGTGTTTGCTGCTAGAATTATTACGCCTGCTAATATAGGCCCTACACAAGGAGTCCAGCCAACTCCAAAGAAAAAACCAAGCATTGCCACGCTAAGAAAACTGTCTTTTTTGTAATCTAATTTAAAATTAAAAATGCTAAAGCCAATGTTGAAAAACAACAAAATTCCGAAAAAAATCAAAATAAAGCCAGAAACAACAGCAAAAGTTAGCTTATAAGTATTGAAGAAATTACCTAAAAAGCCTGCTATTAAGCCGAAGATTGTGAATGCAATCAGCAAACCAATAGAAAATGCGCTTGTCATTAAGACTGCTTTTTTTCTATCTTTGAAAGCAACTGAAAAGAAAGTAGGCAGCAAAGCAATTCCGCAAGGTGATGTCATTGAAATCAAGCCTGCAAAGAATGCAAGCAAAAATGTGATGCTAGCAGCTAATTGCTGCTCATATTGCTTTAGCCGTTGCAATCCAATTGGCAGTTCTTGCTGAGCAAAAGCTATACTTGATAACAAAAATGCCATGATTATAATGAATAGAATTTTTTTGTTCATTTTGCCATTATTTTCTAATTAATTTCATTAAAACTGCTCCGATGAAAATTCCAATAATTAAAAAACTTATATTGAAAACATAGCTTTTTTCTTGTCCTTTTACTTCAATCAAAAAATCTTCAGGAGCATAAATTTTATTTCCAATGTTAAAATTCAAAAATATTTCGTAAAGCCCTGGATTTTCAAAAGTATGCTTTAAATCTAAAATTCCATCTTTAATTTTGAAATCTTTGATTAAAATTGTTTCTTCTTTTTTGGTTATTTTTAGTTTTCCATTAATCTCTTCATTAATCAAGCCACTTTTGTTGCCGAATGAAATTAAAAATGATGCTTGCTTGTTTGCAATAGGCACAATTGGTGAACTTGATAATTGCACTAAAATGTCGTCTGCAACTTTAATGCAGCCTCCGTTTGAGTATGTAAATGGGATTAAGGAAATGAAAATGATTATCGCAATAATTTTTTTATTCATTTTAATCACTTATACTCTATAATTATTTCGTCTTTATCATGCATTATATATTTTTCAAATTCAAAATTTGATTGACCATTAACAGTGATTGTTAAGCTTCCATTTTCTCCATTGCAATAATCAAAAATACACGAATTATTAAGATTTTTGCCCCACACTTCAAAGAAATAGCCGAGTGTTAGTGTTTCTGGCTTTAACCATGGTTTATTATTTTCTAAGTGAATTGTATCATCACTTTCATGCGTATGTGTAGGGGACATTCTCATTCCACTTATATGATTATCTATATTATTACCGATAGTTATTCCGATATTAGGAGGTATAAATTGTTCCTCACCATTGATTATTATTTTAAGCTTAGGATGCCAATGAATAGGTTTTTTAGGCACTTCAAGAGTAGTATTAGAATTTGAGGGTTTTTTAATTAAAAGAAATATGACACTAAATATTAAAACAGCAGTAATTATTAAATAAATTATTTTCTTTTTCATTCTTATAAAATTCTTGTAACGCTCAATATCCTTGCTTTGGCAAGAACTGCAAAAAGCAGCAGTCCAATGCTTAAAATTCCAAGCAACGGTCTCAATGGTTCAAAATACGTCAGAACTCCAGCAATGCCAAGGAAAAATACAAGAATTTTATTGCAGATTGAGCATCCGAATGTTAGAAATCCAAAAATTCCCCCACTTGCTGCTGTTGCATTGCAAACTTTGTTCTTGCTGGCAATTCTACCATAGTACAAAAGCCCAATGTATGTACCCAAAAGCGATGATGTTATTAAAAGAGAAGATTGCTCAAGCCATCCCACCTGAGTCATTCTTGTAAAAAATGGGTTTGGTATTATTGCAGTGACAGCTCCAAATACTACATACAAAATAGCTGCTGTTCCTACTGCTATAAAGAATGTTATTATTGCGTTCCTTTTATGTCTAAGCTGCTTTTCTTTTGTTTCTTTTTTTGATTTGTTTTTCATTGGTGTCTTCAATTACTATAACTCCAACATAACCACAATTCTTGCACTCATATTTTCCAAATTGCGCTCCCATGTAATGCACTATATCATATGATTTGCAGGAAGGACATCTCAACTTCATTTTAGCCTTTTGACAACGCATCAAGCAACTGTTTCCATTGCTCTTCATCAAATGCCCCTATTGTCCTATATATTATTGTGCCATTTCTTCCAATTGCATATTTTGTTGTCGTTTTTGTGGCGCTGTAATCAATAAGTATCTTTTCCTGCCCTGGTGCAAGCATCATGCTTTGCAATTCTGGATACTTCTTCTTGTATTCCTGTAGCTTGATTAAGTCCTCACTTAAATCAAGGCTTATTGATATAATGCTTACTTTATCTTCATAATCCTTATAAATCTTTGATAACGCTGTGTAATCTTTTGCGCACCATGGGCACCAAGTGGCCATGAAATAAACAATAACCGGCTTTCTGTCATCAATGAGGTCCTTAAGCCTTACAGCTTTTCCTTCTGTTGTTACAACTGTAAAATCAGGCGGTATTTCACCAATCCTAGTGCCAATAATCATAACTTGGTTAAGGTCTTGATTTTCTGTCTTGCTTTTCAACTCAAGCTGATTTGAATTTGTGCATCCATACGAAATTAGTGCAAGGGTAATAAAAAAAATTTTGAAATAAGTTTTAGGGCTCATGGTTGTTTATCGTAGCCTCTTTTTATCCATTCTACTACACCACCAACAACATTGTAAACGTTTGTGTAGCCGTTCTCAGCAAGCTTTTCTGCTGCTATCTCGCTCATTCTTCCCGTTCTGCAATATAGGACTATTTTAGCGTCTTTGTCCTTTGGCAGATTTTCCAGCTGGTTTTCTATTTCATCGTATGGAATAAATGCATCAGTTCCATTGATATGTTTCTGTTCCGGGATATGCACATCAACCAAAATAAAATCCTTGTTTTTAAGCTGCTCGTGCAGCTCGTCAACAGTCACATTCTTGTAATTGGGTTTCTGAAAATTGATTTCACTCTTTCTTTCACTTTCTGAGTTACTGATATTTGTACATCCAACTATCACAATTGCCAAAATCAAAAAAATAGTATATTTACTTTTTATTTTTGACATATTTTTTATATACCTCAGTGAATTTTAGCAAAATCTGTTATAGCACTCAATTGCTTTTGGATTTCCTCTTCACTTTCATCACCATAACCTATTAGGATCTTGTCTAAGTCCTTGAAAACATAATTTTCAAATTCATTATTT
>JAGVYA010000042.1 GCA_018303505.1 Candidatus Woesearchaeota archaeon
AATGGCAAAAAGATAGACAAGTATGAAGATGAAAGTTTGAATATAGTTTTTGTTTAATTTCATAGATGCATGTCAAATAATCGTCTTTATAAATATTTGTTTAGATAGAGTATATGTCAAATCAAAAATTTTAAATAGCTTAAAAATGTCTTTAAAGTAATGTACAAGTTAACAACTAGAAGCAGTGAGTTGTGAGCGAGTGAGACGAGATCACTCGCATGTCGTGGGCTGAAAAACAATTTTATGATGTTGTTAATTCCGGAGAAGGTATCCTTGAAAAAATAGAGAAGCTTAAAAGAGATCCAAGAAGGGAGTTAGATGCACACAAATTAAGGGGAAAACTAGAAGGCAAATGGAGTTGCTCTTTAGGCGCAGACATAAGAATGGTTTGTGAGATTGGTGATGAAAATAAAGAGATAGTAGTTGTTGCAGTTGGCTCTCATAAAATCTATAGATGAGTTTTAATATCCCATGTTTTAACTCCTTTTTTCTTAGCCTCGTCGCTTTGCTTGATCGCTTCCATCATTTCTGCATTTCTTAAAATACCTACTTCCTCAAGAAGTTCCTCATATTCATTTTTGGGTATTTGAACCATTTCCTGCTTCATATCAATACTTATCTTGATACAGTTTTTAAATCTTTTGTTTCTATGTTTTATAATAAAACCAAAGAAAAGATTTAAAATTGGATATATTTTACTGCCTTTCTAATGGACATAGTGATAATTAAGCTTGGAGCAATTGGCGATGTAATCAGGACAACTGCTATTCTTGCTGGACTTAAAGCAAAATACAAAAATTGCAGAATAGACTGGGTAACTAAAAAAGAGTCTTTTGATGTTTTAAAGAATAATAATTTTATTAACAATATACACATTATCGATAATAAAACAATAAAAAAACTAAAAAATAAAGCATATTATTTGACTATTAGTTTAGATGATGGGCATGAGGCTTGTGAATTAGCAGCGAAGGTTGATTCTAAAAAAATCATTGGGGCATATCTGAAAAATAATAAAAAAACATATACAAATAATTCTTCATTATGGTTTGATATGGGCCTGCTTTCTAGATTTGGAAAGCAAAAAGCAGACTGGTTAAAAGCAAAAAATAAGAAAACCTATCAGGAAATAATGTACAAAATTTTAGGCTTAAAATATAAAAAACAGGAGCCTGTTTTAATTTTAAATAAGAATGAATTAGATTTTGGCAAAGAATTTGCGCAAAAGCATGACATAAAAAACAGCGATTTAGTTATTGGCATCAATACAGGTGCTGGAGGCAGATGGGAAGACAAAAAATTGGGTATAGAGGAAACAGCAGAGCTTATAGACAAATTAAATAAAATAAGAAATGTCAAAATACTGCTTTTTGGAGGACATGAGGAAAAAGAGAGGAATAAAAAAATAAAAGAGCTTGTTAAAACGAAAATTATAGATGCAGGCTGTAACAATTCCTTGATGGAGTTTGCATCGTTGGTGAATTTATGCAATGTTCTTGTGACTAGCGACAGCTTGGCTTTGCATATAGGAACTGCCTTGAAGAAGAAGGTTGTTGCTTTTTTCTGCCCAACTTCTCCAAATGAAATTGAACTATACTCAAGGGGCATAAAACTTATACCAAAAAAAGGGTGTATTTGTTGTTATAAACCAAAAATGAGATGGTTAAGGGTGTAAAGAAGCTTATCTAGATTTTTTCTTTTTATGAATAAATCTGTATCTAACATATCCCACTACAACAAGTACAATGACTACAACTACAATCAATATTTCCTTTACAGCTTTTGGATTAGTAAATACTTGAGTTACAGCACCTGTAATAGCGCTTAAACCACTTGTAGATGTTGTTTGGTTTGATTTTAGAGCTATTTGAAGGGTCTCTAATTGAGGTTGCTCTTGAGTTTCTGTTGATGTAACAAAAGCAGTTGCTGAAGGTGGAGTAACTTCACATGTTTGGGTTGTTGCAGACCCATTCGACGAATCTTGGCATGGTGCGTCTTGAACATGCTGTGGTACTTTAACGAAACTGCATTGCCTTGTTTGAACCGCATTAATACAAGCAGACCATTCACTGCATTGCCAGTCCGTGTTGCAAACATATCCAAATGTTCCTCCACCACCACCTCCCCCTCCAGAACTTCCGCCGCCACCGCCGCCAGAGTTACCTCCATCTGAAGATCCACCGTCTGAAGGTTTATTATATGATAGTTGTATTATACCAGAATGTGAAAGACCAGTTACTTTATATAAATTAGTTGATGAATTATAAACACAGGTATATCTATTTTGTGAACTTCCGTCGCATTCTACTTTAAATTCGTTAGAACTTCCGCATGAATTAGTGATTTCTTTTATTTGTATTATTTCTTCGTCTTTAATGCATACACCATTAATATTTGGATTAATTCTTTCTAAATAAACAGTTTTTGTAGAATCTTGAGATAAACGTAAACCATGTATAATTATTGCGCCTATTGTAGAATTTGAAGCATTTATAATCGATAAATTAGTTAAATCTAGAATTGAACTATTACTAAAATTAAACTCAAATTCTAGTAATTTATTTTCTCCTAATAAAAACTCGACTTTATTTGTTTCAGTTAAATTCTTAGAGATATTTTCATCAGAATTTATTTTTACAATTAAGTTGAAAAAATTATTATTTATATTGCTTATATTTCCAATCAAGAAGTCTAAATTATTATCAATTCCATCATTATCTACATCACTATCTTCATAGTCCGGAATACCATCTTTATCTGTGTCTTTTAATTCGGTTGTAAATGTCCAAATATATTCTTTATCCAAATTATTTCCAAATAAATCCTTAATATTTTGGGATACATTAACTATGTAAGTCGTGTTTGGTTTTAGCAATAAAATTGGATTAAAAGATTGATTTAGTGTATTATCATTAAAAATACCTATAATTTCTTCCCCATCAACACTTTTGATTTTAATTAAGCTTTCTAAATCTGATTTGTTGATATTTTCGCTAAAATATATTGTAATGTTTGTATCTATACTAACATTAATGCTATCATTTGATGGGGAATTTAAAATTATATTTGGTAATATTTTAATAATAAGCAAAAGAGTTTTTGTAGCATTTTTTGGATTTAGACTATTATTATCTGTTACAGTTATATTAATCCCAAATAGTCCGATTACTGATGGGGTAAAGTTTATTAAGCCTGTAATTGGATCTATATCAAATAAAACCGTATTCTCTGAAAATTTTAGTCCATCTCCATCAGGGTCTGTAGCATTAATAATTTTAATAAAAGTTTTATTTACAATAAGGGTAGAATTACCTAAAGATTCCATTACTGGCGCATTGTTGACCAATTCGATATTCAGATTAAATATTTGCTCAGAAGTTTCAATTCCATCAGCCACAGTAATCCTAATTACATAGTTACCTCCTATTGTAGGTATAAAAGATATTACTCCTGTTGAAGAATTAATATCAAACAATGTAGTATTATCAGAGAATATCAGATTATCATTGTCGAGGTCTGTTGCAGTAACATTATAAGCATATAACTCTAATTCCCTGCCATTTGTTATAGGTGTAGAAGTTATTGTTGGAAGATTATTATAATTTACAAAGTAACTTAACACATAATCACCTTCATTTATATCTTCAAATTCATCTATGCATTTAATGTAGAAAGTGTAATTTGTTGAGTCATTTCCTTCAAATGTAAAACTATGAGATTTAAGGTCATCAACTGTTAGTACAGTCATATCTTCCATATTTAAATTTGGAGTATCTGAAACTGTACAAACTGAGTCTATATCAGTATTTATTGTTATTGTGTTAATTTTTGAACTGAGAACAGAAGTATTTGAAGGATTAGTTGATGTTATAATTGCTGGAGGACAGGAATTATCGCTACTATAGAAATTAGTTGGCATATCGGGTAAAAACCAGAGAATACTTTTAAATTCCTTATATGCATAGCCATTTAATATTATATTTTTGATTTGGTTAGTTCCAGACGATGGTTGAGAATTAGACCACCCATTTGAAAGTATACCCTTACCCTCAGATGAATCAAAATCAAAAATACCACAAGACTTTCCAGAATTAGGTAAACAATTCGTATATTTACCTAAGTGAGCACCATCAAACTGGCTTACACATTCTATATGAATTTGATTATCACTTATGTTTACGTTTCCACAAGGCCAAGAATCTCCTACAGAATGATTAATTATAAAGTTATAAGCATTACTACTAAGTTTGAAACATATATGATGGTAAGTTCCAAAATCAACAACCCTGCCAAAAAGAGCATAAACAGGCATAGTCAAAACTAATATAAATAAAAAATTTACAAAAAATATTTTTCTTATTACCACCATATAGTGTATAAAAATCTCAAGTATATTTAAACCTTTCTCAAAATAAATTATAGTACAACTAAATTTATAAATACTCTTCTACGCCATTCTTAAAATGAAAACCTTTGTGATGATTCCAACATACAACGAAAAGGAAAACATCAAGAATTTGATAGACAGGATTCTGAAATTGAGAATAAAAAACTTGCACATTGTTGTTGCTGATGACAACAGCCCAGATGGGACTTGGAAGATTATACAGCAAATTTCAAAAAAAAATAAGAATGTGCACCTTTTGTTAAGGAAAAAAGACAAAGGAAGAGGCTCTGCTGGAAGAGATGGTTTTATTTACTGCCTAAGGCATGGGGCAGAGGCAATTGTTGAGATGGACGCTGATATGTCCCATGATCCAAAATATATTCCATCAATGCTCGAGGAATTAAAAAATGCTGATTTGGTTCTGGGTTCTCGAAGAGTTGAAGGCAGCAAAGAGATTGGAAGAAGTTTAATAAGAAAGATAGTCACACATTTTGCTAATATGTACATTAGATTAATGCTTGGATTAAAAGTTAAAGATTGCAACTCTGGTTTTAGATGTTTTAAAAGAAAGGTATTAGAAAAGATAAATTTAGATAAGCTTGAGTCAAAAGGTCCTGCAATAGTCCAAGAAGTTTTGTTCAAAGCCCATCTAAAAGGATTTAAAATAAGGGAGATACCAATAACCTTTGTGGACAGGACAAAAGGCTACTCAAAGCTCGGCATTCCGCAGCTTGCAGCAGGCTACTTTATGGTTTTGAAGTTGAAATTTTTAAAATTGATTGGTGGTATCTGATGAGGATAGCAATTTTAACTCCAACATTCTCTTATTACAGCGGAATAGATAGAGTCGTTGAGTTGCAAGCACAAGAATATGCAAAAAAAGGGGATAAAGTCACTGTTTTTGCTCTTGAAGCAACACTAAAACCAAAAGTTTTCAAGCTTGAAGTTTTAGGTATGCCAAAAAATCTATTTCTTCAGCGCATTTACAGGCTGTTATTTTTTTTAGATATTAAAAAAATTAAGAATGCTACTGAAAAATTAAAAGAATATAATATGGTTATTTCACATTTTTACCCTATGAACTGGATTGCATACTATGCGAAGAAAAGATACGCCATAAAATATATCTACTATAATCATGGAATTGGGTATAGCGAGCTTTTTGAAAATGTTTTTGATAAGATATACTTGAAACTATTTGCTTTTCTAAATAGATTATCTTTAAAAAATGTTGATTCGGCAATTTCAATCAGCAAATTCATGCAAAGTGAGTTAAAAAAAGAAACTGGGCTGAATAGTAAAGTTATATACAACAAAATAGACAAAAAAAGGTTCAGAAGAGGAATTAATGGAAGCAAAATAAGGAAAATGCTTGGCATAAAAAACAATGAGAAGCTGATGCTTTTTGTAGGAAGATTGTCTCCGCACAAAAATGTCCACACTTTGTTAAAAATAATTGATAATGTCAACGAGAAAATGCCAAATGCTAAATTATTGATTATAGGAAAACCAACATTCCCCAATTACTACAAAAAAATCAAAAAATTAGCTAACAAAAACGTTATTTTTAAAGAATTTGTGGATGACAAAGAATTGCCGTATTATTATGCAGCATGCGATTTGTACGTAACAGCATCCCTATGGGAAGGATTCAACCTTACTATCGCAGAAGCTCAAGCATGCGGCAAAAAGGTTGTTGCATTTGATGTATGCTCGCATCCAGAAGTTGTGAAGAATGGAGTTTTAATAAAACCAAACAATATTGATGAATTTGCAAATGCAATTATTAGGTTGTTAAAATGAAGCACAAGCATATCTTAGCTATAATTTTGATTCTTGCATTATTTTTTAGAGTAGTTTTTGCATTGATTGTGCCTGTTTTTGAAAAGCCCGATGAAAAATCGCATTTTGAGTATATAAAATATGTTGCTGACAATAAAAAATTGCCTGTGCAAAGGGAAGGGCAGCTTAGCACGGAATTTTTCCAGCCGCCGTTCTACCATTATTCTGCCTCATTTATTTTAAGATTTATCAGGATATTCACCCAAAACGAGGCATATCAAATAATTTTATTAAGATTCGTTTCAATTTTCTTCAGCATGCTTACCTTATATCTTGTCCATAAAATAGTTTCTTTGCTTTTTAAAAACCAGACTCTAAATTTAGGAATTTTAGCATTTGCTTCTTTTCTTCCATCCTATATAAATTTTAACAGTGCAGTCACAAATTCTAACTTGGCAGATTTTTTGACAACTTTGATTATTTATATGCTTCTTTTGATTATTGCAAAGGGAAAAAGTACCAAAAGAATTTTTGTGCTTGGACTGCTTGTCGGGATATCGCTAATAACGAGATTAAGCACTATTCCAATAGTTGCAACAATACCCTTTGCTTTTATTGTGAAATATTATCCAGACATTAAAAAGGCAGTCAAACCTGTTGCTTTAATATCCATAATCGCATTAATCATTTCAGGTTGGCTTTTTGTCAGGAATTTTAACTTGTATGGCGACTTTCTCGGGATTAATGCCATGAAGCTTGCCTCCCCTCCAGACATAATAAAGGTTAATCTTTTTTTTCTAAGGCTTGCGGGATGGACATTTGTAACTTTCTGGGCAAGCTTTGGAAGTACAAATGGAGTTTTTATAGGAAACCTAACTTCGCAAAGCGGCATAATGATATTTATCGCAGTGTATTTAGTTTTGCTGTTAATTACTATAAGCTCTGTTTATGGATTATGCCTTTTCTATAAAAAATACAGAAAAAATAATAAAATAGTGAGCAATGAACAAAAAAAGGCTTTAATTATTTTTTTGTTTTATCTCGCATTATTTGGGTTCTCTTTTGTGTCATTCAACTTGTATGATTTCCAGCCTCAAGGCAGGCTGCTCTTTCCTGGAATATCCATAATATCAATATTCTTTACTTTTGGAATTTACAACTTATTTGCCCATTATAAGGCAAATAAGTTCTTGACTGTTCTTATTATATTTTTGGTAATGGCAGATATAGCATCAATTATAAGCATAGCCAGATATTATTAAGGCGTTCATTTCAAAGGCCTGCATAAAATAAGCGAATGCACGCTCATTAACGCTTCAAATTTTTTATATTTTTCAATTTTAAAATATTGTCTAATAAGCTCAAACTGCTCTTCTATTGGCCTTATATTACTGCCCCTATCCATCTTATAAAGAAAATTTATAAATTTTCTTTTTGTTGGAAGCAAATCAAGCACAAGCAATTGTTTTTTTGTTACTCTCTGTATTTCTTTTAATATTTTTTCGCTTTCTTTATCAGAAAAGTGGTGCAGCATGCTTATGAAGATTGACTTATCAAAGAATTTATCCTTAAATTGCAATTTTTTTGCGTCCATTACCATAAATTTCTTATTTGCATTTCTATAATGCCTATTTGCGAATTTGATAAAACTCTGATTTGCATCTATTCCAGTGTAATCTCCACCAGTAACTCCGCTGAAATTCCCTAAGCCGCATCCAATGTCCAATATTTTTTCATTCTTCTTGGCTTTTAATTCTTTTTTGATTATCCCAATGTTATGGCTCCTACTGTCAGTGATTGTTCTTACTAAATTGAATATTGCAGCATTGTCCAATATTTTGTCTTTTAATTGTAAAAGTTTTTTAATCATTATTATTTTACTAAAACTTGGCCTTTTTTTCTGAAAATTCCATCATGTTGTCTTCTATAAACATTTTATTCCATATACTAAAGCATAGTACGCTCCATAGCTGCCTTGCATAAAACAATCTGGATTTTTTATAGTTGGTCCATGCCTTATCTATATACCTATAATCAAAAATTCCCTGCTTTTTTATTTCCTCCTTGGAGAGCATCTGCTTTGATATTTCCAGTATCTCGCCACTAAACCACTGGTCTATTGGAACAAAAAAATTCACCTTTTTTCTCCTTATGGTTTGTTTTGGAACTAAGTCCCTGACAGCTTTCTTCAATATATATTTTTCATTAAAATTTTTTAACTTTAAATCTGGTGGAATTCGGCTTGAAATTTCCGATATATTATGGTCAAGAAAAGGCACTCTTTCTTCTACTGAAAAAGCCATTGTGCTTTTGTCTGCTTTCATAAGCATATCCTCAACAAGAATCATCTCTGTATCAAGCCTTATTACATTAGTCATATAAGGATATTTTTTACTGAAAAATTTCTTGTTGAAGTAGTCAGCAATATCAATTTTCTCTGTAAATTCCTTTGATTTTTGAGAATAAACCTCTTTTTTTTCCTCTTCATTAAAAATTCCCATCAAATAAAGATATGCCTCTGCATCATCATTTGTTAAAATAAATTTGCTTAACCTGTCTATTCCTTTATCACCTAAATCTCTAGAATATTTAAAAAATATGTTAAGAATGCCTTTTGGCACATACTTGACAGTTAAAGGAATAACTTCTCTAATATGCTTTGGCACTACTCTAAGCTTTTTATGCAATTTCATAAATTTAAACTGCAAATACCCCCCAAACTGCTCATCACCTCCATCGCCTGTTAAGATAACTGTTGCATATTTTTTAATCTCCTTAGAAAGCAAATAAACAGGTATGCAAGTTGGATCTGCCATAGGCTCATCCAAATGCCAAACCATCTCTGGCAATAGCTTAGCAGTATTTGGAGTAACTGTAATTTCCTTATGGTCAGTGCCAAAATAATCAGCTACATGCCTAGCATATTTGGCTTCATCATATTCTTCACCTAATCCAAAGCTAACAGTAAAAGTCTTTATGTCCTTAACTCCAAGCTTTGACATTAGAGCTACAACAGTTGTTGAATCTATGCCTCCAGATATGTATGCACCTAAAGGAACATCGCTTATTAATTGCAACTTAACAGATTCTTCTAATTTTTTCAAAATTAACTTGGCATAATAATCCTCTGATTTATACAAAGGCTCAAATTTTTGCTCCCAGTATTTTTTAATTTGAAGTTTATCATTTGAATAGGTTAAATAATGAGCTGGCGGTAATTTGTAAATGCCTTTAAACATTGTCTCTTGAGTACTGTTGCATCTAAAAGATAGAAAATAGTGTAATGCTTCATAGTTCACAATTCTTTTTACTTCTTCGTTTAATAAAATTGATTTTATCTCAGAAGCAAATATTAATTTATCTTTTAATAATGTGTAATAAAGCGGCTTAATGCCATGCCTGTCCCTTGCAATAAACAGTTTTTTCTTTTTAGAGTCCCATAATGCAAATGCAAACATTCCATTAAAATACTCAAGGCATTTCTCCCCATATTCTTCATAAGAATGAACAATAACCTCTGTATCGGTATTTGAATAAAATCTATGTCTTTTTTTTTCAAGTTCTTGCTTTATTTCCTGAAAATTGTATATCTCACCATTAAAAACAACGCAGATTGATTTGTCTTCATTAAAAATAGGTTGCTTTCCTTTCTTGCTAAGGTCAATTATGCTCAATCTTCTATTGGCTAATGATATATTTTTATCTGTGTAATAGCCTTCATCATCAGGACCTCTATGCCTGATACGATCAGCCATCTGCTTGAGCAGTTTTTTATCCTCCCAAGTAAAGCCACATATTCCGCACATCTCAAGTAGCGCATTCAATAACTTTTATAAAATTATCGAAAACATAGGAAATTTTAAAATTTTTTGGGCTTCTGGAACGTTAAAATTCCGAAAGGTTTATTTTTAGAAGATATTTCGCTTATATAATGAAACAAAACAACTATGCAAAACTTAGCATAGCTATTATTATTGGAGTTGCAATTTTAAGGTTTGTATTTGCTTTAACCCACACTACATCTGGTGATGCTTGCTGGCATCTGGCAAGTGCTAGATTCATAGCAACTAACGATAAAGTGCCATTGTTTGAAGGGCTTGGAAGATTGGAGCCTTTTTGGCCACCGCCATTTTTTCATTTTGTTGCTGCATTATTCTACAAAATTTCAAGCCTTATAAGCTATAATATTGCAGGTTTAAGCATGAAGTTAGTATCGCCTATTTTTGGTACCCTTACTGTAATAATTGCATACCTAATAGCAAGAAAATTGTTTGACGATAGAGTAGCATTTTATTCAATAATATTTCTAAATTTTGTGCCCTTTTTTATTGATTATAGTGTATTCAGCTATGTAGATTCTACAGTAACATTCTTTTCAATTTTATCTGTCTATTTTATGCTTAATAACAAGTATATACTATCTTCGATCTCCTTTGGATTGGCATTACTTTCAAAATACAATGCCCTTTTCATGCTCCCAATGCTTATTTATTTGGCATATAAAAACAACAAGGGCAAATACACTAAATTGTCAATTATTATTATACTACCCTTATTCATAGCCTCTTCATGGTTATTAAGAAATTATGTCGTATTAGGAAATCCATTCTGGCCATTTTTAAATGGGATTTTTCATGGAGTTGAACTAGGAACTTCATTCAACAAAATAAATTTTAACAATATTTTTTCTGTTACTGCATACCTTACAACCTATTTAGAATTATTTGGGGTTCCAAACGGCAATATATTGCTATTAATTTTTTATGATATACCTTACATAAAATATCTGCTAGTGATTTGGGTGATAAGCACAATAGCATTTATATTTCCATTCATCAAAGGTTTATTTCTAAGGATTGAAGGCAAACAAAGATATTTTTTGACAAGTGTGCATATTGTGTTTTTATCGTATTTATTTATGCTCTTTATCTATTTGATAAACACAGGCTGGTTTGGCGCAAGGCTATTATTGCCCGTTGTGCCTTTCATAAGCATGATATGGGCAAAGGGGATTAACTCTATAAAAATAAACAAAGTATATGTTATTGCTGCATTAGTTATTAGCGCTGGATTTATATTTACAGAAGTTGTAAAACTCTCGATTGCATCAAAAGAATGGAGCATCTACAAGCAAGATTTTGGATGGGCAAAAACGAATTCAAAAGAGCATGATGTATTTTATGGAAATGGGCAATGCTTATCATATAACATCAATAGGCTTGTTATAGATCATACGTCTCCATTAGACTTAAATAAAGTTGATTATGTTTGGGTAAACAATAAATGGGGGATTGATTTTCAAATGAATGAGAACTCATTTAGTAAGATAAAAAGTAGCGATAAACTAAAAGTTGTTTATGATAACCCAGCTAGTGGCACAACAATATATAAAGTTATAAAACAGTAGGTTTTTTAAACAAATATTTTTCAGAAAAAACCTTTAATATAAAATTATTTTCTACTTTTCTTAATTTTTGGATATTACTTCTTTTTTTCATAATAACATTAAAATTTAGCAAAATCCATAAAATAGCAAAAGAAAATAATTACGAGAAAGTTTATAAAAATAAAAAAACAGGAACTGAGGTATACAAGGTTAAACAATCCTCGAATAACGGCTAACCATAAGGTTTATTAACACTTATATTTTACTTTCGCCTATGGGAGTTAAAAATCTCGTCATAGCGTCTCATGTGGACGATGAAGTTTTAGGCTGCGGTGGTATTCTAGATGAAACATTTTTTGTTTATTTCTGTGGCATAGACGAAAGCAAGATAAAAAAAAATAAAGAGGCAACACCTACAGGAGAAAGATTTATAGAGTTAAAAAAAGTGGCTGATTTTCTAGGTTTTAAATGGGAGTGCAATGAAAAAAGCAAGGTCAATCATTACACTGAGCAAGAATTCATAGACATATTTGAAGACCTGATAAATAGTATAAAGCCAAGGAAAGTATTTTTGCCGCATCCTGGCTATAACCAAGACCATAGAACAGTATTTAATGCCGCTTTTATAGCATTAAGGCCCCATGATAAAAATTTTTTCGTAAAAAAGGTGCTTGTATATGAAGCAGCTCATGATGTTATTTGGAATCCAAAAAATATGAATCTAAATTATTTTGTGCCTATTGATATAGAAAGAAAAATTAAAGCTTATGGCCTCCATAAGTCTCAAATAAGAGGGATGAGGAGCCCTCAGCTTTTGAGGGAGATAGCTGCTGTTCGAGGCGCTGCTTCAAATTGCAAGCATGCCGAGGCTTTTGAAATTATAAGGTGGTGCGAAGATGCAAGGTAAGAAAGAAACCAGCCAAATAACTTCTCAACTCAATTTACGGATACAAACAAACAAAAAATTTGGCTCTATCGATCTCGATGAATGGTTGTTCAAGAAGCTAAACATAAGGAAGGGTTATAATGTGCTTGATGTTGGTTGTGGCACCGCAAATCATATTATCAAGTTTGCTGAGTTGTTTCCAGAAGGTAATTATTATGGAATAGATATTTCCAAGAGTTCAATAATAGAAGCTAGGAAAAAAGCAGAACAAAGAAATCTTAGAATAAATTTTATTTGTGGGGATGCGTCTGAAGCGTCTACGCTTGAAGATGGTTTCTTCGACCTTATAATTTCAATATATGCGCTTTATTATGTCAAGGACACAAAAAAATTACTTTTGGTGCTTAAGACAAAACTAAAAAAGGAAGGTAGAATAGTTATAATGTCTCCATATAAGGGTAATAATGACGAATGGTATTCTTTCCTTTCGTCCTTTATGAAGATTCCTGCAGAAATTAAATATATTGCTGGCAATTTTATGGATAAAGAAGTGCTGCCTTTTGCAAAATCAAATTTCAATAAGTTGAATACTTTTCATTTTCAAAATAAGGTTAGAATACCTTCCTACCATGATTTGAAAAAATATTGGGCATCAAATATATACCACAAATTAAAATTTGATAAAGAATTTGAAAAGTACGCTTCTGATTTTCTTAATAAAAACAAAAATTTTGTTATTACAAAAAAAGCTTTGCTTGTTGTAATGGGTTAGACATTTATTTTTTGCTTGCTAAATAAATACCTTTCGCTGAAAACTTGAAGCAGAAAAGAGTCATCTTTTTTTCTTAGTTTTTGGATAGAATCCCTTTTTCTTATTATACATGGTAAATTAATAATTATAGTTGATAATGCCAGCAATCTAGCTCCTGCATTAATGAATTTAAAAGTTAGTACATCTTTTGCCATGCCTATAAAGCGCATTATAATCGCATAAGGGGCGAAAATAACTATATTCTTTACAGATAATATTTTGATAAAAGTAGATAACAAATTTCTTTCCATCAAATAGGTCAGCTTATACTTTTTACTTCTTGAAAGAGTAATCGAGTGCATATGGTGAATAACAGCTTCTGGGACATGCACGACCTTGTACCCTAGAAGCCTTACCCTTAACCCAAGATCGAGGTCTTCTGCATAAATAAAGTAATCTTTGTCAAAAAGATAACCAAACTTATCTACTATCTCTCTTCTTATTAGAGCTACACCATTATACGGGATTTCTTTCATGAAGTCTTTACTACACTTGAAATGCCCATTATAGAAGCACCTGGATACCCATGTCCCACATGATTTTAAATTTTTGTCAAGATAATTTACAACTTTTGGAGAAGCTATGCCTATACTTTTATCTTTTTCTAAAATATCTTTAAGCTTTTTTATACAATTTCTATCCAAAGATAGGTCATTATTTGCAAAAAAGATGTATTTTCCCTTGCAATGCTTAATAGCAGAATTTATGCCAACGTAGCCTTCATTTTCCTTGTTTTGAACAATCCTTACATTTTTATAATTTTTTCTAATAAAATCAATGCTGTCATCAGTTGAATTGTTATCGACTAAAATAATTTCATAATTTTCCTTAGTTTGTTTGTTTATAGAATCAATAGCTGTCTTTAACAAATCCTTACCATTATAATTTACAATAACTATAGATACTTCAATCATAACATTCGTTATTATGTGCTGAATTTAAAGCTTTTCCTAAAACCTAAAACGAAACCTTTAAAAAACTACAAAATCTCCGAGAGCTATAAGATTTAGAATGAACATCTTAGTTACAGGAGGGGCTGGTTTTATTGGTAGCCATTTATGTGAAGCTCTGTTAAATAAAGGTACGAATGTAATTTGTGTTGACGATTTTAACAATTATTATAACCCAAATTTCAAAGAAGATAACATAAAAATTGGCTTAAAAAGCAAAAACTTTAGACTGTACAGAACAGACATAACTGGTATAAAAAATTTAAAATTAATATTTCAGAAAAATAAGGTAGAAAAGATTATACATTTGGCTGCACGAGCAGGTGTCAGAGCTTCTATAAATGATCCTGTATTGTATGAAAAGGTTAATGTATTAGGCACATTAAACTTGTTAGAGCTTGCAAAACAATTCAAAATAAAGAATTTTATCTTTGGCTCATCTTCATCAATTTATGGCAACACAAAAGTTCCATTTGAAGAAGATTGCAACACAGACAAACAAATAAGCCCTTATGCGGCTACAAAAAAGGCTGCAGAATTAATTTGTTATACTTACAGCCATCTTTATAATATCCCAATAACTTGTTTAAGATTATTTACAGTATACGGGCCTAGAGGCAGGCCAGATATGGCTCCATATATGTTTACTGAGCTTATTTACAAAGGAAAAGAATTAAATGTATTTGGTGATGGAACTACTAAAAGAGACTACACTTACATTACCGATATAATAAAGGGTATATTAAGTGTATTGGATAAAGAATTTAAATATGAGATAATAAATTTGGGTAACTCAAATCCTATAGAGCTAAATCATTTCATTTCAATAATAGAAAAAAATCTTGGAAAAAAGGCAAAAATAAAAAAAATGCCTATTCCACCCGGAGATGTTTTGATTACTTACAGCAACATTAAAAAGGCAAAAAAAATGCTGAATTGGCAGCCAAAGGTTAAGATTGAAGATGGAATGAAAAGTTTCATAGAATGGTACAAAAATGAAAGAACTTGACATTTCAGTTGTAAGTCCGGTTTATGATGAGGAAGAGAATATCCCTATAATTTATGATAAGCTAAAGAATGTCCTCAATAAACTGAACAAAAGCTATGAGATAATTTTTATTGATGATGGAAGCACAGATAATAGTTTTAAAATTCTTGAAAAGCTTTACAATAAAAACAAGAACATAAAAATCATAAAACTCAGGACTAATTTTGGGCAAACATCTGCACTTAATATTGGGTTTAAAAATGCAAAAGGCTCTGTAATTGTTACAATTGACTCTGATTTGCAAAATGACCCTAAAGACATACCAAAATTGCTCAATAAGCTAAAAGAAGGTTATGATGTGGTATCAGGTTGGCGCTTTGAAAGAAAAGACCAAATTTCAAAGGTATTCCTTTCCAAAATATCAAATTTTTTGAGAAGCATAGTAACAAAAGAGGCTATTCATGATTCTGGTTGCTCATTAAAAGCATACAAAAGGGAATGCTTCGCAGATTTGGAGTTTTATGGTGAAATGCACAGATTTATACCTACTTTATTAAGATGGAAAGGCTTTAAGATTGGAGAAGTAAAAGTCAAGCATTTTCCAAGAAAATATGGCAAAAGCAAATATAACTACAAGAGAATCTTTAGAGGTTTTGTTGATTTAATTAACGCCAAGCTTTGGATGGATTATTCCACTAGACCTTCTTACCTATTTTTTAAAATAGCTAGCTTTAACATACTAATTTCAATTGGATTTTTATTGTACAATTTTATCAGGTATGGCACAAAATTCAATGTTGGCCCTATTCTTCTTGCATCTGTATTGTTTTTTGTAATAGGTATCCAATTCTTGAGCTTTGGCTTTTTAGCTGAAATTCAATCTAAGACTTACCATAGCTTAAACAAATCATATAACATGGAAAAAATATTGGAAAGAAAATGAATATTATCTAAGGAAATAAATCATTCTATTTTATAATTTTTCCATCTCTTTGTTGACAAGCTCATGTCAATTGTTAATGGATGTCCATTGTATTCCTTAAGCGTCATTTTGCCTATGTTTTTTGAGCCAGCCAAAATTGCCAACTCATGCATGCTCATTCTTCTGTCTCCAACAATATGGATGATTCCTTTTTTCCTTTTCTCCCATACATCATGAATTCCCTGCGCAACATTATCGCTGAATAAGTAAGTTCCAAATCTGTCAATAAATGCTTTTGGATATTTCCACTGCTGCTTTGGCACAAAATTGGTTCTTATAATGCATGTGTTGTTGTACTGCCTTGTTACAATCTCTCCGCAAAGCTTTGTAAGAGAATAATAGTTCTTTGGGGCTGGCACATCATCTTCAGTATAATATTTTTTATTTTCACCTTCAAAAACGCATGCTGTTGACATGTAGATAAGATAGCAGTTATTATTTAATTTTTTCAAAGCATTTACAATATTTTGAGTACCTTTAACATTAGTGAGCCATGCCTTTTCCTTATTTTCTTCGCATTCCCTGATGCCAACCAATGCAGCTGCATGTATTAGTGTGTTGGGCTTATAGCCCAGAATAACTTTTTCAACAGCCTTTTGGTCAGTCACATTCATTTCCTTGCTTGTTGGACAAAAGGAATTTTTGAAAACCTTGTTTAAAGATTGCCCCAAAGCGCCGCTTGCGCCTGTAATCAGTACTTTCATAGGCAATATGTATTAAACAGCATTATTTAAAGGTTATCAGAAAATTTTATAAACAAAGTTCAAGTCTTTTTGATAATGGCAACAATAACAATAGTCGGCTTAGGCTATGTTGGACTGCCTTTGGCTTGCTTATGCGCAGAGAAAGGCTTTAAGGTTTATGGATTTGATATTGACAAAAATAAAGTTGATTTAATCAATAAAAGCCAAAGCCCGATTGATGATGAATATATAATCAACAAATTAAAAAATTCAAAAATTAAAATACATGCAACAATAAATCCAAGTGAATGCATACCTGTTTCTGACATTGTTATTGTATGTGTACCAACACCGGCAGATAAAAGTAATTCTCCTGATTTAACTGCTATAATGGAATCAACATCGACAATATCAAAATTTATTAAACAAAATACATTGCTTATAATCGAATCGACAATTTATCCTGGCACAATTGAAGAAATTATTGTTCCAATATTAAAAAAGCAAAGGTTTGATGCCTACAAAAATGATATTTTTGTTGCTCATTGCCCAGAAAGGATTGACCCTGGCAATAAAAAATGGACTATTGAGAATTTGCCAAGGGTTGTTGGAGGCATAACAAAAGAGTCGTCAAAAAAGGCAGCTGAATTTTATAGAAGTATAATAGATGCTGATGTTATTGAGCTTAGCAGTATCAAGGCTGCTGAAGCCACAAAGATAATGGAGAATACTTTCAGGGACGTCAACATAGCATTTGTCAACGAAATGGCAAAAAGCTTTGACAAAGCCGGCATTGACATAATAGAAGTTATTAAAGGGGCTTCCACAAAGCCTTTTGCATTTATGCCACATTATCCTGGTGCTGGCGTAGGCGGGCATTGCTTTGATAAAAACGAGTGGATTTTTGTAAAATATGAGGATTCCGTTTACCCTATGAAAATAGGAGAGTTATATGAGCTTCTAAAGTATTATAATGAAGCAGAAATCGGCGAAACAAGGTTAGTCAATGCAGGAAACTTGGAAGTGTTGTCCTTTGATTTGGATAATAAAAAATCATGCTACAAGCCACTTAAGCTTCTAAGCAAAAGACCCTACCAAAATATGCTAAGGATAAACGCAGTTGGTAATTATTCACTCAAATTAACTGACAAGCATCCTGTAGTTGTGTTTAATAACGGATTAAAAATAAAACCTGCAGACAAATTAGGCAGAAATGACAGATTGGTTGTGTCTTTGGAGCTGCCTGAGATTGAGAAAGAGATTAAGATAGATATAATTGAAAATATTAACGAGGAATTG
>JAGVYA010000073.1 GCA_018303505.1 Candidatus Woesearchaeota archaeon
TGGCGGCTGGGAAAGCGGAAATCTGACAGAGGATATAGAGTTTTCTCTAAGGCTTCTTGAGAGAGGTTATAAAATAAAGTACCTTGATGATTTGGAATGCGACAGTGAAGTCCCGTACACGCTTAAGGACTTGTACAAGCAGCAAATGAGATGGGCTTATGGAGTTATCTACTCATGGAAGAAGCATTTTATGGATATAGCCAAGAGCAAGCATCTTAATTTTATAGACAAATTTTACATGCAGGGAATATTCTGCAGCGGTTATCTGATATCAGTGCTTTTAGCAGGACTTTTTATAACAGGCACATTAAGCTTTATAACTCATGCTCCAGCTCCAATTGAATGGGGCAGATTCTTTTACGAGTTAATAAGGAATATTATTCTGACAAGCGGCTTGATTTTAGCAAGCATAATAGCATTAAAAAAGGCAAACAAGACACAATTAACTTTACCAATGATAGCGTCTTCCTTCAGTTACGGCTTAGTTGTTACATACTATGTGAATGTCGGCATTTTCAAGGCATTGGCTAAGACACCAATGGAATGGTACATGCTCAACAAGCAGGGCAATAAGCTTGACTGATTCTTTAGAAAGTATTATTTATTCTTGCGTATTTTTTTAATAAAATGAGGTTGAGAAACCATATTGGGATAATCATAATAATAATTATATTTCTTTGCGCCAATCTTATTTTTTTGAATTTTTACAATGATGTTTGGTGGGATTCTTCTGTCTACATGGGCATGGGCAAATACATCTATTCCTTAGGCCATTCAGGATTGTGGGAAGATTACAGGATGCCATTGTTTCCTTTGATTCTTGGCTTTGGATGGCTTTTGGATATGGATATTGTGCTTTATTCAAGGATTGTTTCTTTGATATTTGCGTGCCTTGCCTTATTCATGACATATAAAATAGGAAAAGAGTCGTTCTCTAAGAAAACAGGGATTTTAGCATCTTTCTTTCTTGCTTTTTCATACACATTCTTCTTTTTCAGCGGCAATATATTGACAGAAATTCCCTCTACTTTTTTTGTGATGGTGTCTTTTTACCTTTTTTTCAAACAGAGATATTTCCTTTCTGGATTATTTGCAGGAATATCAGTGATGTTCAGGATTTTCCATTCATTTGTTTTTATAGGGATTTTTGCAGCTTTTGTTTTATGTAAGTATAATAAAAAAGGATTTGCTAGTAAAATTTTTAATTATTTTGTTGGATTGTTATGCCTAATTGGGCCTTACCTATCTTTCAATTTTTTTATGTATGGTGATGTGCTGAGGCCTTTAAAAATCCAGACTTTCTTCGTGCATACAACTGCCTGGAATCTTTATCATGGATGGCTGTTTTATCCTATCGAACTTGCAAAGGAAAATTTCTTTTTAGCCGCATTGTTTATTGCCCCATTGTTAATCTATAAAAACAAGAAATTAATGGATCACAGGATTTTTGCATTATTTGCATCTGTTATTTTTTACATTTTATTTTACTCATTTGCAAAACACAAGGAAATGAGGTTTATGATAGTTGCATTGCCAATTCTTTACATTCTTTTGTCAATTTTACTATTTGAAATTTATAAAAAAATGGAATTTAAGAAAATTGCGATATCGATTTTTATCATAATGGTGCTTGCATGGATTTTTATACCATTCTCTAAAATATCATCAGCAATCTCATACCAACAGCAAAGAAATGATGAAGCATTGCTTTTTTTTCAGTCCAAAATAAATGAAAAAAACGGAACCATATGGATTACAAATCCTATTTATGCATTACATTCTAACAAGAAAATTGATGGTTTATTATATTATTATTCCTCAAAAAACCTGATTGAATTTGTTGCCAGAAATGATTTTGATATCGCTTTCGCGAATGATTGCGACATAATGTGCGCACCAAAAGAGCACGATCCTTATTGTGAAATAAGCCATATAAAATTATATGAAAAACTTGGCAATTATAAAAAAATATATTCGAAGAAAGTAAATTCATGCAATTATGAAATATTTACTTCTTGACATTGATGAAATCCCCCAATGTAAACCCATTAATTCTTCTGCCTTTGGATGTTTCATGACTTTCCTCATACTCCTCAATCAGCTTTATCCCAAGGACATTTTCCAGTTTTTTCGCCAGATTTAAAGGAGGATCTAGCGCACCAGTCTCTATATTGTGTATTGTCGATTCCTTTTCATTTATTCTGTTTGCGAATTCTTTTTGTGTCAGGCCAATTTCTTCCCTTTTTTTCTTGATTATTTCAGCGTAATTCTCGACAAGAAGCTCTATTTTTTCTTCCCTTTCCTGCTGTTTTGCGATTTGTTTTACCTGCTCTTTGGCGCTTGGCCTTTTTATCGCGATTACTTTGCCGAATTTTGCGCATTCTGTGCAGACGTCAAGCTGCACTCCTTCAATTATAGCCTTTGCCAAGCTTTCCATTGTTTTGCCGCATAAATCGCAATTAATCTTCATCACCGATTATTGTTACAATTATTTTTCTGTTGCTTCTTGGTCCATCAAGCTCAGCCATCATAATGGACTGCCATTGCCCTAATTGCAATTTGCCATTTTTGATCGGTATTGTTTCGCTTGGGCCCAATATTGCTGATTTAATATGCGCGTCTGCATTTCCATCAATTCTGTCGTGGCGCCAAATACCAGCCGGAACTAACTTGTTTAAAGCATCCAGCAAATCCAAGCATATATTTGGGTCATAGCTTTCATTTATAATTATTGCCGCTGTTGCATGGGCTGTGAAAACATTGCAAATGCCACTTCTTATCTTTGATTTTTTAATTATTGCGTTTATTTTGCCAGTTATGTCAATTAATTCCTGCTTTTTGGAGGTTGATAATCTTATTTCATCCTGCATGAATCAAGGTATGTGCAAGAATATTTAAATATAATCAATAATAACAAAGTGCAATGAAAGTTATAGCAGTTACTGGAGTGCCAGGAACAGGCAAGACAACAATAGCAAAAAAATTGGCTAAAAGGCTGAACTATTATTATGTTGATGTCAATAAAATAATAAAAAAATACAAGTTGTCTGAAGGCTTCGACAGAAAAAGAAGAACAAAAGTTGTTGATATTAAAAGATTAAACAAAGTATTGATTGATTATGTTGATTTTTTTAAAAATATTATTGGCAGAGAAAATATTGGAATGCGCCCAATGTCAAGCGCAACTATTACGAAAACATTAACTAAACAATACATTAAAAAAACTATTAACAAAAAATTCATTAAAAAAATCCAAAATCAAAAAATCAAAGGAATAGCCATTGACTCTCATCTTTCACATTATCTTCCGAAGAAATATGTTGATTTAGTTATTGTTGCTAAATGCGATATCAAAGAATTAAACAAAAGGCTCAAAAAAAGAAAGTATTTAAAAAATAAAATCCAAGAAAATATCCAAGCAGAAATTTTTGATGTTTGTTACGATGAGGCATCGGAGAGAAAACATAACATCTTGAAAATAGACACTTCGAAAGGTTTTAATATTAATAGATTAGCCATACAAATTGGTGGTTAAATGTTAGCTGAAAGAGTAAGAAACATTGCGCCAAGCGCTACACTGGCAATAGATGCAAAAGCCAAGCAATTAAAAAAAGAAGGCAAGGATGTTGTGATATTTGGCGCAGGCGAGCCTGATTTTAACACACCGGAAAATATAAAGCAAGCTGCAATCAAGGCAATCAATAATAATTTTACAAGGTATACTCCTGTTGGAGGCATTCCAGAGCTCAAGAAGGCTGTTGCAGACAAGCTAAAAAGGGATAGCAATATAGATTATGATGTTTCTGAAATATTGGTAAGCTGCGGAGGCAAGCATTCTCTTTACAACATAGCCATGGCTGTTCTTGATAAGGGTGATGAGGCAATATTGCCTGTTCCATAAAAAAATAACTACAAAGACAAAAATGCTTATCCTGAATACGCCAAGCAACCCTACAGGAGCAATTGTTGAGCCAAATGAAATAAGAAAAATAGCAAAACTTGCTGTTGAGCATAATTTCTATGTCATATCTGACGAGGTTTATGAGCATTTCATCTACGGCAATAACGAGCATCTTAGCATTGCTTCTTTAAATGAAGAAATAAAGAATTTGACAATACTGTCTAATTCTGTCAGCAAGACTTATGCAATGACTGGCTGGCGTATTGGGTACAGTGCAGGCAATAAGGAAATTATCAAGGCAATGGACAATCTGCAAAGCCATTCTACAAGCAATCCTACAAGCATTGCCCAATATGCAGCTTTGGAAGCTTTGAATGGGCCTCAAGACAGTGTAAAGCAGATGGTTAAGGCTTTTGATGAGAGAAGAAAACTTATTCATAAAAGATTGAACGAGCTTGATGGAATAAGCTGTGTTGAGCCAGAAGGCGCATTTTATGCTTTTCCTGATATAAGCGAAACTGGAATGGCATCGATGGAATTTGCTTCCAGATTGCTTGATGAAGCTTTGGTTGCAGTTGTTCCGGGAATTGCATTTGGCTCTGACAAGCATGTAAGGTTGAGCTATGCAGCTTCTATACACGAGATTGAAAGAGGATTGGACAGGATAGAGAGCTGGCTTAAGCAGAAGGCTGTCAGTATAGAAAATGAAAAAGAAATTTGATATTAAAAATAATGATATAATCAAAATAATTTAAAATTTCAATCTGCTTTCGGCATAAAATAGTGCTCGGCATTGCTTTCCTGCCATGTCAAAAATCAAAGATTTTTGAGCATGATCGAAAATCCCAAAGGGATTTATCGACATATCGCAATGCCTCGCCTAGACATTCATTAACATGAAAATAAAAATTACTTCTGGACAAATAAATGATGTTGCAGATCTTAAAAACACGCCAACAGCCAAAGCTGTTTATGATGCTTTACCGATAGAAGGTTCTGCGAACAGGTGGGGAGATGAGATTTATTTTGTGATTCCTGTAAATCTTGAAGCAGAGCATGATGCAAGAGAAGTTGTTGAGCAAGGAGATGTTGCTTATTGGCCTGAAGGCAGCTGTTTTTGCATATTTTTTGGTAAAACTCCAGCCTCTAAAGGAGATGAGATAAGGGCAGCTTCCAAAGTTAATGTTTTCGGAAATGTTAGAAACGCAAAGATTTTTTCCAATGTTAAGAACGGCGATTTGGTAGTTCTGGAGAAAGCATGAAAAAACAGCTATCTTCTATAGACCTGCAATATTTGGTAAAGGAATTGCAGGCCCTGAAAGACTCCAGAATAGACAAGATTTACCAGCCGGAAAAAGAACTGATAGTTTTCAGCCTTTACAAAACCAATGCCGGCAAAAAGCTTTTGCGGATTGACATTGGAAAATCCATTTTTATTGCAGAGGAAAAGGAAGATTATGAGGAAATTCTTGGCTTCGGGCAGTTCCTGAGGAAGCATATTGACGGATATTTTTTGACAGAGATAGAGCAGATAAAGCCTGAAAGAATCATAAAAATAACGTTCAAGGCCAAAGAAGAAAAGAAATTTCTTTATGTTGAATTATTCGGAAAAGGAAATGCAATTCTCTGCGACGAGCATAATGTGATTATGAATGCGCTTGAGCACCATGAATTCAGGGAAAGAAGCGTAAAGCCAAGATTGAAGTATGTGTATCCCATGATGAACTATAATTTATTTGGCTTGAAGGAAGAGGACTTAGCACTTCTATTAAAAAATTCCAAAAAAGACTCGTTAGTGACTTCTTTGGCAACAGAGCTCGGATTAGGAGGCTTGTATTCAGAGGAAGCATGTTTGTTAAGCAATATAGACAAAAACATCAATCCGAAAAATATTGATGAAAAACAAACTCAATTAATCACAAACTCAATTAAAAAAATAACAAATAAAAAAATTGACGCAAAAGCAGTTTTCGATGAAAATCACAATGTTATTGATGTCATTCCATTCGATTTTGAATTTTATAAAAATAATCAAAAAAAACCATTTCCGACATTCAGCGAAGCAGTAAGCTATTTTTATTCACAATTCAAGGAGATAAAAGAAACAGCTTTTGACAGAAAACTAAAAGAGCTGCAGAGAATAACTGAAAACCAAAAGCAGACGATTGAACAATTAAGAAAAGAAGAGCACGAGACAAGACAAAAAGCAGAAGCAATATACCAGAACTACCAATTAATAAAGGAAATTATTGACGAACTCAATAAGGCATCAAAAAAGCATTCATGGAAAGAGATAAAGGAAAAGCTAAAGAATCACAAAACAATAAAAGAGGTTAACGAGAAGGATAGGAAGGTTGTGGTGGAGATTTAATAAAAATTCGCCTAACAAAGGTTAGGCGACATTTTTATTTATTTTCATATGTCGGAAATCGCAAAGGCGCACACTTTGATACTTCATTTCAAAGAAAGCTAGCGATTTCCGAGCATGCTCAAAAACCAAATGTTTTTGACACGCAAAATTTATTTATTTCACCGGGTAAAGTCAAGTTATGTGCGCTGACTTTCTTTTGTTAAAATTATAAAACCACATGCCAAAGAATGCTTTGGCTCCGTTAATACTTTGAAAGGTGCT
>JAGVYA010000075.1 GCA_018303505.1 Candidatus Woesearchaeota archaeon
AAAATTTCAATGATGGACGATATTTCAAAGACTGATGCAGAGGTTTTTGATGCGATAAAAAAAGAAGGAATAAGAATAAGGAATGGTGTTGAATTAATTCCAAGCGAGAATTTTGTGAGCAAAGCTGTTTTGCAGGCATATGCCACTTTTTTCACAAATAAATATTCTGAGGGTTATCCTGGCAAGCGGTATTATGGCGGCAACCAGTTTGTTGATATTGTTGAAAATCTTGCGATTGAAAGGGCAAAAAAATTGTTTGGAGCAGAGCATGTAAATGTTCAGCCTTACTCTGGTTCGCCGGCAAACCAAGCAGTTTTCTTCGCTTTGCTTAATGTTGGCGATGTTTTTATGGGGCTTGATTTGAGTGCAGGCGGACATTTGACGCATGGAAGTCCTGTAAATTTTTCTGGCAAGCTTTACAAATGCGTTCCTTACAATGTTGACAAGGAAACAGAATTGCTTGATTATGATAAAATTATGAAACAAGCAAAGGAATCAAAGCCAAAAATGATTCTTTCAGGCTTGACATCTTACCCAAGAAAAATTGACTTCAAGGCGTTCAAGGAAATTTGCGATGAAGTTGGAGCTTATCATTTTGCAGACATTGCCCATATTGCAGGGTTATGCGCAACTGGATTGCACCAAAATCCTGTGCCTTATTGCGAGGTTGTAACAACAACAACACACAAGACATTGAGAGGGCCAAGAGGAGCTATGATTATGTGCAGGGAAAAGCATGCACAAGCCATTGACAAGGCGGTCTTTCCAGGCCTGCAAGGAGGCCCGCACGACCATGTTAATGCAGCAAAAGCAGTTGCTTTCAAGGAAGCATTGCAGCCAGAATTCAAAAAATATTGCGGGCAGATTGTCAAGAACGCAAAGGCACTGGCAGACTCGTTGATGGACAATGGCTTGGAGTTAGTGACAGGCGGAACTGACAATCATTTGATGGTTATAAAATTAGTTAACAAAGGATTGACTGGAAAAGGAAAGGAAGTGCAAAATGCCCTAGGAGAAGCGGAAATTTACGTGAATAAAAACACAATTCCATACGAACCGAACACGCCATTCAACCCGAGCGGAATAAGATTGGGAACTCCGGCAATAACAACAAGAGGCATGAAAGAAAGTGAGATGAAATTCATCGGGGATTGTATTGCGAAAGTAATAGATGATTACAATGACAAAGCAGTTATTGAAAGAGTCAAAAACGATATTTTGGGATTGTGCAAGGAATTTCCACTGTATCCTAGTTTAGAGATTTTGAGGTAAAATTTTAATTTTGAATGATATTTTAATTGATAATATGTCAAAAAATGTTTGCACTCGAAGAGATTTTTTAAGATATATGGGTATTGGAGTTACTGTTTCTACACTTCAAATTTCAAATAACGTAAGTGCAACTACACATACTTCTTCCATCGACGAAATTCTGGGATTGAAAGAATTTAAAGAATATGCAAAAAATGTTGTGGATGCTATGAAAGAAGCTAGAGCCTATGTTGAATGGGACAAAGAACGATGGAAGACTTTAGCTGAACTAATGTCTACCGATATTTACAACGATGTTATTAAAGGCAAAAAGGTTGTCGTTGCTTTAAGTCCACTGCAGCAAGGCGAGCTACTATCTATGTTTGTAGACCTCGGCAAATCTTTTGGAGGATATTTATTTTCCGATATTGGAATTGAGGGTCATCTCATGGGAGATAATGCAGGTTTTTTAATTTATGATAACGACAATATGGAAATACTTAATTTCTCTGGCTCTGGTAATTGGTATCATTTTGAGAAAGTTATAGAAGCTAAATCCAACTTAGATAGATTAATATGCTTGCGACCAGTCCCCTTCAATCCAGTTTCAGGTTATTGTCCAATAGGTGATGCTCTTTTTGACGCGCAAAAGCAAATCTTTGAGAGAGAAGGATATTACGCTAAACTTACTCATGAATATTTTGTACGAAGGATGAATGAAGCAAGAGTCAATAGCAATTCATTGTACCGGGAAATATTAGCGGAAATGATAAAAGAATTAAAAAAAATTGGTCAAATAAAGTAAAAAATAATTAAAGAAAATGACAGCAAAAATCATTGACGGGAAGAAGATTGCTGATAAGATTCTGAGTGAACTAAAGTCAAAAATAAAAAATTCAAAGCAAAAGCCTGGCTTAGCCTTGGTTTTGGTTGGCAACAATCCAGCATCCGAGATTTATGTCAATTTCAAGGAAAAAACCTGCAAAGAAGTTGGATTTTATTGTGAAAGGTTCAATCTTGATAAAAACATAAGTGAATTGGATTTATTGAAATTAATTAATGATTTAAATCAAAAGCCAAATCTGCATGGGATACTTGTTCAGTTGCCATTGCCAAAACACATTAATGAGCATTTGATAACAAATTCTATTTTGCCTCACAAGGATGTTGATGGATTTACTTCTTTAAGTTTAGGAAATTTGATGTCGGAAAATGCAATCTTAGCTCCTGCAACTGCAAGGGCTGTTTTGCATCTGATTGAATCTGCTGGAACAGGCATTGAAGGAAAAAACGCAGTTGTTATCGGAAGAAGCAATATTGTAGGCAAGCCAGTTGCAATGATGCTGCTTGAGAAGAATGCGACTGTAACAATATGCCATTCAAGGACAAAAAATCCTGCAGAGCACACAAGAAAAGCAGACATACTTGTTGTGGCTGTAGGAAAGCCAAGGCTGATAAAAAAAGATATGGTAAAAGAAGGTGCTGTTGTGATTGATGTTGGCATCAACAGAGCAGATGGCAAAATAGTTGGAGATGTTGATTTTGAAAATGTAAAAGAAGTCGCTGGATTTATAACGCCTGTTCCAGGAGGCGTTGGTCCAATGACAATTGCAATGCTGATGCAAAATACTTTAACAGCGATGGAATTGGCAAAGAGAATTTGAAGATGGTTTTAACTTTAGAACTTCCAGTTATTGAAACAAAACAAGAAACTCCTGATGTTAAGAGTGTGAAGCTTGGATTTGATGGGCAGAAATTTGATTACAAGCCTGGACAATACATGATGATGGAGCTTGATGTTGATGACCCTGAAAAAGGCAATACTCGTCCATTATCAATTGCTTCTTCTCCAACAGAAGATTTTCTGCTATTTTCTACAAAAATATCGCAGAGTTTGTTCAAGCAGAAATATAATTCTTTAAGAATTGGTAATAAAGTAAAATTAAAAGGGCCTATGGGAGTTTTTGTTTTGAAAGAAGATGCAAAAGAGATTATTTTTCTTGGAGGTGGAATTGGAATAACCCCTTTTAGAGACATGATAAAATATGCTTCTGATAAAAAATTGCCTGTTAAGATTACATTGATCTACTCCAATAAAACTCCTGATGATATCGTCTATAAAGATGAATGGAATGTTTTTGAAAGAGAAAATCCAAATTTTAAAGTTATACATACAATAACACAAGAAGGAACAGATTGGCAAGGAAGAACAGGAAGGATAGATGAAGCAATGATAAGAGAATTTAGCAGCGATATAAACAATACAATTTATTACATCTGCGGACCGCTTGGAATGGTAGATAGTTTGTCTAATTTATTAAAAACAATGAATATACCATTGCAAAATATTAAGATAGAGAAGTTTGTGGGGTATTGAATAAGGAAAAGTTCATGTAACGTATAATTTTAAGTGAGGTTTTTCTCCTCGAATAATTTTGCCCTCGTGAGAATTTTTCGGCAACCCTTGAAAAATCCGATAGAGCTGGCAAAATTTTCAGAGCTGAGAAAAACTTAGGTTGAGTGGAGCGAAGCTACGAAGTGGCGAGCGGAACGAACCGCTTAAAATGTGTTAGGCGAGTGAGCCTTTTTTACCGCCGAAAATTTGTTGTTATCGTACTTTTTTATCAAGAATCGGGGGCTTTAGTTCGTTCTTTCGTCGTTAGAATCGGGGCTTAAACTAATTATATTTTTATTATTAAAAATTCACTTATTTTATACTTCTATTGTTAGACGACAACCTAAAGTTTTAAATATCCATAGATATTTTTAAGATATTGACTTATATATGGCAGGCAAAAAGGTATTACTGACATTGAACCCTGAAATGTATGCGGAATTAGAGGGATATGCAAAAGCCAATTTTATGACAATGCAGGAGCTTATTACTAACACATTGAGAAAATGTGTCTTATATGCTGCTGAAGCAAAGAAAGGCAAGGCAGGGAGGCCTCCAAAAGTGGATGATCCTTTTCTGGAGTATTTTTCAAGGGAAAAATGAAAAGATTAAAAAGGAGTTAAATCCCCAACACTGGAAAGGTGGCTGAAATGAAAAAGCTGAAACAAATCCAAAGCTTATTGGCTTCAAGCAAGTCTGAATTAAGGAAAAGGTACAATGTCAAAGAATTGGGCATATTCGGCTCTTATTCAAGGGGCGAGCAGAAAAAGACAAGTGATGTAGATATTCTTGTAAAATTTAATCCCAATGCAACCCTCTTTGATTTTGTCGGATTGGGGAATTACCTTGAGGAAAAGCTAAAGTTAAAGGTAGATGTAGTTTCAGAGAACGGCATAAGGCCAGAATTGAAAAGCAGCATTGTCAAGGATGTGGTCAGGGTATGAAGAAAAGAGACTATAAGCTATTCATAAAGGACATTGTTGATGCTATGGAGCATATTGAAGAATTTGCAGGAGATATGGCTCTCGATGAGCTGGAGTCGGATGAAAAGACATCAAGCGCAGTTATAAGGAAATTTGAGGTAATTGGCGAAGCTGTAAAGCATATACCCAATAAGGTAAAGGAAGAGCATAAGGACATTCAATGGAAATCAATGGCAGGAATGAGAGACAGATTAATTCACGCATACTTTGGAATTGACTATAAGCTTGTCTGGGCTGCAATAAAAACTGAAATACCAAAATTGAAGCCAAAGCTGAAAAAATTGCTATCAAGCCTTGAGCAAGAGAAAAAATGAATGAATTAGTTTTAGCTGGATTGTTAGGCGGAGTTGGCGGCGGGTGGATTGATTTTTTTGAATTCGTTAATGGAGCATTTTCAACAAAATCATCAAATGCAACTTAAAAATATGAAATTCAATCTGAAAGGTAAACTACAACATCAGTTAATGTATATCAAAGCCATTATTTCGTTAGTTAAATCTTGAATGTAAATGAAAGTCAAAGTAGAAGAGTGTCCGCAAATGTTTGCCTAACGTACAATTTTAAGTGAGGTTTTTCTCCTCGAAAATTTTGTTGAGGAAAATGAGGCATCCCACATTTTCACTCGTAACAAAATTTACCGAGCGAGCGTAGCGAGCGAAGAGTTTTTGAGCTGCCGAAAGTCTAGTTGGTGGCGTAATTTTTGTTTATAATAGATTATTACGTTAGCTGAGTAGAATTAGGGGGAATCGGGTCGTAGTCGTTATCTTTAAATAGATATTCAGTATCGTTTCTTATATGGAAACACATTTCACGCTAGTTTTTGATGATGTAATGATTAAACAGCTAAAGAAAGCTGCCAAAAATCAACATATTAAAGAAATTCTGACCAAAATGCTTGATAAGTTGGAACTTTCAGGCCCTGATGCCGGTGAACTTCTAGATCCTCAACTATCTCTTTATGAAGTTAAGATTAAACATCCTCCTATCAGGCTATACTTTAAACATAATAAAGCAACGAATGAGATT
>JAGVYA010000072.1 GCA_018303505.1 Candidatus Woesearchaeota archaeon
TACCAGTCTTTCTTGCCTTTTCATGGGGAACTCAACCTTCCCCACCCCTCTTTTGCAATGCAAGAGAGGGTGTTTTACTTAAGACTTTCTACTGAGCCGTTTCTAAATTTCTTCTTTCAAATTTGCTGTCGCAACCATTGTTAGTGTTGATTGTATTTCTTTTTTATTTTTTCTAAAGTTAAGAACAAATTCATGAAATTCCTCCACATCCTTAAATTTTAATTTAATCAATAAATCATACTCGCCTGTAACTCCAAAAATTTCTTTTACATGCTTATTATTAAGAATTTTATTGTCAATATATTCTGTTGTAGTGCCTTTGACAAGCATAAAAACAATAAAATTCTCGCCTACAGCCTTGTTATTTAATTTAATTGTAAATTTTTCAATTATTTTGCCTTCAATAAGCTTTTGTATTCTTTGATGGACTGTGCTTGGCCTAATTTTTGTTTGTTTTGCTATCTCCCTTATAGGCAATCTAGAATCTTGTTTAAGCAGTTCTATTATTTGTGAGTCCTTGCTGTCTATTTCCATAAGGCTGTAAAGGCTTCCTGAGTTGTAAGCGAGCTTGCGAGCAGTGAAATGCGAGAGCTCAACTCTCTCTCGCTCATCTGCCTCGCAAGCAATTGTTAGAAAGCGCTAAAGGGGATCATCAGAAAGCCTCTAACAAAATAGTAAGTTTTCCAGCTTATATTTAAATTTTTCTATTTTTGTGCAGAATTTCTTAAAAAAATAAGATATTTTCCAATTTTTATTCAAAAAAATATATAAATGTCTATAAATTACTGGCAATGGATGGTTTTATGGACAAAGGCGCTAATTACGAAGTTAAAGAGATTGAGTTAGCAGGGCAAGGTTTGCTTAATATTGAGATTGCAGAGTCAAGAATGCAGGCTTTAATGAAAGTAAAGCAAAGATTTGCAAAAGAAAAGCCACTAAAAGGTATAAGAATGGGGTTAGCACTTCACGTTACAAAAGAAACTGCTGTCTTAGTAAGAACATTAATTGCTGGTGGCGCAGATGTTGCAATTACTGGCTGCAATCCTTTAAGCACTCAAGATGATGTTGCTGCGGCTCTTGCAAAAGAAGGCGTTAAGGTGTGGGCTTATAAAGGCGAAACGAAAGAAGACTACTACCGCTACATAAACTATGTAATAGATTTCAAGCCGCATATAACTATTGATGATGGTTGTGATTTGGTAAGCGAAATACACAAAAAGCACCAGCATCTGATAAAAGACATAATTGCAGGCTGCGAGGAGACAACAACAGGCATAATAAGATTGAAAGCAATGGAAAGGGACAATGCACTTAAATATCCAATGATTGCTGTAAATGACAACAAAACTAAGCGTCTCCTAGACAATTATATAGGAACTGGCGAGTCAACTTGGGATGGAATCAAAAGAGGCACAAATGTATTGGTTTCTGGAAGGAGTGTTATTGTAGCAGGGTATGGTTCTTGTGGTAAAGGAGTCGCTTTGAGGGCAAAGGGAATGGGCGCAAACGTAATTGTGACGGAAGTTGATCCTTTTAGGGCATTACAGGCCTTATATGATGGCTATCAAGTCATGAAAATGGATGATGCTGCCAAAATCGGAGATATATTCATAACAGTAACAGGAGATATCAAGGTTATAAAAACAAGACATATGGAGCAAATGAAAGATTGCGCAATTATTTGTAATTCCGGTCACTTTGATGTGGAAATTGATTATAAAGGGTTGAAAGCTATGGCCAAGAGTGTAAAAGAGCTAAGGCCATTAGTAGAAGAGTTTACATTAAAAAATGGACGTAAAATAACTTGTCTTGCCCAGGGGCGCTTGGTTAATTTATCTCTGGCTGAGGGCCATCCTAGCGAGGTTATGGATACGTCATTCTGCGGACAGGCATTGGCTTGCGAATATGCAGCAAAGAATAGGGGAAAAATGAAGCTCCCAGAAGAGATAGACAATACAATTGCAAAGCTTAAGTTAGAAGCTTACGGTGTTGAAATAGACCAATTGGACGAGGAACAAATTAAGTATCTCAACTCTTGGGAAGAAGGTACATAATTCAAATTGTATATTTTTAAACGACATTTTTATCTTAATTATTAGTTTAACTACTAAATTATGATTAAGGTTTCTAAAATATATATTGCTGTAGCACTGGACATTCTTGGTTGAAATATTTAAACCAAAATCATTTACGTAGTTTCACATTAAGTTAATTGAACATAGTCCAAATCGCTCGGAATCTGTTCCCTCATATATATATTAGGTTGCCAATCATACATTTAATTTTAATAGAATCATTTAAACCCTTCCTCTTTCTCAACAAGAGAAAATGGAGTTTGGTCAAATAATATCTTTAACCCGTCATTGCCTATTGCAATAGGATAAACATCCAGGCTGTGGTCTTGGCCCCTTATCTTTGCAACTGTAAGCACTCTCTCAAAATAAGAGCCCTTTCTTATCCTTGAAAGCACAATAAATCCTTCAAACACAAAATCCATCATGTCATATGTCAGCCTGTCAAAATCTGTTACAGACCTTTCAGAAACTGCCAAAAAAGTAGTGCCTGCTTTTTTCATTTGCTGCATGAATATAAGAACTTGCCTTCGGAATTCCATTTTATTGCCATTAAACCTTGGATAAAGGTACTCAAAGAATATCAATGAGTCAAGGGCAACTCTCTTTATGTTGTTCTTTTTTATTGCATCTAACAAGCCTTTAATTGAAAATATACCACCTTTTAACGTTGCTATTGGCTTTTGAATAAAAAATATTTTGCCTTTGTCCACCATTGAGGTTAAGTCCATTCCCAAATTTCTTGCACTCTGATTCAATACCTCAAGACTTTCCTCTGTTGATATGAAAATCCCATTTTCGTTATAGTCTTTTGCGCCATAATATATAAACTGCAGAGCAAGCAGTGTTTTGCCTGTTCCAGGCGACCCTGTTATCAGAAGCGTGGAATTCTTCCTTAAGCCCCCTTTAAGCACATGGTCCAAGCCAGGCACGCCTGTTTTTATAAGCTCGACTGCCAAAATATCACCCTTTTTTGTTATTTTGACATATACTACTATAAAAGATTTATGTTTTGGTCATTTAATTCGAAAAGTTTATATTCATAGCAATAGAAATCACAATTAAAAAAGTGGTGGAAATGCTTGAGTTAAAAGAGAGTTTTAAAAATGTCAAAAATTAATCAAATTTTTGAACATGTCGAGAATCAAAGATTCTCGAGCACCATCGAAAAAGCCAAAGACTTTCATCGAGGTTCCCAAAAATCGAAGATTTTTGATAAAGAGGTTAAAAGCTTAAAGGATTACTTAATTCTTGTAACAGTAGACGCAAAAAACTATCAAAAAACAGCTATTGATATTGTCAGATCCCTTGTCAATGAGGATGGCACTCCAGGTGTTTATGTAACCTTAAACAAGCCTTACGACATTATGCAGAGGATTCTAGAGAACAACAGCATAGACACAAGGCTGATTATTTTTATTGATGCCGCTTCAAGAACAGAGGCAAAAAAAGTCGGGAACTGCCTGTATATAGGAAGCGCTGAAAAATTAAGTGACATGTCTGTTGCAATGGACCAGGCGATTAAAGCAATCCCTACAGCTGAAAAATTCCTTATTTTTGATTCTTTGAATACATTGGCTATTTTTAACAAGCAGGCAACTGTGGCAAGGTTTGCTCATTTCCTGACAGGAAAAATTAGGGAGTGGAAGGTAAAAGGCATTATAATAACGCTTGAAAGGGAGACTGAGCAGGCTTTATTGGACGAATTAACCCAATTCTCTGACGCCAGAATAGACATGGGGGGTGAGGCTTAATGGTGCATATAATTATTATTAGCATAACAACTGTAATCTTTGGAATTGCTTCTCTGCTTCTGATATCAAGAGCAAGGAATAGGCTAAGCGAGGGCTCTATAAGAAAATACATGGATAATTTTGCAATATGCCTGGCTTTTATTGTTATTTTTTCAGTATGGCAGACTGCAAGAAGCATTTTTGGCATTAGCATAGATGTTGAAGACCTTTCAACTTATCCAGAGTATATATTCATAGTATTTGCTTATGTCGCATTTGTTGTTGCTTCTTTCAGAGTGATGAAGATAAGCGAGGAATTCGGGTTCAAGGAAGATGGAAGGAAAATTGTCCAAATAATAAAGGAAAATCCATCAACTCAAAAAACAAGAAGAACCAAAAAATGATTAAATCACAAGTCAGCGTTGAGTATATGCTTATAATGGGTTTCGCAACGCTTATGACAATACCTCTGCTGCTTATTTATTACACTTACACTTCAGACTCAAGCGATTCAGTAGCGACAAGCCAGGCATTGCAGATTGCAAGAAAAATAGCTGATTCGTCAGAGTCAGTTTATTATCTTGGCAAGCCGTCGCAAACAACGCTAAAGCTTAATTTTCCTGAGAGGGTATATTCAACGAATTTGTCAAACAAAGAGGTTGTGTTCAAGATAAAGACTAAAAGGGGAGTGACAGACATAGTCCAGGTTTCATCTGTCAATATAAGCGGCACTCTTCCGACAACACAGGGAATCCATATCATAACATTAAAGGCAGAAGATGGCTATGTTCAATTAACATCAAACTAAAATTCAATTAAAAAATAATAAAGTTCAATAATTCAAAATAAAAAATAAATCCAATAATAATCAAATCAACAATAAAAAATCCAACAATCCTAGAACGACCTCTTAATGCAAAGTGAAAGAGGTAACCTGTTGTTAATAATTAGGCGAGGTGGTGTGAGTTGTGAGCGAGTTCGAGTGGAATGTGAGAGTTCGAGATGCTTGCGAGAACGCTTCGAGTTGCGTGCGAGAATGCGCACGCTCGCATTCATCTCAAGCTCGCGTTCATCTCGCTCGCTCATCTCAAAGCTCACTCGCATGTCACTGCCACCGAGCAGTAAAATTTGGGCGAAGCCGGATTAAAAATTTAATTCGTATTAATGCAATGTCAAAAACCACCAGTCATAGACTGGTGGCATGTTGCTTATCGCAAATGTGCTCAGTGGTTTTTGAGCATGCTCGAAAATATACCATAGTTGGTAGCAACATTGGAATTACATCCACCAGTCATAGACTGATGGTATATTTTCGACATATCAATATAACGATTAATTTTGAAAAAGAGGTGCTAGATGGATTCTAAGGCACAGGTCAGTGCTGAATTTTTTATATTCTTAGGGCTGGCTTTCTTGATAGCGATAGCTTTCGAGCTTGCTTCTCTCGAGCAATTAAATGATTTCAGGATTCAAAAAGAAAATGAAGCTGTCAAGGATCTTGCATTGAAGCTGCAAAAAGAGCTGCTTATAGCCGCTGTTGTTGAAGATGGCTATGTAAGATTCTTTCAAATTCCAGACAAGCTTGACAGCATTAATTATTCCTTAGCAACTAAAAATTCAACAATAACTGTTCAATCAAAAAACAGCCTGTACATTGTATCTATACCAAGGGCTATTGGCAATGCAAGCAAAGGCGCTAACACAATTAACAAAACAGGAGGTGTTATCTATATCAACTAAAGCAAGATGCTTGCGAGAACGCTTCGAGTTGCGTGCGAGAATGCGCACGCTCGCATTCATCTCAAGCTCGCGTTCAGGTCAGGC
>JAGVYA010000043.1 GCA_018303505.1 Candidatus Woesearchaeota archaeon
TTGCGCGGGGTATTGAAGAAAAGTGCCGAAGGCACCGCGCCTAAAGTTGAGATTGATCCTTTTGCACAAGCATACCAAACGCTTTTGGCTAATCCAATAAAAGCACGCAATAAAATGACACCAGAAATTGCAACAGGAATGTCAAGAGTACTTACTGATTATTTGTCAAATCTTCCAAAAGCATAATTTTATTAAATCTTTCCTTAATTCTTGTTTTTGTCTCAGCATGAAAATGCTGGACTACACGCTCTTTTGCTACGGCAATGTAGATCATTGTCATAAAATACAGCTGTGACACATAGCTCATGAGTTATAAGGTTGAAACAGCAGTGCAAATGCAGCAATAAGGGCTATACAAGCTGCCGGCGTCTAGGCTTGACAGGTTTGATAACGACTCTAGGTTCAATGCCAATGACCGTAACGTTGACAATGCCAACAATGGCTTGCGCGAAATAGTCCAATATGCTGGGACATTTTTATCAAGAGGTTTATTAGCATGCGAAGAGACCTGTGGCAAGAAGCCAGAAAACATAAAACGACAAAAGATTATGTCATTGAATTTGAAAAGAATCTTAAAAATAATCTTTTGCTTTTGTGCTCTGAGTTGCTGCTTCATTCATACAATCCAAAACCGCTGAAAACTTTTATTGTGCGCGATCCTAAAACAAGAAAAATTAGCAAATCCGATTTCAGAGACAGAGTTGTGCATCACGCCTTGTGCAACATTATAGAGCCGATTTTTGAAAAATCATTCATTCACGATACTTATGCTAATAGATTAGGAAAAGGAACATTGAAAGCAGTTCTGAGGTTTGACAATTTCAAAAGAAAAGTTTCGAAGAACAATACAAGAACTTGCTATGTTCTCAAAGCAGACATTAAGCATTATTTTGAAGCTATTGGCCATAATATTTTATTAAGGATTGTTCAAAATAAAATAAACGACTCACGAGTTTTTTGGTTAATAAAGATAATCTTAGGAAACTACAAACTCGAAGAAAGTGGCAAAGGCATGCCATTAGGCAATCTGACATCACAATTTTTTGCCAATGTTTACTTAAACGAATTGGACTATTTTGTAAAATATAAGCTTAAAGCCAAATATTATATGAGGTATGTTGATGATTTTGCGATACTCCATAATGATTATCCAATTCTTGGACGATTTAAAGAACAAATAAATGAATATTTAATCAAAAATCTTAAAATTGAATTGCATCCGGACAAAACAAAAATAATGCAATTGAAGAACGGAATTAACCTGCTTGGTTATAAGATATTTTATTATCATAAGCTGTTAAGAAAGTCAAATAAAGTAAAATTTGAGAGAAAATTCAAGCAAAAATTAGAATTGTATAAAAACAAATCAATAAGTTATGAAGATTTTATTCAAAGCCTGCAAGGCTGGCTTGGTTATGCTATGTGGGCAAATACTTATAAACTGAGGCAAACTATTGAAAAATATCTAACTACATTTTAAAATGGTAAAAAAAGAAATTCGCGTAATAGGAATTGATGACGCTCCTTTTAACAAGTTCAACGACTCAAAAGTTTTAGTTGTTGGAGTTGTAATGAGGGGCGGTTCTTGGGTTGATGGAATATTGTCAACAAAAGTTGCTGTTGATGGAGATGATTCAACAAAGAAAATAATTGAGATGATTAATAAATGCAAATTCAAGCCGCAGCTGCAGTGCATTTTTCTTGATGGAATTGCAGTTGGTGGATTTAATGTGATTGATGTTAAGGAATTAAGCAAAAAGACAAAACTTCCGGTTATGGTTATTATAAGAAGGCAGCCAGATATAGAAAATATCAAAAAAACCTTGATTAAAATAAAAAAACAGCAAAAAATAAAACTGATAGAAAAAGTAGGTGAAGTTATAAAGTTAGATAATATATTTGTTCAATTAACTGGCATTGATTTGGAAAAAGCAAGAAAAATCCTTAAAATTGTGTGCACAAGAAGTTTGCTTCCGGAGCCAATAAGACTTGCGCATTTGATTGCTTCTGGGATTGTTGTTGGCGAGAGTAAAGGAAGGGCTTAAGTATAATAATACTTCCCGCTTTCTTTTTGCTCTCTATCCAATCTTGAATCCAATTTATTGACTCTTGGCCTGTTTGTTTCTGGGTCCCTTCTTAAAGTAATTCCAAGCTCTTTCAGAAACTTGTTCATTCCTTCTTCCATTTCAAATGGTCCAGTCACTTCTCCAGAAATTGCTGGCTTTCCTTCAAACACAATTAACTTATCACTTATATAGTCAACAAACAATAAATCATGGTCAACAATCAAGGCAGATGCATTTTTCTGCTCAACAAAATCCCTTATTATTTTTGACAAAATTAAGCGTTGTTCACTATCAAGATAAGCGCTTGGCTCGTCAAGCAGATACAAATCAGCGTCCTGCTGCAAGCAATGCGCAATTGCAACCTTTTGCAATTCTCCTCCAGACAATTCATTTAATTTATTTAATGACAATGGGCTGATATTTAATGGATGAATTATCTGGGCTTCATATTTGTTGAAAGCTGCCTTTAAAACATCAACAACCAAAGCATCAGGCACTTCCAAGTATTGCGGCTTATAGCTTACTTTTACTTTATGTGTTATCTCTCCTCTGTCTTGCTTTAAAGTCCCTGCTAGTATCTTGACAAAAGTTGTCTTTCCAGTTCCATTCTCTCCTAAAATGCCAATAATCTCGTTCCTGTGCACTGCTCCTTTGTGTGCTTTCAAAGCAAAATTGCCAAGCTTCTTTTCAACATCATTCCAAGACGTAATCACTTCCTTAATATGCTTCTTCTTGATTGGAGGCTTTTCAGCAAACTTAATTGTTGAATCCCTAAATCTTACATTCTCTTCCTTTATGTAGCCGGAAAGATAAACATTAATGCCATTTCTAACTGGCTTGACGCCGCTTACAATTCCGTATGCATCTTCCTTGCCGTACATCAGATTAACAAAGTCAGCAATGTAGTCTAATATGATTAAATCATGCTCTACAACAAAAACAGCATTATCTTCATTAATTAATGACTTGATAAATTTGCTGATGTTTATTCTCTGCTTGATATCCAGATAGCTTGTTGGCTCGTCAAAAATGTATAAATTGGCATTTTTCAAGACAGTTGCAGCAATTGCAACTCTCTGCAGCTCTCCTCCTGAAATTTCTGTTATGTCATTATTCAATATTTCATTTAATTGCAATTCATTTGCGATTTTTTTTAATTCATTCTTTTCGTCAATTTTTCTTAATAAATCAATTACTTTTCCCTTTATTGTTTTTGGAATCAAATCAACTTGCTGCGGCTTGTAAGCAACTTTTATTTCCTCTTTTTTTATCTTCTCAAAAAATCCTTGCGCTTCAGTCCCCTTGAAAAACTCTATCAGTTCATCATAATCTGTCTCGTACCTTGTCCAATCGCCAAAATTTGGCTTTAATACATTTGCTAAAATCTTGATAGCTGTTGATTTTCCAATGCCATTAACGCCAAGAATTCCAGTAACCTTGTCAAAAGTTGGAGTTGGAATAGAATAAAGCACAAACTTGTTTTCTCCATACCTATGAATAGGATTTGTCTTCACTTCTTCTGGCAAATTGATTATCTTTATTGCATTAGGGGCTGCTTTTGGGCATATGCCGCATCCTGTGCATAAATGCTCATCTATTGTAAGTTTTCCATCTTCTACCTTGATACACTCTTTTCCTGTTCTATTAACAGGGCAAATGCTTTGAATGTGCAGCTTTTCCTGCATATCCTTCAGCTTTTCGTTGTCTACAATAGCTATTCGTGTCATTTTAATAAAAGTGTATAGAATTCACTAGAAAAATTGTTTCTGAAATTTTTGCAAAAAACAATACATGATAAAATAAAAATACCCTCAGTTTTTAAATATTGCGGAAGATTTTACTAATTAATCATTTATAGCAAATAAAACAATCAATAAACAAAAAGAATTATAAAACAATAAAAATCCATTGTTATTATGAAATGCACAATCTGCGGTAAATCGATAGACACAACGTTCTTGAACAAAATCCTAGGCACTTATATAAAAGACAGCAAAGGCAAATTGCATCAAGTTTGCTTTGAATGCCAGAAGAAGTTTGCCTCAAAAGAAGAAATTTTAAAAGCGATTAAATAAATCTTGTTCTCGCCTCTGTAGTTCAGCCCGGTTAGAATGGCTGCCTCGTAAGATACGGGTTAGCAGCAGGTCGGGAGTTCAAATCTCCTCAGAGGCTTGCTTAAATTGTTATTAAATAGTGGTAAAAATAGAAAGATTTAAATATACTTCTTAAAAGATATAGTGATATGCAAAAGTCAATATTACGGCAACCTGTATTGGGCACAATTCAGAATGGTGGAATAGATAGGGTGCATAATAATCTATATGAAATGCTTCAAGGAGTTAATTATCGCATAAATAAGGAGTACCTGTCACTTTTACCGTATCCAAATCAAATACTTGATACAAAAGGAATTGCTGAAATAAAATCTACTATCGATGGTGTTCTGAGAGACTTTAGCAATGACAGAAGCCCATCTGTTGAAGGATTGCGCCAATATAGCACGATATTGGATTTATTAAGTCAGATTCCTACTCAAGAATTAAGAGATGTAAATGATATAGCTCAAAGACTAACTGATTTTACATCTAATTACAATATTCATTTTCCTAATATCAAAAATGGAAGATTTATTGGGATGGCTGGTGCTAAAGAATACTTATTGTCAGGTATATTAAAATTAGAAAGTAAACTAAAAAATGGTGAAGCTAATCCTGATTCCTTAAAAAAGATTATAGAACTTGGCTACGCTTATTTAAGTTTGATAAATCCTGAGTATAAAAAGTTTTTAACACACCCACCTCCTGCACAAAATTTGGTTGTAAAATGAAGCCGCAAACTCCAAACATTGATGATTTGATTGAAAAACTTTCTACTGAAGAGGGCAAGATAGCTGCAACTTTAAGAGCTTTAGAAAAAGGAATGCCTGTTAGCGAACATTCTAGAAAGTCCTCGATAAATTACCTTACACTAATTAGAAATTATGAAACGGCTTTAAAGTGGTGCAGGACATTCCCGGAAGCCGAAAAAGTATTAGCTGCATACGGTACTGCTAATGAGGAATCACTTAAAGTAAGAGAAAGGCAGTATTATCTACTTGAAAGTTTGTTGGATTTAAACACTACTTGTTATAGTATGATAGATACTCAAACATATAAAGAGACAATAGAAGCTTTAGAATCAGCAGGTAGATTTGATGAATGTGCAAAAGTGGAAGAAGCGCGAGAGAATCTGACCAAAGAAAGAATGTACAGGGCTCTTGAATTAGCTTTGGATAGTTCTAATGAAACTAGTGCTATTTAAAACTCGATATTTTTCATCTTGTATAACAAAAATATATTCTCTACTATACACTTTCAAGTAAATTTTAAAAAGAGGCTGTTTAGAGGCTTTTATGAGTGAACTTTATGAGTATAGCATCATTATTCAAACAAACAGCTATTAAGTTGCCTGACAAAGTAGCAATTGAGTTTGAAGAGCAAAGAGTTACTTTCAAGGAAGTTGACTTAAACGCAAACAAGGCTGCTAATGCTTTTCAAAGCATCGGCATTGTCAAAGGCGACAGAGTTGCGCAGTTTATGCCAAACAGCCTTGAGCTTGTTTATTCTTTGCTTGGAAATTTCAAAAATGGCAGCATTGTGGTGCCTATGAACATAAATTTCAAAGAGCAGGAAATTCATCACATCTTGCATGATTCTGGCGCTAAAGCAATAATAACAGACATAGAAAGGCTGCCGATTGTTAAAAATATTTTATCCAAATTGCCAGATTTAAAGCATATAATTCTTGTTGATGGCAGCGAATCAGGGTACAATTTTAATGAGCTTACAAAAAACGCTTCAGACAAAGAGCCAAATGTTGTAATAAAAGATGAAGATTACTCAATCATTTTTTATACCTCTGGAACAACTGGCAAGCCAAAAGGAGCTGCCTTGAATCAAATTAATGTAACTTCAAACGTCAAGGCTCTTGCGCAGGCATGGAAATGGGCAGAAGATGATGTTTTTCTTTTGACATTGCCTCTCTATCATATACATGGCATTGGAGTTGCTCTATGCGGCTCTTTATATGTTGGCAACTTCACTATTTTGAGAAAAAAATTCGTTGCAGAAGAAGTGCTTGAAACAATACAAAAAAGAAAAGTAACATTATTCATGGGCGTTCCAACAATGTATTTTAAGCTATTAGAAATTGAAGGGCTTGAAAAATTTGACTTGTCTTCAATGAGGCTTTTTGTGTCAGGCTCTGCTCCTTTATCAAGGGAATTGTTTTATAAACTTAAGAAAGCATTTGGGTATGAAATACTTGAACGAGCTGGTATGTCAGAAACAATGATGAATTTCTCAAACCCTTATGATGGAGATAGAATTCCAGGCTCTGTTGGCCTTTGCTTGCCAGGAGTAAAGGTGAGAATTGCAGATAAGAATTTTAATGATGTGCCTGTCAATGCAGAAGGAGAGATTCTGATTAAAGGCACTAATGTATTTAATGGCTACTGGAACAAGCCTGCTTACAACAAACAAGTATTCAAAGACGGATGGTTTGTAACAGGTGATGTGGGCAAAATTGATGAAAAGGGATATGTCTACATTATTGGCAGGTCAAAAGATGTCATCAAGTCTGGCGGCATAAACATATATCCTCGCGAGATAGAAGATGTTATTGAATCAATGCCCCAAGTCATGGAATGCGCTGTTGTTGGAGTTCCTGACAAGGAATTTGGCGAATCTGTCAAAGCTTATGTTGTTTTAAATCCTGGCTCAAAGCTTGCAGATGATGAAGTTATAGCATATTGCAAGGAAAAACTTGCTTCTTTCAAAAAACCGAAGTTTGTTGATTTTATTGATTCATTGCCGAAAAACACAATGGGCAAGATTTTGAAGGAAGAGCTAAGGAAGATGCATAAGGGGAAGTGAAAGATTACTCATACCTCAAAGCATCCACTGGCTTTAAAGAAGATGCCTGTTTTGCAGGTAACAAGCCCGAGATTGTGCCAACTAAAAATGAAAATAACAAAGCGCCAGCAATCAAATACCATGGGAAAAATGCCTTTATCAAGCTTGTTCCCAAGAACTTGAATGCAGCAAACTCAACTAGCTTGCTTAATCCAATTCCAAGAGCAATTCCAATTGCGCCTCCTACCAAACCAAGCAACCCGCTTTCAATAATGAATATCAATAATATATCCTTGTTCTGGGCGCCAACAGATTTCATAATGCCTATTTCTTTTGTCCTTTCAATAACAGCAGTGTACATTGTGTTTGCAATTCCAATTCCTCCAACAAGCAATGAGATTGCTGCAATCCCAACTAGTACAATTTGAACTATTGTTAAGATATTGTCTAAAGTAGCCAAAATCTGCTGCGGAGTCTGGATTTCAAAATCTTCCTTGCCAAGCTCCAAGTCCCTGTCTCTTCGCATTGCTTTCTCAATATCATTTGCAACATTGTTAACATCAACACCTTTCTGGACTTTAACAGCAATTACATCAACTTTTTTCTTGTTGATCTTTAAAACTTCCCTTAAAGTATCTTCAGGCACTATGACAATCCTGTCCTGCTGCGGATTTCCTGTTTTTTTAAGAATCCCGACAACCTCAAATTCAACCTCATTTATTTTCAGGGTATTCCCAAGTTCAATCTTTTTCTTCTTGAAAACCCCTTTATTTGCCACATTATTGCCAATAAAAGTTTTAAGCTTGTCATTTTTTTTGAGCAGTCTTCCAGCTTCTGTTTCGTACCTGTTTACTTCTGTTATTAGTCTTCTTCCCTCTTCGTCATCAGGCATAGAGGCAGCAAAATAAAACTTGACTTCATTGTTGAATTCCAGTTTAACAGGCTTTATCAATCTAGCTCCAACCTCTTCAACGCCCTTGACTCTTCTGATGACATCAATATCATGGGTTGTCAAATTTGACGCTGAACTGCTTCCAGGAGGTCCGGCAAATTGAAGGCCACTCTTTGCCTGTACAATAATCTTGTCAGAGCCAATATTAAGAAAAACATTTCCGATTGCTTCCTTCATTCCCTGCCCAAGAGAAATCAAGCCAACAACAGCAGCTATTCCAATAAATATTCCAATCATGGTAAGCCAGCTTCTCAATTTTCTGTGAAATAAATTACTTATTCCGACTTTTAAATAGTCCTTTATCATTTGAACCTTAAAGCCTCGACTGGTTGCAATGATGCTGCTTGTCTTGCTGGCATTAATCCGAATAAAGCGCCTATGAAAAATGAAAATAACAAAGCGCCAAAAAACAAGGTATATGAAAAGTAAGCTTCAATCAGGTTAGTGCCGATTACGTTCTTTGCTATGAACTCAACGCTTTTGCTCAGCCCAAATCCGATTACCACCCCAATCAAGCCGCCTAGAGCTCCAAGCAACCCGCTCTCAATAATAAATATCAATAATATGTCCTTGTTCTGGGCGCCAACAGACTTCATAATGCCTATTTCTTTTGTCCTTTCAATCACAGCAGTGTACATTGTATTTGCAATTCCTATTCCTCCAACAAGCAATGAGATTGCTGCAATGCCTATAAGCACAGACTGGACAATATTTAAAATATCGCCAAAAGATCCAAGCAATTGCTCAGGAGTCTGAACATCAAAATCTTCCTCGTCTTTTTTTACATTTCTGAATCTTCTCAAATCATTAGTTACCTTTTCAGCAATGATTTGCATATTTTCAACATTTGCGGCTTTAACCATAATTGTATCAATCTTATCCGGCTCATTGAACACTTCTCTTAAAGTATCTTCTGGAATGAAAATTGAATTGTCTCTTCCAGGGTCGCCTGTTTTTTCAAGAACCCCGACAATAGTAAAATCTTTGTCATTAATTTTTATTTTGTTCCTTAATCTAAGATTTCTTCCAAGCAATTCTTTTTCAACAAAACCAATCCCGATTATTGCGCTGAACCCATCACTGTCTCTTAGGTTCCTTCCTTCCTGTATTTCAAGGCTCTGGGTTTCTGCCAATAACCTTCTTTCCTCGCCTTTTGGAATGCTCTGAATCGGAAAAAATCCAACCTCATCTTCAAATTCAACTTTGGAATTTGCCAGAATAAATCCAGCAGCATTCTCAATTCCAGAAACCTTTTTTATGGCCTTTAAGTCATCCTTTGTAAGCTTGACAACAGCATTTGTCCCAGGCGGTCCAAAACCGCCCTTTGCTGTTATAAACAGCTTGTCAACTCCAATTTTTTCAAATTCCTTATTGATTGCCTGCTTAAAACCCTGCCCAAGAGAAATCAAGCCAACAACAGCAGCTATTCCAATAAATATTCCAATCATGGTAAGCCAGCTTCTCAATTTTCTGTGGCTTATTGTGCTCAAAGCAAACTTAAAATAATCCTTCAGCATAGTAAAAAAGAGAAATTATTTTTTGCTCTTCCTTTTCTTGTAAAAGTAATAACCTGCTCCAATAACAAGGGCTGCTGTAACAATCCATCCAAAACTGCTGTTTTTCTTCACACCGAAGTTCTTTGCATCCGTGCTGCTGTAAAGCTTTAGTTCAACTTCCCTGTTTTCCTTGTAGTTGTTGTTATTTGCATCTTTGTAAACGACCTGAACCGGAATTTTAACAATGTCTTTTCCTTTTACATACAGTTTAAATTCAGCTGTCGAGAAGTCATCGCTGTCAAGCTTTCCAATATAAACTTCATCTGCGCCTATTATCTTAACATTTTCATTCTGAATCACCTTTACATTCAGGAATTTTATGTCAGGATTTCCTTTGTTTACAAGCCTTAATACAACGTTTCCGGAAGTTTCTGGCGTGTACACTTCAGTCCTTTCCAATGTTACGCCTAAATCAGGAATGTCTCCTACAACTATTGTAACAAGATTTGTTTTTGAGTAATTCCTGTTAAGGATATCAGAATATGCAATGTTCAATGGCACTTTGTAGGCTTTTGACGCAGCATCAGAATCAACAAGCAGCTCAAATTCTATGGGCAAATTTGCTTGCGGTTCAATATAGGAAATAACTTTTTCATTTGTGGAGCCAACAGGGGCAAAAGGCCTTGTTTCATCTCCACTTTTATCCAAATTTAATGATATTTTTATGTCCTTTAAAAGAGAAGTTGCGTAGTTCTTGAGCTCTATCCTTAATTTAGCCTTGTCGCCTGGCGCTGTTACTGCAGGCACTGTAAGGAATTTTTCAACTGCAAGTATTGCATCATGGGTTTGCACTCTTATTTTGAATCCCTCTAATGTTATCCAAGACTCGATATTGTCGTTTTTGTATTTAACTTTAATTTCATGGTTGCCATCAACTGCGTCCTGCGCAACCTTCATCTTGTATTTTACAATTACGCTTTGTTTTCCCTCTTGTGATGTTCCTAGCGTGCCTATGAATTTAGAAGAGATTTCTCCTGGCAGCAATGAAAAAGGATACTCTGGCACTATTTCAAATATCAAATTATTAGCTGTTGTCCCATTATTGTCCAGTTTGAAGCTGACTTCAACTTGCTTGCCGGGCTCAACTTGGTCTGGCTCCTGTTTAATCAAACTGACTATAATGCTTGGAGATTTTCCAAAATATTGGGTGTTTACTGCTGCATTCGCAATACTTGCAAATACAAATGCTATCAATAAAAAAATAATCAATGATGTTATTTTTTCCATTTCTATCACCTTTCATTGTCTAACGATTTTACTATTATACCATCTTTCAAAAATTCTATGCGCTCTGCAACCCTTGAAAGATTAGCATCATGAGTTACCATAACTATTGTCTTGTTCTCTTTTTTGTGAAGCTTCTGCAGAAAATCAAGCACGTTTGTTCCTGTTTTGCTGTCAAGGTTTCCAGTTGGCTCATCTGCTATCACAACCTCTGGGTTGTTTGCAAGCGCTCTTGCAATTGCAACTCTTTGCTGCTGGCCGCCGCTTAATTCAGTAGGCTTGTGGTTAATCCTGTCGCCCAATTCGACTAATTCAAGCAGTTTTATTGCCCGTTCTGTTCTTTTTTCTTCATTTAATCCTTGAAAAATCATTGGCAGCATAACATTTTCCAATGCCGTCATAGTTGGAATAAGGTTGAATTGCTGGAATATAAATCCAATTTTTCTTCCCCTTATTTGAGCTAATTCTGACTCGCTTAATTTTGAAATATCATGCTGCTCCAGAGTTATCTTTCCTTTTGTAGGGACATCCAAGCATCCAATCATGTTGACAGCAGTTGATTTTCCGCTTCCTGAAGGGCCCATTATAGCCACAAACTCGCCTTCATTAATATTAAGATTTAAGCCTTGAAGCGCATTAACTTCAACATCGCCCATCTTGTATGTTTTCCATACATTCTCAAGTTTTATAATTGACCTTTTCATCTAATTGTCCTCAATTTTTTAACAGTGCCTTTCAACACAGCCTTCATTTTTTTCCTGTCTTTTCCTGTTGTGTAAAGCTCGAATACTGTTGCCCTAAACTCATTCAGCTCTGGATTTATGTCCTTAAATGGAAGCTGCCCTTTTTTCAGGCTGTTGAATATTTCCAGCATAAATCCCATTTCCCTTCTGTCTGTTATCTTGCCGAATGCATTCCATGTTGCAATAAGCTTGTCAACTAATGTGTTCTTGCTTTTGTTGATAATGCCTAGATGCTTTTTTCCCTCAATTGTAAGAAAATATAGTTTTTTCCTTCCCTGAACTTCAACTTCAACAAGCTTTTCTTTAAGCAATTTTTCGAGCAAGGGATAAATAGAGCCAAAGCTTGGCTTCCATGTGCCTGTATCTTTCTCTATCTGCTTTATCAAGCCATAGCCTGACAGCTTCCTGTTTGACAAAGTCTTCATCACAATCAATCTTAAGTAGCCAGCCATCATATGTATCGCTTCCGCTATATCGGTGGCGATATATTATATTTAAATATTTGTATACTCGGATATATAATTCCAAACATTACAAAAACTTTTAAATACACTTCCTTATTCTGACAACTTTAATGAAAGCATACTCACTAACGTTCGTAGCTTTCATTTTGCCAAATATAGCAGTCACGTCAAAATGAAAGATAAGAAGGAAAAGAAAAGATGGGGCTTGATTTTGTTTATTGTATTTATAATGATAGGCACGTCAGTCAGCTTTGTGTTCTTTGGCTTTTCCCCTGCAACTGAAAGAGTGAAATACAATGGATTCTCTTTTGTCAATAATGGCAATATGTGGATTGCCAAAATAAGTGGCAGGGAAGCTGCTTTCAGCTTTTTGCCAAGCGAAGTGGAAAGCGTTTTAGCATTCGAGGATTTTTCCAAAAGACTGCAGGGAAAGCTTGAAATAGATGTTACTTACGACTTAAACAGCACTTATAAGGAATCAATAGCGCTTGCCAATCATCAGATGGGATTGACTTTGGCAGCTTACGGCATTTTTGTTAGAAAAGGGTTTACAACAAATAACACTTTTAATCTTCCGATTATAACATGCGATAATGCAACAATAAATGTGCCTGTTGTTTATTTCAGGCAAGGAAATACAACAAATATTAATATTGAAAATAACTGCATTATTGCCGAAGCTTCAGCAAATGCAGACTTCATAATGGTAAAGGACAGGTTATTATACGGCATGCTTGGGGTTATGAAATGACAGATCCAAAAAAGAAACTTGATATCTTAAAAGGAAGCTTTGAATCCGGAATTATAGAAAAAGAGGAATATAACAAATGGAAGGAAAAGCTTGAGCCTGATGTAAAAGAATTTGACAAGAAGGTTGAAGAAGCAAATAAACTAGACTTACAAGAAGAGCCAAAGAAATCGTCGAATGCGAGTGAGCTCACTCGCTCACAATCGACTGAGAAGGCTTTAATAATAAGCGTGGCTGTTATTATTTTATTGCTTGTTTCTATATTTGTTTTCAGCATCCTTAATAAGCCCCAGCCAAAAACTTTGGAAGATCTGCATGTTTTAAATTTAAAGGGGAAGCTTAAGCCAGAGCAAGGCTATGTCTATAAAGGAGTTTATAGCTTTGTAACTCTCGACAATTTATGGTACACGCAGCTGACATCGCCAAAAGGAGCAAAAATATACAGCTTGGCTTTGCGTTATTCTCCTAAGGATTTGAAGGGCATAGCAATAGAAGGAACCCTAAATACAGAGTTTTTCAACAATCAAACCCAATTTTACAACACGTTTAATCCAACCGGGAAGGAGCTTTCTTATGTCTCATTGGCTGTTGCCGACTTCAGCACGCACATGGCAAAAGTATTCGAGAAAGATCCAGTTGCCGCATGCGACAGAAACGAGACAGAGGCTTGCAAAACAAGGCCAATTGTAACATGCGAAGATGCTGACAAACTTGTTCTTTATATAAAGGAGTCAGAAAAGTTTAGGGCTTATTACAACAATAACTGCATTGTTGTAGAAGGAAATGGCTTTGATTTGGTTAAAGGCGTTGATAGGATTTTGTATAATCTATATAACATAATGGAGCAGGAAGAAGCATAGTTTTTTATTTTTTTTAAAATAATCATTTTTATTGAATCATGCCATATTGTCACGGCAAACATTAATATAAACATTCAATTTGTAAAATAATTAAACTCAACATTAACAAAAAATCCAATAACGAAAATACAATCAAAAAATAAAAATAAAACAATAAACATATGGAACATTACTACTCTACACAGCAGAAATCCCCATTAAAAATTAAAAAAATAAATCAAAAAATCAGAAAACAGGAGTTTGAATTCTACACTGCATCAGGAGTTTTTTCAAAAGAAAAGATTGACAAAGGCACATTAATTTTAGCAGAAAATATGATTATTGAAAAAAATAATAAAGTTCTTGATTTAGGATGTGGTGTAGGAATTCTTGGAATTGTTGCCGCTAAACTATTTGATGCAAATATCATAATGAGCGATATAAATAAAAGAGCTGTAATGCTTGCTAAAATGAATATTAAAATAAACAACATAAAAGCTGAAATCTATCAAGGCAGCCTATATGAAAAAATAAAAAATAATGATTTTGATGTTGTATTGTCAAATCCGCCTCAAACAGCAGGAAAAGAAATTTGTTTTAAATTAATAGAGCAGTCAAACGAACATCTCAAAAATAATGGAAATTTGCAATTGGTTGCTCGCCACAATAAAGGAGGGAAAACACTAAGCAAGAAAATGGAAGAAGTTTTTGGCAATGTAAGAGTTATTGCAAAGAAATCAGGGTATTGGGTTTATGTGAGCAAAAAGAATGAGTAAGTTTTTATACAAGTAAACAAAAGTTTATAGTATGGGGTGGAAAGATTGGCCGTATTGGCTGAAAGGCGGAGTTATAGCAGTCGGCATTATTATTTTGGTAATTGTTTTTTTGGTTCCCTTTGGTGAGTCTGATTTATTAGGTGTAGGATCGGTGCATTCTTCTGGTGGCGGACCTTACTGGATGCTGCCTTTTTTACCAGGTTTTATTTTAGTATTAATTTTTAATCCTTCAACTAAACCTTTAGGGTACTTTTTGTTTTATGGTACACCATTGATTCTTTATTTTCTAATCGGCGCAGTAATTGGTTGGATTGTTGGTAAAATCAAGTCTAAAAATATTTGATAATTTTTAATCAGAAAAACATATTGTTGACTCATAAAAATTAATGAAAAATATTTATCTTACAATTCTTTCACACCATCTTTAGTCACAGCCATCAGCCTTATGCCAACTCCAAGTTTTAACAATGCTGATAAGATCGCCATATGCTCTTTTCCAGTTCCAGAAACAAGGTTTAAAGCAACCTCCAGATCAGTAATTTTTCCTTTTAATCCTTTTCTTATATCTTCAATTAATTCAAAAACAGGCTTTTGAAAATCAACAACTATAAATTCAACATCTTTCTCAGCTTTGAAATTCTTTCTGCCAAAATCGTTTGTGATTAGATATACTTTTTTCCATTCCTGCTCTTTGATAAGCCTTGCAGCATGGACCCAGCTTTTCTCTCCGGATGAAAGGCATGCAACTAAATCTGTCATAAATAGTTAGAACAGAACATAATTTATTAAGTTTTGGGTATTTTATAAAATAAACAATAAATTTAATAATTGAATACAAATAATCAACAAATAATCAAAATGCCACTTATAACTTTTGGAGAAATAATTGATTTGATATTGATGACTGTTTTTGTTGGTTATATTTTCTCAGGCATAATCCCAATAAGAAGAGAGAACTATGACCCATTAACCCATTACAGAAGAGGCTTTGATTTTGAGGGCTTGAAGTTTGCAATCACGGCAACAGCACCAGCAATTATTTTGCATGAATTGGCGCACAAGTTTGTGGCTCTTGGTTTTGGCTTGGATGCAATTTTTTATGCTTTTTACAGAAGCACATTCACTTTGATGCTTGGAATTTTTACAATCATTTCAAAACTAACTGGCTTTGGATTTATGTTTTTTGTTCCTGGATTTGTTGGAATCAGCGGCACAGGCACGCAACTGCAATTCGCATTAACTGCCATGGCTGGTCCGTTTGTAAACTTGGTTTTATGGCTTGGCTCTTGGTATTTATTAAAAAATAAAATATACAGGAAAAAATATTATTTGTTGCTTCTCTTAACTCAAAGAATCAATATGTTTTTGTTTATATTTAATATGCTGCCAATACCCGGCTTTGACGGTTATAAGGTTTTTACTGGATTGATGAGGGCTTTTACAGGTTAAATTTTTATACTTTAAAAATAATTAAAGCGAAATGCTAGAAGCATTTTTTATTGCATTGTTTTTTACGTTTATTTCTGAGATAGCAGACAAAACACAGCTGATAATTTTAGGGCTGGCATTAAGGTACAAGTCAGCCTTTCAAGTATTCTTTGGGGCATTAATCGCGCACTCTTTTATGGACGCAATTGCAATAATGCTGGGATATTTTTTCAGTTTCCAGTTTCAATCAAATATCATAAAAATAATCATAGGAATTGCATTTATTCTTTTAGGTGTTTATGGATTAATAAAGCCTTATATTAAAAAAGCTAAAGGACAAGAGAAGAAAATTGAAACAAAAATGCCATTTGCAGTTGCTTTTCTAACTGTTTTATTAAGCGAATTTGGCGATAAGACGCAGATAAGCTCAGGCTTGCTGGCTGCAAAATACCTATTGCCTTTGCATATATTTCTAGGGGTATTTTTGGCTCTTGCCTTAGCCATTGGCTTGAATGTATTTATAGGTGCAAAAATAGCGAAAAAGATTCCTGCAAATAAAATAAAAATTGCAACTTCTGTTTTGTTTATTTTGTTTGGAATGATAAGTTTATTGAGTTAATTCATCAATCTTAGCAGCTCTGTTGTAATGAACAGAAAAATCAGGATGATGTCCTTCATTTTCTGCAATTTCAGCAACTTCATTTACAAATTTCATCGCTTCAATAAAATTCCTAAACTTGAATTTTTTATAGAGATGCCCATCTTTTAATGTCCAATTTGGGATTTGATTTAATAATTCATTTACTTTAGCTTCTTCCAAAGGCTTAGTCCCAGCTTCGCAAGGCACGCATTTTTTTTGTGTTAGGTCCATCTTGATTTTATTAATACATTCAGAGATTTAAATATTGTTATAGAGAAATTTATAATAGTTACTTTCAATATTGAAAACAATTCCTACTTATTCACTAAACCAAAAATTATAAATAAAACTTGTTTCATTTCCAATTAATGCAACGACTAAATTTGTGCAATATTAATATTAATTCTGGATTTTTAATAAGCAGTTGCTATCGATTTGTCTCTTTATTTTATGTTTTAATGAATGAATTGGCGAGGCGGAGCGCAATGACAACAAAGCGACGCCGAGCTGTAAATTTGCAAAGCAGATTTAATTTTTCTAACTTTTTTAATAATTTCTCAAGAGGTGTTTCTTTCTATGCCTAAGTACATTGTTGTAGCTGGCGGAGTAATGAGCGGCGTTGGCAAAGGCGTTACAACAGCTTCTATTGGCAAAATTATTCAAGAGCATGGCTACAAGGTAACTGCAATAAAAATAGACCCTTATATCAACTATGATGCAGGAACTCTAAGGCCAACAGAGCATGGCGAAGTATGGGTTACAGATGATGGAGGCGAGATTGACCAAGACCTTGGCACTTATGAAAGATTTCTTAATTTAGACATTCCAAAAAGAAACAACATAACAACAGGGCAAGTCTACAAAACAGTTATTGACAAAGAACGCCAAGGCGAGTATCTTGGCCAGACTGTTCAGTTTATTCCCCATATCCCTGATGAAATAAAGAGAAGGATTAAGGACGCAAGCAACGATTTTGATTTTGTTTTAGTAGAAGTGGGAGGCACGATTGGTGACTACGAAAACATACCTTTTTTATTCGCATTAAAAAGCCTTGAAAGGGAGATTGGAAAGCAGAATCTTAGCTATGTTCTTGTTACCTATTTACCTATTCCGAGCCATATTGAAGAGATGAAAACAAAGCCAACACAACAGGCAATAAGATTGCTAAGCGAGCATGGAATATTTCCTGATTTCATAATCTGCAGGGCTAAAAAATCTTTAGATGTCGTAAGAAAAAAGAAAATAGAAACTTATGCAAATATAATATCAGAGCATGTGATTTCTGAGCCAGACATTGAAACTGTTTACCAGATTCCTCTTGATCTGGAAAAAGAAAAGCTTGGAGATAAGCTGTTAAAGGAATTTGGAATGAAATCAAAAAAGCAGCCAAATTGGGCGGAATGGAAAAAGCTTGTTGAAAATATCTTAAATCCGAAAAAAACTGTTAAGGTTGCTATTGTTGGCAAGTACATTGACATTGGCGATTACAATTTAGCGGATTCCTATATATCAATAAACCAAGCCTTAATGCATGCAGGAGCTTCCCTGAATGCTGGAGTTGAAATAAACTGGCTTGACTCAAAAATGTTTGAAAATAACAAAAAGAAATTGACTGAATTGAAAGAATACAATGGCATCATTGTTCCTGGAGGTTTTGGCGCTTCTGGTGTTGAAGGCAAGATAAATACCATCAATTATGCTAGAATAAATAAAATTCCTTATCTTGGACTTTGTTATGGCTTGCAATTAGCTGTTGTTGAATTTGCAAGAAATGTGTGCAGCTTAAAAGATGCGCATACAACAGAGGTAAGTCCAAAAACTAATGCTCCGGTAATTGATGTTCAGCCTGCTCAAAGAGAAATTTTGGAAAAGAATATGTACGGTGGCACTATGAGGCTTGGAGCTTATGCTGCAATTCTTAAAGACAAAAGCAAAGTTTTGAAATTGTATGAAGAAACAGGAAGATTAAAAGAAGATGAAAAAAGAATACAGGAATTAATGAAAGACAAAAGTCAAGCTTTTAGATTAGGAATTTTAGAAAAAAATAAAAAAACTGTTTTGGAAAGGCATCGCCACAGATATGAGGTTAATCCCAAATATGTTGATTTATTGGAAAAGCGAGGAATGGTATTTTCTGGTTATTACATGAGAGGCGACAAAACAAGATTGATGGAATACATTGAATTGTCAAAAAATGAATTTTTTATTGGCACACAAAGTCATCCGGAGTTTAAATCAAGGCTTGGAAATCCTTCTCCATTGTTTTACGGGTTTGTCAAAAATTGCAATAAATAATTAAAAAATAGTTGCAATTTTTGAGCATGCTCGGAAATTCTTACAAATTCCAATAGATAATAAGAATTTCCGACATGTAAAGGCTTGCGGGAGATAAGGTTATTTTATAAAAAGCTTTATTAAGTATCTACTTTTCTTTAAACTTCTTTAGGTGGTTGAATTTTATGGAACAAAAAAACATCCAGCAAAAAAACTCATTAAAGCAAACTTTATTTGAAATTTATGACAAAAAGTACAAACTGCTATTAATCATTCCATTCTTAATGCTTTTTCTTGCTTTAATACAAATTGGCTATCAAATGTATACAACAGGAGACTTCATAAAAAAAGATGTTTCTCTGAAAGGAGGTGTAACTGTAACAAT
>JAGVYA010000071.1 GCA_018303505.1 Candidatus Woesearchaeota archaeon
TTATAACTTTGATTTTTTCACGTATGAAAATAATCAATTTAACCAACCGAAACCCCATTTTCGAGAATTTATCTAGCCTTTTTTGATGAAACTTACGTTTTTTCATGTTTTTGTGAATTTTACAATAACTCATTAACAAAAAATTCAATAAAAACAAAATAATCAATCCAGCCCCCTTCCAATCCCCCCGACCACCCACCCCGTTAATAGAAAAAATTAAATAGTTACAGAAAATACCTACAATAGATGAACACAGAACAAGTACAGACAATCCCAAGTCTTGCTGATATACTAAAACATGATGCAACTCATGTAGTGAATGCTGTGAGGGAATTTGTGAGAGATGTTTTACATGAGTACACTGCAAGAAGTTTTGCGAAAGGTGCACTACATGGTTTGTACTCTCCTTTCTTATTAACTACTGGAATAAGTCGATTGAATAAAATAAGTGATGATTATGTTCATAAATGGGTAGAAACTGATGACCGTAGGTTTTTTGTAGAAGCAGTTAGTGATTTGTCAGGACAAGTAATTAGTGCGCTTGGCTCACAAGCACTACTAGCGTCCTATTCAATTTCTCAAGGTAGAGGTAAGGAGTATTTTGGTGCACTGCTTGCAGCCAATATTGCAGATTATCTTATAAATGCCAATAGGAGAAGAAGTGAGCATGGATAAAAAGTTCGCCCAATAGCTAACGAATTCTACACTCGAAAATGGGGTTTCTCTTCTCAGCTTCGCATAATGCAATGCATTATACAAACTTTTTCTTCAAAAAAAGTACGCTGAGAACGTTCTTGGGTGGCAAAAAAGTTTAAAACCTTTCAGGCATCTAATACTCGTTTGGCAAACTTTTCTTTGGCGAAAAGTCTCGTCTGTTTTTGTGGGATGCCTCAAAAACGACGAGCGAGAACTGTGGGTTGCCTCAGTTCTCGTCGCCAAACTTCGGCTATTATACGAACTTTTTGGGCTCTTTAGAATAATAATTTCGGTTTTTTACTCGCTTTACTCATAAAAAACTTTCCAAGGGCACTTTTCATTAACGTAAGTAGGACTATTTGTATTAAAGTTGATAAATTTTAGTGATTTCATTGTTTTGCTGTAATTTCAACAAAAACAAATTCAATCCAGCCCACCTTCCAGTCCACCCCTCCACCCACCCGACAGTGATTTCATTACTTAACTGTGGTAAAAAGCGAAAGATTTATAAAGCTACCAAAAACCCATACATCATGAAAATTCCACAAATATTACCGCCCACTGAATTATCAGATAGAGTTTTAGCTGAGAGATATGTGAGGCATCCTGGACCATATGCTATTGCAAAAGGGTGGCAACAGGATTTAGAAAAAATCTTTCCAGGCATTATGAACACTCCTTACGATCAAACACAGTTTGAAGATGTTTACGGCCAGCTAGGTCCAAGTGAAACAGAATTATTACACAGAGTTGTGTCATGGCTTAACCCAAAGGTTCTTGTGGAATATGGGACTGCTTATGGAAGAAGCACGAGGGCAATGACTGAACTTTCTCCAAAAGATGCACGCATTTTAACAGTTGACCTACCAGACAAAGAGCGTGCAGATATTCAAACTCCTTATTCTACTGATACAGCATTTGTAAGAATGAGAGAATTGCAGATTGGAGAGAAATATAAAGATTCTCCTGAGGCCTATAAAGTAAATCAGGTCCGCACAAATATTTTAAGCGACGAGACATTAGATTTGATTGCATCAGCAAGCTTGCCTGTTTTGAATGCTGAATTTAAAAAGATGCTAAAAGAAGGTAAGGTTATAAGAAAAAGTTTTGTAGAAACACTTGACGCATTTCTTAATGCCCAAACTATAGATTTCGCGTTCATTGATGCTGCTCATGATTACTTTACAACTGCAGCCCTTTTTGAATTAAATCTGCCCCGTTTAAGTGCTGGAGGAGTTATTTTGACTGACGATTACAACAAGCCATCAACTCATATTGGAGTTTCTGAATATTTTGCTACTAAGGCGAGAGAAGAGGGATTTGTGTTTTATCATTTTAATCCAACACCACAGCCTATGGAGTTTAGAGATCCACGACAAGGTGGTATTATTTTTTTAAATCTACCAGAAGCTAAAAATAGAGAATGGAGAGCTAGGGTTAAATAAGTAAGTTGATATCACTTTAAGTCTATTCAAACTTCGCCCAATAAATAAGATTTAATTCTTGTGCCCTTGGACTTAAGAACTAACTAACAACCACTTCAACAGGCAAATCTTCTACTTTTTCTTTTCCAGAAATAAAGTTTAATTTCTCAAACCCAATGACTTTCTTTGTTTTTGGATCTTTCTTCAAGATAACTTCTTCTCCAGTTTCCTCGCTAATGACTTTTCTTGGCTTTTCAAACCACACATCTAAGGTGTTGCCCTCCTTGTCGAAAAATACTCTTATTTTCTTCATTTTGCCTTGTAAAATTGCTTTCCTTCTTTTATTCTGTCTGTGTAATACGCTGTTATAATAAATCCATCGCCGTTTTTGTGCTTTACAACAACCGAAACCAATAATCTTCCATAGTTTTTGTAGTAAAGGTAAACTGAATCATCACTAACACTTTGCCTTATTTCGTCTGGATTGGTTAATGTTCCTTTGACTTCTTTTTCTTTGCCTTCCATCTCAAGATGTTTAGTTTTGATAATTAACTCCCATCTTGATTTTGTAACATAAACTCTTTTGTCGAGTTTGGATGTTACTTCAAAATGAATTTCGTTCATTCAAAATCAGATGCTTCTGAGTATATAAAACTTTTTAAATTTTTGCTTAAAGTTCGTCTAATGCAAACGACTGATACTGTGCCCTTGGACTTATTGCCTTTCGTCTAATGTAAGACATTATACGAACATTTGCGGACACTTTTTATAATTTCACTCATTAACATTCGTATTAACCACCGAAATAATGGCTTTGATACGCATTAACAGATGTTTTAGCCTACTTCCAAGCATGAAAGTTATGCTTTTTTGTTGCATTTGCTGTTTTTTGGTGAAAATGCTACATTAACTAAAAAAACAATAAAAAAACAAAATCAATCCTTCCATCCACCAAACCCCCACCCTCCCGCCCTTAAAATGTGAAAATTTAAAAATACTCGGGAATTACCTCCAAAAAAATGAAATTGAAGACGCTTGGGAGAATTGGAGGCGTAGCCCAGACATCAGGTGCAGGTTTTCTTGGTTATCTTGATTATAAACTTTTGTCAGGTACTGATTATGGAAAATTTATTGAAGCTTTGTTAGGTGATTATCAAGTTATTGAAGCTTTGTTAGGTGATTATCCTATCGAGTATAAAGCGGCAGGAGTCGCCTTTCTTGCATTAGATGGTTTGACGGCTGCGAGTGCAGTACCATTAGCAGTAATGGCTGCTGATGGTTTGGGAGATATTTACAAAGGGACACATCATTATTTAGGTATGCAAATTTGGAAACGAATTACAAGAAATCCTCAAACGAGAGAATGGGTTCAGAAAGGAATAGATGATATGATTGTTGCAATGGAAAGACCAATAAAAGTTCAAAAGTCCGTCTAATAGCCTACGAATTTTACAATCAAAGCCATTATTTCTCCTTTTGTCTTCGCCTGTACTTTCGTAAAGCGAACTTTTGGCAAAATTACAGATTTTCTCTAACAAAATTCATAAAATCTCTTATTGCAATTTCAGGATTATCAGCAATTTTGCTTTCTTTGACATTATTTTCAGAACCATAATGAAAGTGTTTAGGAAAAGTCTTTATGTGTTTATGTTTCTTGTGTGGTGCATTATCATGCCTGTAAATTTTTCCATCTGCTCTCTGCCAATGATAGGAGTATTTTTTGTCAGTAAGCCATATCTCAAGAAAAGAGTTATCAATGAAAAATAATCTGAGACTTTTAGCAACATTCAAAGGTCCTCTCAGAATAGAAGCAGAAACTACAACGTCTGGAAATTCTTGTAGTGCTATATTCTTCAGCTTGAGATATGCAATCTCTGCATCCAATTATTAACCACCTTGATTCTCTTATTTAAATTTTCCCAAAAAATAAGTCGTTCCCAAGCAGGATGCTCTTCTACTTTGCCAGATTCAATTTTCTTCTTTAGTTCTTCAGGCTTAGAAACATTAAATTGTTTTTTGATTTTCAAAATTTCAGCAGAAGCATTTCTTAATTCTGAATCTAGAAAAACATTAAGACTCTCGTCTAACATTTTCGTTTCTGGAATTTCTAATTCCTTCGATAACTTACTTAATAAAGACTTTTCCATGTCATTAATCCTTAATTCAAACTACTATAAAAATCTTTGCCTAATTTTTGCCAAAAGTACAACAAAAGCATTCTTGTGTCCGCAAAAGTTTAAAACCTTTCAGGCATCTAATACTCGTTATGCGGTTCGCTCCTTATTTCATAATGTCGCTCAGCCTAAGTTTTTTCCAGCTCTGAAAATTTTGTCAGGAGTGAAAATTCATGGGTTGCCGAATTTTCCTCGCCAAAATTTTCGAGGGAAAAAACCTCGCATAACTTCGGCTATTATACGTACTTTTTCCGATGTTCGATAGATAAAGACACTCTTTCCAGAGTGAAAATGACTAACAGATTATGAGGTTTGATTAACATGAAACAATACGAAAACAAGAAACTCAATCCAGCCCCCGTCCAATCCCCCCGCCACCCACCCCAACGATAGAAAGATTTATATATGTGTAATCACATTAACCCACATAAGGTGATGAAAATGCCAAATGTAACATTATCAATACCCGAAGCATTGCATGAGAAAATGAAGAAGCACTCTGAAATTAGGTGGAGTGAGGTAGTCAGGAAATCTATCTCTGAAAAAATAGATGATTTAGAGGTAATGGATAAACTAACAAAGAGAAGCAAGCTGACGCAGGCAGATGTGGATGGAATTGCTCATAAGATAGACAGAGATGTTTTTGAGGAATTGAACAAAAGATGAAAGTGATAACAGATGTAAATGTTATCCTTTCTGCGCTGATACGTGATTCAACAACCAGAAAGATAATTTTGAATTCTGAGTTTGATTTTTACTTTCCAGAACCTTCTTTGCACAAAATTAGAAAATATAAAAATTACATTTTGGAAAAGTCTGGACTTACAGAAGCAGAATACGATAAACTTATGGCAACATTGTTTAAGTATGTTAAATTAGTGCCTACAGAAGAAATAGAAAAAAATTGGGATGAAGCAAAGAAAATAATGGAACATATTGATCCAGAAGATGTTGTTTTTATAGCGACTGCATTAAGTATTGATGACTCAGTAATATGGTCAGATGATAGGCATTTTGAGAAGCAGGATAAAGCGAGAGTGTTGAAAACAGAAGATATGATATAGCTTAATCTATTTGTTTATTTAGCTCTAGCAATTATTGAAATTGAAAATTCATCTTTAATTACCTTCGTAATTTCAAAATTGTTTAATTTTAGATGAGGACACATAAATAACTTTCTCTCGATTTTGCCAAATGTACGCTGAGAACGATTTTGGACTTATATTCTAAAATGTTTTACCTTTTCTTTAACTTGCTCTATCTTTCGGTATCTTCCTTGATTAACGCACTTAAAGCATTTTTCTGTGTACTCGTCACCAAAACTTTTATCTTTTCCACTCTTTCGTTGCCAGCATCTTCTTTTGCATCTAAACAAGGTTAAACCATGTATATTACATTCCAAGAATTTCTTTTTCACTCTGGACACCATCCAGACCTCTTAACCAAAGACTGCCTTGCCTCAGGTTAATTTGCTCTTAGAGCATTGGTCTTAATGTGTGTCCATTGTCATATATTCCATTTTGATTTTAATTTATATTTTTGAATTTTCACCTATGATAACTCGGATTTACGCTGATGGCTTTCATCTCCTCGTGCCCGCATTCATTGCAATGATATACATCATATTTTGAGTTGCCGCTTTGAATGATTCCTTTCTTCATCATCTTTTCATCGCATTTCTTGCACATCAATTCTTTCATTTTTGATTTTTCTTTAACAAGGTTATTTATAAACTTTTGTAATTTGATTCTGAATTTCTATTTGAAAATCAGTTTATCGCCTATTTTTACATTATTTATAATTGTGAAATTTCCATTAACTTCCAGCACATACTTTGATGGCTTTGACGATTTATACAGGACACAAGGTTCTTCTTTGCATGGCTGAGCATATCTGATGTCAACAATCTTCAAATTTTCGTCAATAAAAATAATGTCCAAAGAAATCAAAGTGTTTTTCATCCAGAATGTTTGATATTCTTCATTTTCAAAAACAAAAAGCATGCCTTTATTTTCATTTAAATTTTCCCTGAACATCAAACCTTTCAATCTCTCTTCATTATCGTCGGCAATTTCAGCTTTAATTTTGATTAGATTATTGCCATTGTCAATGTAAATCTCACTGAATTTTTCATCAAAATTTTTTGCACAGCTTATTAAAAAAATTAACGAAAAAATAATAAAAATTTTTTTCATTTGTCAAAAATCACCATAACAACCACTGATGCACATTACTCACGTAAAATGAATCAGTGATTTTTGAGCATGCTCGGAAATTTTTACAAATTTAAATACATAATAAAAATTTCCGACATTTTGATTAAAATTTTGCAAGAATTTAATGTTTTTGCTTAAATTTTTAATTGTAATTAATTAAATATTTTAGTTTTTTATTATATTTTATAAGTTTTATATTATAGTATTTTCTATATTTTAAATTAATGTGTTTATAATAACTATTTTTATATACATATAAATTAACAT
>JAGVYA010000074.1 GCA_018303505.1 Candidatus Woesearchaeota archaeon
TAGCACCTTTCAAAGTATTAACGGAGCCAAAGCATTCTTTGGCATGTGGTTTTATAATTTTAACAAAAGAAAGTCAGCGCACATAACTTGACTTTACCCTATCTCATCTGTAGCTTTTGGCTAAAATTTGCATAGTCTATCGGCAATTCTTGCGTATTAAAAATTCTAAATACGCTACATTAAGTGAATAATATCAGAAGGCAAACATTACTCAAAATTGCAGGATTTGTGAGAAGGTTTTAAGTATTAAATTTATCCTTTCTTTAAATGCAAAAATTTATATAGTACAATAATCTAAAGAATTGTACTATGGCAGAATTAACCAAGACAATTTTGAATGAGTGGAAGGAAAAGACATTGCCAGAGGTGATTAGCAGGGAAACCGATTTATTGGGGTATGCAGACACAAAACCAAATAAAATTGTAGTAATAACGGGGTTTAGAAGAACAGGAAAGACTTTTCTTATCTTTAGCCTTATCCAAAAATTGTTAAAAGAAAAAAGTAAAGAACAAGCTGTTTATGTCAATTTTGAGGATGAAAGAATACCACTCAAAACAGAATTCTTGACTAATCTTCTTCCAGCTATAAAACAAATGTATAACAAGCAACTTGAATTTCTTTTTTTGGACGAAGTGCATAATATTCCTGAATGGAGTAAGTGGTTAAGGAGAGTTTATGATTCTGAGAAAATAAGGATTTTTGTTACTGGCTCTTCTTCAAAAATGTCTAGCAAAGAAATCCCGACAGAACTCAGAGGCAGGTTTCTTGAAGTAAAAGTTTTTCCTTTAAACTTTAAGGAGTATCTCAAATTTAATAATAAAAGTATCAATTTAAAAGTAGTAGATCATTCTGAAAATGAAAAGGCTAAAATAATAAGGGCTTTTAAAGACTATTTGGAGTTCGGAGGCATGCCAGAGGTTGTGCTGGCAGATGAAGACAGAAAAATTGAAATAATACACAATTATTACAATACAGTAATTAGAAGAGATATTATTGAAAGATTTAAAATAAGAAATCAGGAAAGCTTAAAGGCACTTTTAAATCTGTTGCTTAATTCAACTTCTTATTCTATAAGCAAGCTATATAATACTTTAAAAAGTCTTAATTTCGAAGTCGGCAAAGGTACAATACAAAGCTATCTTTCCTATATCGAGAATTCATACTTCTTGCATAGCCTTCAATTATTCTCTTTAAAAATTAAGGACCAAATGCAATATCCAAGAAAAATTTACTTAATTGACAATGGGTTCATCACAGCGCTTTCCTCAAAATTCTCAAAAAATTTAGGCAGACTATATGAGAATCTTATTTTTTTGGAATTGAAGAGAAAACTATCCAGCGATCCAAAACAAGATGCGTATTATTGGAGAAATCAGCAAAAAGAAGAGGTTGATTTTGTTATCAAGCAAGGTTTAAAAGTTAAGCAGCTAATTCAATCTTGTTATGAAATAAGCGATTATGACACAAAAAAGAGGGAGATTAGGGCATTAGTTAAGGCAAGTAAAGAGCTTAAGTGCAATAATTTGCTTATAATAACTGAAGATAAGGAAGGGGAAGAAAAAATCGAAGGCAAAAAGATCAAATACACTCCTCTATGGAGATGGCTGCTTATGTGAGTGATTTCTAAACCTAAAGCATTGAAAGAAATTCATGAAATTAGGGAGAGCCACTCAGCCTCAAATTCATCACTTTTATATAGTAAAAGGTTTATAAAGGAACAAAATACCTAGAATGATATAAAACAATGAAAGAAAGAGATAAACTTGCAGGGATAATAGAAGATAGTGTTAGAGATTCCCGATTAGTTGACAAAGGCCTTCAGAAATTAGATAAACGAGCTGTGAATGCCCCTACTTTTGAAGTAGACAGAAGGTCTTTTCTCAATTATTTGGCAATGCTTACAGGCATCTTAGTTGCAGAAAGATACCTTAAAGGCAATGCAAACGCAGGTGAATCATGGGAAACTTGGCTAATGAGTCAGGATTTAATCCGAGGTCCATCTTTGATGATTCATCCTTTTACTGGACTGCCAGCTGATTTTGAGCATCATAGAAACCAACCGATAAATCAGGGGTATGGCGCAGTAGATTATGATGTGCCAATTGGAACACCAGTAACTCCTGTTGCCAGAGGGCGTGTTTTCCAAACAGGAACCACTCCAAATGGCGCAGACATTTTGACTATATGGCATGCTCGCTCTATTGAAGACCGCAGACCAGCATTCAGAAGTTCATATCTTCATCTCTCAAAATTTGTTAAGACATATAGTGACTTAGTGAATATAGATACAATTACAGCAATTTCTGGCAACACTGGCAGAGGACCTCCACCTAGTGGGTATCAGCCTCCTCATCTAGATCTACGAATTGCAAAGATGGAAGATGCAGGTCCTTCCTCAAAAGGAGAAGGATTCAGAACTTATAAATCTCCTTTGCCGGGTTTAGACCCTTTCACTTTAGGTATAGACGGTGGCAGACCAGTTTATTGGGACGGTAAAACTAAGATAATCAAAGATATAAACCTTATAAACAAGAAAGCAGGATTGGAGCAGTTCCTAGACACATTAGGGAGTAGATTAAAAGATAGTGATTTAGATAAAGAAACAGTAAAGGAATTGCTTGATAGGTATAATAAGCCAGATGAATTAAAGGAGTATATTGGCATGAGAGTATTACAAAAAAAGAAAGGACAGAATGGGGCGGCAAGATACGAGTTCATGCCCGGCTCTTTGATGTATTCTTTGATGCTGGAATTGTACAGCAGGACATCAAAGCAGGAATTTATAGCAATGTTGCCATTTATATTCCCACCTTTGAAGGAGACTTATCAAAAAGCAAATCCTAACATTCAGTTCTAAGTTTGTTTTGGAGCAATTGTTTTTTAAACATATCTTCAACAAAGTTTCTACGTCATATATATTTATAAAAATGTCTAATTTAGGTGGTCTCAACGCAAATTCAATAAAATAAAACAGTAAAATTTAAATAATCTATTAATAAAGATATTTCAATAGCTAAAAAAGAGGTAAAATGTTTCCAAAGCTTAAAAAAAAGATAAAGAGCTTCTTATTGAGTGAAGAGGGCAAGATTTCTAAGCAATCCATTATAACTATTGGCTCTATTTTGACCATTTCAGGGTTTGCAGAAACAGTTAATGCAAGTCATTTATGCCCACCAGCAGTCAGCTGTAGCTGTGGTGCCTGTGCCTGTGGCAGTGCCTGAGGCAACTCTCAGCCAGGCTGGGTTAGGGATTACAATGCAACCTATTATGTGACATGCGCTTCTGGCAGTCCACAGCCAAAGATAGAGATTGAAGCAAGTGTTAAGAATCGTTGTTTATAATGGAAAACCAGTAAAGCTAGTTGTTGCAGTTTGCGGTTGAATATAAAGTTTTAAATACTACCTATGTAGTACATTATACTACATGATAGTAATTGATAGCTCGTCACTTATTTTATTAGCTAAGATAGATATTTTGGATATTGCTATCAAGAATATCAAACTAAGACTACTAATTCCAGAGCAAGTATACACAGAATGCACAGCAAAAAAAGATTCATTTGATGCGCAACTTATAGAAAGAAGAGTTAAGGAAGGATTAATAGTAAAAAAAGAAATTTCAAATAGAAACCTATGCGATAAAATCCTAAAGGATTTTAGTTTAGGCAAAGGAGAGTCTGAAGCCATAAGTTTATGCATAGAAATCAAATCAGGAATAATAACCGATGATAAAAAAGCTATAAATGCATGCAGAATATTAAAAATCAACTTTACAACAGTACCAAAATTAGTGGTTCAATTTTACAAGAAAAATTTTGTCACAGAAATTGATGCCAATTTAATAATAAAAAAATTACAAAAATTTGGGAGATACTCAGATGAGATACTTCACAAACTTAAGGAGGACTTAAAATGAAAAGACTGCAAAATGTAATGACTGTAAGGCTGCCGAAAGAGGATTTAAAAATTATAGAAGAAATTTCATTGAAAGAGAGAAAAGATAAATCTACTACTGTAAGGGATCTCGTGGAATTAGGAAAAATATATTTTGCTATAATCCAATATAGAGAAAACAAAATTTCTATAGGCAAAGCTGCAGAAATCGCTGGCTTAACTATATCCGAAATAATGGACTTATTATCAAAATTAGGTATAAAAAGTAACTTGGATTTAGCAGATTATATAGAAGGCCAAAAATTTGCAGAAGAAATTATATAAAAGATAAGTAAAAAATGCCAAAATTAAATTTTAAAATCGATGAAATAATGCTTGTTCTTATTGCAGCTGTTATAGCCATGATTGCAGTTATTTATGACAAAACTGGCGCGAACGAAACGGAAGCGGAAAAGATAACAGAGATGATTTTAGATGATCATACCATAAGTTTTGCGAATGACGGCATAGTGGATGAAAACAAATTGATAGAAATTCAAAATATGGCTTATGATGATTTCAAAAAATCCCTTAAAGCAAAAAATGATTTTTGCATTTATATTGAGGATGATGGATAGCAACATGTTTTTTAAAAAAAGAGGTTATTTGCCATATTTTTATTATTTCTGCCACTTTTGCCGATTTCAGCATTTTCCAAAACATGCAGTTAGTTATTATGCCCAAGCTTGGGGAAAGTATGCATTAATGATTGCTCTAATGAAAGTCAAGCAAGATGCGTTGATTCCTGCAAAGAAAAATTCTGCTCAACCCTCGCCCCAAAAAGAACAGCAAAAAGGTTCAGCGCAGGAGCCTCAAACAGAGCAAAGCTTAATGGATAGGCCGGCAAGCAATCTGTTTTCAGCCCAGAAAAAGAATACATTAATCTGCACTATCTCAATAATAATGTTATTGCTGCCCGTTATACTTTTATTTGTTTTCTTAAATAGGAGAAAAGAAGAGGGAATAAGATTTTGAAAATAAACTTTAGAGTTATTTCCGATTATGAATATCACACAAAAACAATCAAAAAAACCAAGTTTTTTTGGTGCGCAGAAACACAAAGTGTTTCTTGCGAATCAAAGATTTTTTGTGCCCCAAAAATTTATAAAATTTTCGAAGGAATCACAATCTGCCGTTGAATTTATTGTCTTGGCTTCTTTTATGCTTTTAGTTATACTTGGGTTTTTTGCAGTAACCAGTTCTAGAATGTTAGAGGCCAAAGAGGAAAGTAATAGAAAAACTGCTGAAGATATAGCAGAATTTGCTTATCGTGAAATAGAAATTGCAAAATCCGTGAATGATGGTTATACAAGAGTTTTTGCCATGCCTCAAACTGTCAATGGCGTTAATTACAGCATAAGCATTGTTGACAACAGAGAGCTTGTTGTTGGTTACCTAGGCAACGAGCATGTCAAATTTCTGCCATCAAACGTAACTGGCACAATTGGTGTAGGCTTCAATGAAATAAAAAAAATAAACGAGAGTGTGTATATAGGCGGTTATACCCCAACTGTAGAATGCAATGACAATATTGACAATGACGGCGATGGCGCTATTGATTTAAGCGATGCTGGCTGCATTGACAAATATGACGATGATGAAACAAACTGCGGCGATACAAAATGTGAGGGTGGCGAGAGCTGTTTGTCCTGCAGCTTCGACTGCGGAGTCTGCCAGTCCATATGCCATGTCACAAATCTTCAAGATTCAGGTCCTGGCAGCTTAAGGGATGCAGTGTCGCAAGGCAATTGCTCTGTTGTATTTGATGTCGGCGGAGAGATTCTCCTTAATGATTTTATTTATGTCAAGGGCGCTTTTGTTACAATTGACGGTTTTACAGCACCACCTCCAGGCATTTCACTCAGAAATCGCGGGCTCGTAATTCGCGGGAACCAGGGAGCGCATGATGTGACAGTCAGGGGCATTAGAGTACGCAATTCATCAATTGACGGGATTCAGATTGCCTATGGAGCTTACAATGTTGTGATAGACCATGTATCTATAAATGGCTCTGCAGACGGAAATCTTGACATTACTGAGGGTTCCAACAATGTAACTGTTTCATGGAGTATTTTTTCTGAGCCGAATGGAACTGAAAAGAATATGCTCATCAAATACAATCCATCCCGTATATCAGTGCACCATAACATCTTTACAGAGGCTAGGCAAAGAAATCCGCAGGTGCGTATTGATGATGCCGGAACAAATGCAACAAACACTACCCTTGATTTGCGAAATAATATAATATGGGATTGGAGCGGAGGGTATGGCACTTTAGTTTGGTATGGTCCATGGGCAAACATTGTGAATAATTACTACTCGTCTAATGGTGGCGACAAAAAGGATGCATTAACAGTGAATACAACCAATGCAAGGGCGTATGTCAGCGGAAATATTGACCCAGAGGACTTAGGGTTTGACATAAACTCCTTGGGAAATGAGGCGGTGCCATTTGATGCTCCTCCTGTTGCCACGCAAGATGCGTGCACAGCAGCACAACTAGTAATTGCAGATGCTGGTGTCCGTCCGTTAGATTCTATAGATCAGCAATATGTTTCTAGGATTTCACTTGTGGGATGTGCGCCTCCAAAAATATTCGTCCTTCAAAATGCTAGTGGAATTAATGTAGCAAGTTTTGACGCAGCTGGCAGCCTTACTTTGAAAGGGATCTTAGAGCAGAATTCAACGCATGCTGCAACCGGCACTAACGAATTTAGAGTGCAAAATGGCGCAGGAGATGATTTTGCTATTATCGACTTGACAAATGGAAATATGTATATTGATGGAACTTTATCGCAAAATATGAATCCAATTCCTCCAAGCACAAGCATTTACGATTTTGGTATTTTTACGAGTGCTGGTGAATTAGTCGCTTTAATTAAGGAAAATGGAGAATTATTGCTGAAGGGCGGCTTGACAGAAAATGGGAATCCGTAAAATGAGCTCGATAAAATTAAAAATGTAAAACTTCAGAGGTGAGTAAAAAATGAGTGAAAGAAAAACAGAGGAAGAAAAAATTAATGAAAAAAGAAGTTTTCTTCAAAAAATACTTGGTTTTAGGTTTACTCCTTCAATTTCTGCATGGAAGCTAGCGATAGCTCTATTCTTGTTAATTGCAATCGCATATGCTGTAAATGGAGCAGGAATAATAGCTAAAGGCGACAACTTGGAAGTAAGTGGAAATGCAACTGTACAAGGAAAATTGGAAGTAAGTGGAAATGCAACTGTACAAGGAAAAATCGGCATCGGGACGACAATACCTGCACGTAAGCTACACATTAAAGATTCAGCTGCAGATAATGTGCTTGTAGTTGACAGCGGAGATGGCATAACGCAAA
>JAGVYA010000060.1:0-2403 GCA_018303505.1 Candidatus Woesearchaeota archaeon
ACACGCTCCGGACAAAGGCAGCTAAAGCTGCCCGCGTCCGAAAATTTTTGAAGAAGAAGGTTATTTACGTGTTTTGACACTTAACTTGGAATTGCCTTAATTTAGCAGCTCTCCCAAGAAAATATTATGCTTTGTCCTTTTGATTCTTAGCCTTACAGTTCCTTCTTCCTTATAACAGTTAAGCACAGAGATTAGCCTTTCCTCAGCTACTGCAAGCTTTTCATTGCCTATCCTGCCAGGCAACACTATCTCTGCTTTTACAATTTGCCCTTTTCTGAATGGCTTTGGCAGCTCTGGCAGCTCCTCAACTTCAAAATCTGCCTTATCAAAAATAAGCTTGATATTGTGCTTTTCCTCAAGCTCATTCATTTTCTTATAGAATTCTTCCATAGGCACAGCTTCTTCAGGGTTTCTTCCAAACCTGTAGTTAAGCATGTTCTGTATGCCTATTGGTGGGCAATTTTTCCCGGCTCCAACTTCCTGAGCGAATTTCGCCAATTTAGGCAGTTCTTCATCATTAAAGCCAGGCATCCAGACAGGCGCTATTATCAAGTCCATTTTTGTTGGGATGTATCTTGCTATTTCCATGACCTTGCTTAAATTGTACGGGTAACCAGCCAATTTCTGCGCTTTTTCAGGATCTAAAGAGTTAAGCGACAGATTAATCCTTGTCAGGCCTGCCTCTGCAAGCTCGTCAACAAGCTGTTTATTTAGCAAAGTTCCATTTGTATCTATTGAGCTTCTCTTAACGCCTTTGACTGACATTATGCCTCTCACTAACTCAACCATATCTGCATATAAAGTTGGCTCGCCTTGGGCATTTATATGAGCATCTATGTGATTGCTAGCCTTAAACTCAACAATTTTCCTGAATTCATTGACTAAATAGTCTTTCTCCACAACAAAATCAGCCTTTCTTCTTGAGTGAGGGCCTTCATCAACAGAGCAGAAAACACAGCTTATGTTGCAGCTTGTAATTGGCTTAACCTCTATTATGTTCGTGCCCCTGTCTATAAGCCCAAAGTAATTTGTCCCAATAAGCGGAATTCCAGAAGACTGGTGAATGTAAATTGTTTTCTTGTTGTTGAGCTTGTTTTTCAGGTTCTTGAATGAGTTTGCAAGCAAAAACTCAAACTTTTTTCTTGCGCTGCTTTCAGAAACATTTTTGAATATAATTGAATTCTTGCTTATTTCATATTGTGATATCCTTGCCAGATTCTCTTCTTCCAAATAAAAATAGAACAATCTAAGAAAATTGACTTTTACCTTGCCTTTGTCTTTCTCGAAGCTTAAGTCCTTGAATACAAGCTCTGCCATAGGCAATAGTATGGAATAAAGTTTTAAAAAGGTATCTATAAAATAGTAAACTACATTAATTTTAGGGCAAATTTCAATCCGTCGCTTCGCGACAAACTTTACACTCGGCAAAAATTGTCTGCCACTAATTTTTGCCTCGAATTTATTGCAATAAATTGGCGAGGCGTTGCGATGTGGCAGAACAGCAACGCCGAGCACTAAAATTTGCCGAAGGCGGATTAAAGATAATTAATTTAAAAGCAGTTTTTCAATTACTTATGCCGCTGACTAAACATACAAAAATTATTTAAAGAGCTGGGCATACTTTAATATTTAAGGGTGGAGTTGCTTGCGAGATATTTATCTGCGAGCAAGCTCGCATTCAAAATGGCACAAGAAGTTATTATCACTTATGAAACTCTGTTTGAGCTTTTGCAGAGAGAAAAGGAAAGGAATGACTTGCAGAGGCTTGAGCCTAATTTCTTTAATGATGTTATTGGATATATCAAAGACAAGAAAAGGATACTTGAGGCAAAAGATTCCACGTTTGCCAAGGAAGAGATAAAAAAGACAGAAAGGCAGCTGGAAAACATTTACAAGATTCTAAAGGAGCTGTATGAGAGAAGAGAGAAAAAAATAATAAGCATAGCATTGGATAAAAGCAGGACAAAATCAAATCTTATAGACACTACAGCCTTATTGAAAGAGGAAAGGGTTGTTTTTGATGCCTTGACAAGCCTGCTTGACTCATATAGAGATGTAATTTTATACAGCGTGCTTAATGAAAAAATGCCTTTTATGCAGTCGAATGCGAGTGAGCAGTCGAATGCGAGAGCTCGCCTCTCGCTCGCTCAGCTACCTGAACTCGCTCACAAGTCACTAGAAAGTAAAAGATCCAGAGAAGATTTCAAAACAGCCTTTGAACTAAAAAAATTTGTAAAGCTTGTCAGATTTATGCAGCCTGTCCCAAAATTTGTAGGCCCTGAGCTGGAAGAGTATGGCCCTTTTGAGGAAGAAGATATTGCAAGCCTGCCGGCAGAGATAGCAGATTTGCTTATAAGCAAAGGAAGGGCTGAAGAGATTAAGGAAGAATAATTTATAACTTCC
>JAGVYA010000060.1:2432-16783 GCA_018303505.1 Candidatus Woesearchaeota archaeon
ATTACAAAGAAAAAGAATCCAAGCAGTTTAACCTATGGCTCTAAGGTAAGGGCAAGAAAAAGAGGCCAGGCAAGAGGCAAGGGCAACCTGGGAAGGTATTCAAAGCCTGCAATAAGCAAGTTCAAGATGACGGGCAAGAAATCCACAAAAAAAACAGATTTAAGGTATGAATGCAAAATCTGCAAGAAGATGCATGTGCAAAGGCAAGGCTTCAGGGCAAAGAAGATAGAGTTTAAATGATAAAATTGATTTCTATAAATTTGGCATTAGCAATAAAAAATTCAATAACAAGAAATAAAATAAAAAATTCAAAAACATAGAGCGACTTTTAGATTTTCAAGTGAAGAAAGTAAACCGCTTTTGAGTTTTTAGTGTATAAATAGGCGAGGCAAAATTAGTGGAAGACAATTTTTCCGAGCACAAAAATATGCCGAAGGCGGATTGAAGATTAAATCGATAAGATTAAATTGATTTTCTTGATAATTATTAACTGCATCTATAAACTAGATAGCTCCCTTCTATTTTATCATGAAATTGGCTTAAAAACTCGCAATTTTTATTCAAAAATCCCTTGACTTCATTAAAGTAGGAGATACCTTCAGTGCTCCTTATAATAAATAGTATATCCTTTCCTTTTAAATCAGCCAGAGTATCGTTTAAATTCTTTATTCCTGAAATAAAAACCTGATTGTTTGTATCAGCAAAATCCAATGCTATTTTTTTGCTTGTTAACAAAGCCAGTAATGGAACTACAGATGAGTCGCCAAAAAGCAAAGTGTCTTTATTTGACACAGAATTCATAAAATCAGTCAAATCCTTGCCCCTCTCAAAGCCCGTAAAGCCTATTTTTTCCAAAAATAACACATTCGCTGCAAAATCCCAGATAAAAATCAATAACAAAAGAGTTAAGACAAGGATTTTCCATTTTTTAATTAAGAATTGATTAAAAAATCTTATAATGCTGTACCCTCCAACTATAGCTAAAAATGGGAATATTATAATAAAATAAAAACCAAAAATCTTTTTTAATGGGGTTAAGAATATCAAATAAATAATTGAGATTATTACAAACATTTTAATCGGTTTTTTATCTTTTATAAAAATAAATAATAAGGCAGATGAAAACAAGATCCAGTTCAATTTGATAATGCTGAGATATTCATTTAAATTTTCCTTGCCGCCTAAACTTTTCAATAAATGGTATTTGTAAACTTGCTCTGTATAATAGTTCCCTAAAAATAAAATAAAAAGTCCATTAATCAGGAGAAAAATAATTAAAAATCCCGACGATAATTTGAGAAAATTCTTTCTAGTTGACAATAACACTAAAGCAAAAATAATAAATATTGGAATTAAGCTTAATAATCTTGTAATTCCGGCAAGTCCAAAGAATAAGCCTGCTAAAATGCCATTGCTTTTATTCCATAAAAAATAAGCTCCAATAACCAAAAACATCGTTGCAACATCTATGCCAAATGAAAAGACAGAATTGAACATTGCGCTGTAGCTGAACAAAAACAATAAAGATGCTGTTATTGCTTCGCTATTGCCAAATTTTTCATCGGATATTTTAAATATAAAAAATGCCGATGTCAAGATTGAAATTAACGGAACAGCCTTTAAGATAACAATATTAAATCCAAATATCTTATAGATTAAGGCTATTAAATAAATATGCAATGGCGGATGGGCAAAGAAAAAATCCCGATAAGGAATTTTTCCTTCACTAACCAGCTTTCCCATATAATAATATACGTTCTCGTCTCCAGGCTGGGGAGTTATTAAGCCTTTCAGTACAATGAGAATGAACATAATTACAAAAACAAAGAATAATGCATAAGCTAATTTATTTTTATCATTTAACATACAATTAATTTTTGTTATATAATATATAATCTTTATTATTCCCAAAGGGAAAGGTATATAAATGGACAAAAATTACTTGAAGCTTGTTAAAGGAGTTAAAAATGGTAAAGATAAAGGAGCCTACAAGCAAGTTCATAAAAATCAGATGCCCAAAGTGCAAGAATGAGCAGATAACTTTTGGAAAAACAGCAACAAAGGTTGATTGCTTGGTTTGCGGCAAGCTGCTTGCAGAGCCTACTGGCGGCAAAAGCAGGGTAAAGGCCAGGATTTTGGAAGTTTTGGAGTGAGATGCGAAAGCTCGCTTTCGCTCGCTTATGTCGGACAAAATGCTTTTTAAAAAACAGGGTTTTCCAGAAGATGGTGAGTTGGTTCTTTGCACAGTAACAAGCGTGCAGTTCCATTCTGTGTTCGTTGACATTGATGAATACGCCAGAAGCGGAATGATACATATTTCTGAAGTTTCTCCTGGAAGAATAAGGAATATAAGGGATTTTGTAAAAGAGGGAAAAAAGATTGTTTGCAAGGTCCTTAGGATAAACGAGGAAAAGGGATACATTGACCTGTCTCTAAGAAGAGTTAATGAATCGGAAAAAAGAAGAAAAATTGACGATATTAAAAAAGAGCAGAATGCAGAAAAGATAGTCGAAATAGCAGCTGGAAAAATAGGGATAAAAACAGAGCAATTGTACAAGGAAATTTCAGAAAAAATAATGAAAAATTATGCTTCGCTTCATGAATTTTTTGAAGCTGCATCCAAGGATGAAAAAGTGCTGGAAAGCCTTGGCGTAGATAAAAAGCACCTGAAGATTATTGATGAAACAATAAAGCAAAGGATAAAGCCGGTAGAAGTTGAAATTGTTGGGAAGCTCAAAATAACAACATTTGCGCCGGATGGAATAGACGTCATAAAAGAATCATTAAAGAAGGCTGAAGAGGCTGCAAAGAGCGAAATCAGCATAAATTACCTCGGCTCAGGGCTTTACAGGTTCATGGTCAAAGCGCCTGATTATAAGAAAGCTGAGAAACTTATGAAAAATGCAACTGAAAGCGCAATAAGCAATGTAATAAAGCACGCGGGAGCGGCAGAATTTAACCGCGAATCAGCATGATAAGGCACATCTTCAAGTGCAATAATTGCAATAAGTTTACAATGAAGGAAACCTGTGATTGCGGCAATAATACACTTTTTTCAAGGCCTATAAAATACACCCCAAATGATAAGTTTGAATCTTACAGAAGAAAAGCAAAAATTACCCCATATGCCAACAGAGGCCTGCTATGAGAGACAATTATTGGAAAATTATGCAGTTCGGGAAAATCCCAAAACTGAATAAGCCGGTTTTTATAGAGGGCTTGCCAGGAATAGGAAATGTCGGGAAAGTTGCCATTGATTTTCTTATAGACGAGCTTAAGGCAAAAAAGCTGTATGAAATAACATCATACACGTTTCCGCATTCTGTATTCGTAAATGAGGACAATTTAGTTGAGCTGCCAATTGTGGAGGTATTTTACAAGCAATTTAATGGCAAGAGGGATCTTTTATTGCTTGGAGGGGATGTGCAGCCAATAGATGAGATAAGCTCTTACGAATTTTCAGAAAAAATTCTCGATATAGTGCAGAAATTCAATGGAAAGGAGATAATTACTTTAGGTGGAATTGGATTAGCAGACATTCCAAAAAAGCCAAAGGTTTATTGCACAGGCAATACAAGAAAAATCATAGACCGGTATAAAAATGAGCTTGTCAGCAACAAGCTTTATGGCGTAGTAGGTCCTATTGTCGGAGTTTCTGGCTTATTGCTTGGGCTGGCTTCAAGAAGGGATATGGAAGCAATTTCCTTTTTAGCAGAGACTTACGGGCACCCAATGTATTTGGGTATAAAAGGCGCAAAAGAGATTTTAAATGTTCTAAACAAGAAATTAAGCCTGAACATTGACATAAACAAGCTTGACAGGGAAATAAAGGACATAGAAACAGAGATACTAAAAAAGACCGAGCAGTTAAGCGAAGTCACAAAGCAGATTGCATTAAAGAAGCTGCAGAAAAGGTTTGGAAAAGATGTGGATTATATTGGGTGAATTGAAAAATTTATTCTATTAATGAAAATTCCACTATGTCACATTCAACCTCTAAATCTGACCAATTTCTTTCTCCAATACTTTGAGGACTAAATCCTAGTTGTTTTACTTTATCAAGGTTAAATCCAAATGCTGTATTAATCTTAAACTGTGGATGATATTTATCTTTAATTGGGTCCAACTTATCTTTATCAGTTCTACTGTCATCATAAACCAAATAAATGGAATTTCCTTTCCTTTTAATCCCATAAGCTCTGAGGTTAGCAGAGGTCAATTCTTGATGCAATATTGTTACTATGTCCATTTCTCCCATATTTTTCAATTTGTAAAAACAAGCAGCAATATTTAAATCTATTGTAAAATTTTTTAAATTAAAAATAAAGTTGGTTAATCTACACTCGGCGTCGCTGTTTTGTCACATCGCGACGCCTCGAATATTAATCATTCAATGAATCGGTAGGCGAGGCAAAATCTAGTGGCAAGCAGATTTTGCCGAGCACTAAAATTTGCCGAAGGCGGATTGAATTATTGAATCCGAAATATTTAAATAAACCCCTTCTTCATTTCATGCTTCTTTAGGTGAAAACTTGAATTCCAAAATCAAAAAAATTAAAGCAAGAGAAGTTCTTGATTCAAGAGGAAATCCAACTGTTGAAGTTTATTTAACAACTAATTCTTGCTGCGCAAAATCAATTGTTCCAAGCGGCGCTTCAACTGGAATTCATGAAGTATTGGAATTAAGGGATAATGACGGAAAAAGGTATTCTGGCAAAGGTGTTCTAAAAGCAGTTTCTAATGTCAACAAAATAATAGCAAAAAAACTTGTTGGACTAGACTGCAGAAAGCAAAGAGAGATTGATAATATCTTGATTGAGCTTGATGGAACTAAAAATAAATCAAAGCTGGGAGCTAATGCCATTCTTGGAGTTTCAATGGCAGTTTGCAAAGCAGGCGCTGTTTGCTCGGATAAGCACCTTTATGAATACATTCAAAAATTATCAAATTCAAAAAAGACTATGCTTCCAATTCCGCAGATGAATATCATAAACAGCGGCAATCATGCAGGCATTGAAAATGACATACAGGAGCATATGATAGCGCCAATTGGCTTTAAGAGTTTTAAAGATGCTTTAAGGGCAGGAGTTGAAACTTACCATGCGCTCAAGGGCATTTTAAAGAAAAAATATGGCGCAAAGGCCATATTGCTTGGTGATGAAGGTGGTTTTGCGCCTCCAATTGCTGATGTTGATGAAAGATTGGAATTGCTATTAAAAGCTGTTGACGAAAGTGGTTATCGTGGAAAGATAAAATTGGCTTTGGATTGTGCTGCCTCTGAATTTCACTATGATAAAAATGGAGAATATACGATTTTGAATAAAAAATATAATAAAAATGAATTAGTTGATTACTATAAGAATTTAATCAGAAAATATCCAATTGTTTCCATAGAAGATGGAATGTCGCAGGATGATTGGGAAGGGTGGAATTTGCTAAATAAAACAATTGGAAAAAAGGTTCAATTGGTTGGAGATGATTTGCTAGTTACAAATATTGGAAGAATCAAAATGGCATTGGAGCATAAAGCCTGCAATGCATTGTTACTAAAAATAAATCAGATTGGCACAATAACAGAATCAATTGATGCTGCAAGCATATCTTTTAAAAACAGATGGAATGTTGTTGTAAGCCATAGAAGCGGTGAAACAGAAGACAGCTTTATTGCTGATTTGGTTGTTGGCTTGGGCTCAAACCAGAGCAAGTTCGGGGCGCCTGCAAGAAGCGAAAGGACTGCAAAGTACAACAGGCTTTTGAGGATTGAAGAGGAGCTTGGAAGAAAAGCTAGATTTGCGAAGTTTTGAATTAAAAATAATACAATAAACAGTAAAAAATAAATTTACAATAAATAGGTGAGGTTTTCGTTAATGGCAGAAAACGAAAACCGAATACTAAAATTTGTTCCGAAGGAACATATTGAAAATTTAAAGTGAGATAAAAATAAATCAAATAAAAATGATTAAGCTTGTTCTTTTACGGCACGGGCAGAGCACATGGAACAAAGAAAACAGGTTTACTGGGTGGACTGATGTTCCTTTGACAAAGCTTGGAATTGAAGAGGCAAAAAAAGCAGGGAAAATTCTGAAGGAAAATGGATTTGCTTTTGATGTTGTTTTCACAAATTTGCACAAGCGTGCAATAGACACTACAAATATAGTTTTGAAGGAATTGAAGTTGAAAGGCGTAGAAGTTAATAAGGCATGGCAGCTTAATGAAAGGCATTACGGGGCTTTGCAGGGCTTGAACAAGGCTGAAATGGCAGCAAAATTTGGAGAGGAACAGGTTCTTAAATGGCGAAGAAGTTATGACATAAAGCCGCCTGCATTGGACAAAAAAGACAAAAGATGGCCTGGCAACGACCCTTTATACAAGGATTTGGATAAAAGTTTTCTGCCGCTTGCAGAATCCTTAAAGGACACAATTAAAAGGGTTGTTCCATACTGGAAGGAGGAGATTATACCATTGCTAAAAAATGGAAAAAAAGTGCTTGTGTCTGCAAGTGGAAACAGTTTGCGGGCATTAGTAAAATACATAGACAATGTTCCTGATGATGAGATTGCGTCATTTAATATACCAACGGGGATACCTCTTGTATATGAGCTCGACGGCAAATTGAAGCCCATCAGGCATTATTTTTTAGGCGACAAAAAAGAAATTGAAAAAAGGATTGCAGAAGTTGTAGCCCAGGGAAAGGCGAAGAAATAAGTTTAAAAAAAATTTCATCTCCTATAAAACCTTGCAGCATCTTCCGGCAGAACAGAGTTTATCACAGCATTCGTTGACAGCTCAAAGCCGCCCCATGTTGCAATTCTTGGGCAAACTTCAATATGAAAATGCAAGTTTTCCTTTTCAGGCGAATAGTGAATAAAAAAATTGTAGGATGCATTTATTTTTTTAAATTTAAACAATATTTTTTTTAAAATTAATGCAATATCACTTAACTCTTCATCATTCAATTCTTCCATGCTTGTCTTATGTTTTTTCACAAAAATCCATGCTTCATAGTTAAAGCGAGAAGCAAAAGGCGCAAATGCTACAGCATTTTTTGTCTCAAAAATTTTTCTTTCTGATTTTGCCTCATGCTTGATTATTTCGCAATAAGAGCACTTTCTATATTTTTTCGCAGCATTTGCTTCTTCCATAACCATGGTTGGAACTTGCGGCAATGCGGTCACCTGGGTATGGCTGTGGAATAATGAAGTTCCAGCATCCTTGCCATGATTTTTGAATATTTCAACATATCTTATGCCTTTCAGCTTGCTTAATTCCTTTATTCTAAATTTGCATACTTCAAGCAATTCTCTGATATCCTGCGCAGGCAAGTCCGCAAGCTGTGATTTGTGATGTTGTGTTTCCACAATCACTTCGTGAATGCCGTAAGAATCTCCCTCTGAGAAGAATTTTTTTGATTTAAGCTTGGCAGTTCCTTTTTTCTCAACAGCAGGAAACTTGTTCAGAAACCACCTTATCTTCCACGAGCCCTTGTACTCCACTCTTCCGATTTCTGGAGGTGTTAAGTGCTCATTTGAAGGACAGAAAAAGCAGGTTTTTGAATCATCCTTAACAGCAACATTTTTTAATTCTCTTGGCCTTTTCCTCCTCTCGGTAGCATAATAAACCCATCTATCAAGAATGTAGTCTTTTCTTATAATGCCCATAAGCGTTTAATCAGATAATTATTATTTAAAGCTTTTGAATTTGGTTTTTAAATAGCCAATGAATTACCGAAAGATCTGTAATAACGCGCTTCGTAACTTGCCAATGCCAAATAAAATCCAGCAGATAGTGTCCTAGCAATCCTATTGTAAACAAAAAAACGTATCTATTATAGAAAGAGGCTACAATCATGAGCAAAAAAAATTCAGTAGTATGAAAAATCATTAGTGTTCCAGTTACATCTTTGTAATTGTTCTTGTCTGCATCAATAGTGAAATGTTTGTAACAGCTTGACAAGTTAAATTTTTGATATTTTAACATGTACCACAAATAATGATCAATATCTATTAAAACCCCGCCTACTAAAATTAGCAACACTCCCCACCCGTAAAAGGGGTAAATTAATGTAGCTAAAATTGAAGATAATAATGCATGCTTCCAAATTTCCATTTAAGGCTTGATTTGAAAGCTATTTATAAATTTTATCAAAATCTTTAAAAACAATTAAACAATAATGTGGTTTATGGAATTAAGATCAATAGAAAGCGACATACCAAAAGAATTATACGACATTCTTGAGAAAGAGATAACCCAGCTTAGACCTGCCCAGGAAAAGTCAATCAAAAAAGGGCTTTTAGACGGAAAAAATCTTCTTGTTTGTACACCGACTGCAAGCGGAAAAACTCTGATAGCAGAACTCGCAGCTTTAAAGTCAATTATCGAAGGCAAAGGAAAAGCTGTTTATATTGTACCTTTGAAAGCGCTGGCATCTGAAAAATATAAGGATTTTAAGAGAAGATACGGCAAAATAGCTAAAATTGCCTTGTCTATTGGTGATATTGATAACTCTGACCCTTACCTTGCAGAATATGATTTGATAATAGTTACAGCCGAAAAAATGGATTCCTTGCTCAGGCACCATGCGCCTTGGGTTTCAAGTATAAAAACAGTTATTGCTGACGAGATTCATTTATTGAACGATCCTGAAAGAGGGCCAACTTTAGAGATTCTCATTACAATATTGAAGCAATTATTAAAAGATGTGCAGATAATTGGATTAAGCGCAACAATTGGCAATGCAGAAGAGCTGGCAGAATGGCTTGATGCAGATTTGATTGTTGATGAATGGAGGCCTGTAAAGCTGCACAAAGGGATTTATTATGATGGCAAGATTGAGTTTTATTGAAAAATTCAGCAATTTTTCAATCTCACAAATTGCATAGCAATTTGCGTTATTAAACCAATCCCAAATTCTTAACTATAACTTCAGAATCAAAAACTTGCAAATCACTGTATTTTTGCCCTGTTCCTAAAAACAATATCGGCTTTTTTGTTACATAACTCACAGAGACAGCAGCACCTCCTTTCTCATCAACATCTGCCTTAGCCAGAATTATTCCATCTATACCTACAGCTTCATTAAACTCAGTTGCTTGATTTACACAATCGTTTCCTGCAATAGACTCACCTACAAAGATTTTAAGGTCGGGTTTAGCCACTCTTGTGATTTTTTTAAGTTCGTCTATGAGATTAACATTACTGTGCATTCTCCCCGCAGTATCAATCAGCACAGCATCAATGCCTTTTGCTTTTGCATGCTTTATCGCATCAAATGCAACTGCAGCTGGGTCTGAACCATAATCATGTTTTATTATTTTTATTCCTAATTTGTCAGCGTGCTCCTGCAATTGCTCTATAGAAGCAGCCCTGAAAGTGTCAGAAGCAGCCAAAACACAGGAAATTTTTTTCTCCTTAAGCATATTTGCTATTTTTGCAATGCTCGTTGTTTTTCCAGAACCGTTTATTCCAAAAAAGGCAATTACATAAGGTTTTTCTTTCTTGTTCTTTATCTCCTCAATCAGATTGATATTATGTACTTCAAACAATTGCCCGATAGAGCTTTTTAATGTGCCTTGAATAATTTCCTTAACTTTTGTTCTTTTTACTGGCTTTTCAACAAGTTCCCCTTTCAAGTCATTTTTTATCTTCTCAATGACTTCAACAGCAACATTATTTTCCATCAATGCCAGTTCCAAATCCCAGAATAACTTTTCAAATTGCTCTTCATTTATCTTTGTTGTTACTATTTTTTCTTTTATAGCACTAAAAAATCCTTTTGTTGGTTCTTTTTCAGTTATTTTTTCTTCTGTTTTCGGTTTATGTTCTATTCTTTCTTCTTTTATTGGGTGTTTTATTTCTTCTTTTATTTTTTGAGATTCTATTTTTTTATGTTCAATTACAATGGGCTTTTCTTCCTTTTTAATTTCAATTTTTTCTTTTTTCTCTTCTATTTCTGCCTTTTTTTGTTCAATGACTTCCTTTTCTTCTTCCTTTCCCGTAAATTTTTCTTTAAGCTTGGAAAAAAAACCTTTCTCTTCTTTTTGAGGCTCTTCAGATGTTTTTTCCTCTACTTTGCCCTCTTTCTCCACGCCTTCAGAAATCTTCGAAATTGCGCTTTTCAGTTTTTCTTTTAAAAATTTGAACATTTTAAAAATAGACAAAAATCAAGAATCTTTATCCTTCCGAAACCATGCCTTGCAATTGCCTTTCAAGCTGAGCAGCATGATTTGTCATCTTTTCCAGATCATTTATCATCTGCTTTTGGATTTTTTTTATTTCTTCCATCTGTTTTTGAATAAGTTTTTTTGTTGAAGCAACATCTTTTTTAACAGCGACATTTGCCCCTACATTTACAAGCAGCTCTGATGTGTCCTTAATGCTGGCTTTGGCAAAAATTCCAGAGCTTAATGGGACAAACAGCTCTTTTCCAGCACTAAGCTTATCGAATTCATTTAGGCTGTTATTGGTTGCATTTAACTCTATGAGCTGATGGGTTATCATTTCCAACTGGCTCTGCAGCTGCTTGATGTACTGGTCAAGCATCTTGAATTCCATGTACATTTCCTGCACTTTTTTTTCTTTTTCTTCTGTCATTTTTTTATAAAGTTTTAATTTTGATTAATTTATTTTTCAATCCGCCTTCGGCAAAATTTAGTACTCGTCGTTGCTCTTCTGCCATTGAGCAACCCCTCGCCAATTTATTCATTATTTCAATTTAATGAATAAATCCGAGGCGAATTTTAGTGGCAATCAAAATTCGCCGAGTGTAAAATTTGTCGCGAAGCGACGGATTGAATTTTTTATTCTGATTTTTTAATGTTTTTTATTATTTAATTTTTACTTCAACTTTTTATCTAACTTCTTGTACATTTCCTCATAAATAACTCCCATTGGCAGCCCTTCATGCGTTCTTTTAATAGTTTCCGCCAATAAAGGCGCTATTGATATAACCTTAATCTTGCTTATAAGCTTTTCTTTTGGTATGTCTATTGTGTTTGTAACAACAACTTCCTTAATCTTTGATTTATTTATATTTTCTATTGCTGGATTGGATAAAACACCATGTGTTGCAAGCGCATATGCTTCTTTAGCCCCAAATTTTAGTAGTATATTTGCAGCTTCTGTTATTGAGCCTGCTGTGTCTATAATGTCATCAACCAGAAAAGCAGTTTTGCCTTTAACATCCCCTATTACATTTTCCACTTGAGCAACGTTTTGCTCAGGCCTTCTTTTGTCTATAATTGCAATAGGGGCATTCAACACTTTTCCAAATGACCTTGCCCTTGCTGCGCCTCCTGCATCTGGGCTTACAACAACAATGTCTTTTAACTTCTTGTTTGCTATATAGTCTGCAAACAAAGGTATTACATCAAGATTATCGCTTGGAATGTCAAAAAATCCTTGGACTTGTGCAACATGCAAGTCAAACATTATAACCCTGTCAACCCCGGCTGTTTCAATCATATTGGCAACAAGCTTTGCTGTTATTGGCTCTCTAGGCTTTGTTTTTTTGTCCTGCCTGCAGTAGCCATAATATGGAATGACTGCTGTTATTTTATCCGGAGATGATCTTTTCAATGCATCAACCAAAATCAATAACTCCATCAGGTTTAAGCTTGCATCAGGAGAGGTTGGCTGTATGACATAGACATCACAGCCCCTAACGCTTTCAAGAACTCTGCAGTATATTTCACCATCGTGGAACCTTTTGATTTCAACAGGAGTTAAAGGAACTTTTAGAATTTTAGCTACTTCTTCAGCTAGCTTCTTGTTTGCAGTTCCGGAGATTAACTTAAAATGTTCTTTGAGCAAAGAATCCACCCCACTTATGTTGTTTTTAGAAATGATGTGTGTTTAAAAAGATTTCGGGGGTTTTAAATAATAAAAACAATCTTTTTAAACACTGGAAATTCGCTGTATTGGGTGGAAAACAAAAAAATCTCGCCAGCAATGTTCATAGGAGCATCTGGAAAGGGCATGATTTCATTCGGCTCCGGACAGCCGGATTTGCCGCCTCCGAAAGAGGTGTTTTCTTGCGTTGCAACTCCTGAAGATTTCAAGTACGGGCAGATAGCAGGGCAGGCGTATCTCAGGCAAGCATTGACAAAAGAGTTCAAAGGCAGCACAAAAGATGATTTTGTAATAACAAATGGCGCATCTGAAGCACTTGACCTAGTGTTCCGTGCAATCGCCAAGCCAAAAGACAATATAATCCTGCATACTCCTTATTATTATTCCTACAAGCCGCTTGTCGAGATGAATAATTTTACACCATTGTATGTTGAAACCCACCAAGGCAAGATAGATGTCGATGATTTTGAAGACAAGGTGCACAAGGCAAAAGCGGTTTTGATTAACTCTCCCTCCAATCCGACAGGCAGGATTCAGGACATAAAAACTTTAAAAATTATAGAAAAAACAACAAAGGATTTGGACATTCCCTTAATATCAGACGAGGTTTACAAGGACATGATTTACGAGCGGGAAAACTATATGCTCTCGGGCAATCATGTTGTAACAATAAATTCCTTTTCAAAAACATTTGCAATGTGCGGCGCAAGAGTCGGCTATATTTACTCGAATGACAAATCGATTGTTGAGAAGGCAATTGAGTTGAAAACACATACTTCAATGAACACAAACATATTAGCGCAGAAAATGGCGTTTTATGCCCTAAAAGCTCCGAAGTCATTTGTTGATTCACAAGTTAAAGTCTGGAAAAAAAGAAGGGACATAATATACAATGGAATGCGCGGGCTTGGGCTTGACGTATGGAAGCCAGAAGGGGCATTTTACATCCTGCCGAAAATCAAGAATCCGCATGATTTTGTGTGGGACATGTTCAAGAAGCACAAGGTTATAACTTACCTTGGAGAATGGTTTGGAGCTGACAACAGAGTCAGATTTTCTTACGCACTTGAAGTTGAGAAGATTGAGGAAGGCTTGAAAAGAGTCAAGAAGTATTTGGATAGAAATTGACTATTGGATTGAGGGATCGTCATCCTCTATGTTTGGTTCATCAGTCTTTGGTTCTTCCTTTTTCTTCAGCAAAATCTCTATCTCGCCAAAAGGGATTTCCTGCAAAAGCTCTATTTTGTTTTGCTGCGCCAGATGTAGCAATGGGATAAAAGTGTGAACTTTGTCTTCCTTTGACTCAGAAGGCAGTAATTTTGAAAATGTCAGCTTATCCTTTAAAGCGCTTATAAAAAATGACTTTATTTTGCCATAAACTTCCCTTATTATTTCAGTTACATCCCTTTTCTTTTTTGGAGCTTCAAGGTTAAGGGGTGGAATTGAATTAAGCAATCTTCTTTTTTTGACTTCCAAAGCCCTTTCCAGAGCCTCAACAAGGTCAAAAATTGAGACTTTCCTTTTTCTTGGCTGCGGAGTTTTTGGTATTAATGAGGTTATTTCATCCAATTTAGTGATTTCGCTTGTTTCGTCAAAGCCAAGCTCTTCCATCTCTTCTTCAACACCAATAAGCAGCTTGTCAAGCTCGCTTAAATCCTCTCCAACAAGCTTGTTTGATTTTATCTTGAGCAGTATAGCTGCAGCAAGCAAAACCTTGCCGGAAATCCTGAAATCATGCTCTTTTAGGTTTCTAAGCATGTCAATGTACTTTTGGGCTAAAATGCTTACATCTATGTCCCAAGGGTCCATCTGCTCGTTTTTGACAAGCTCGTAGATTATGCTCTGCCAGGTGATTTCATCAGCTTTTGAGAAGATTATGTTAAAAATCCTGTCATGAGGGTCCATGGCTAATTTTTAGAAGGTATAATATATAAATTTATTCATTACAGAGAGGTAACCAAAAATTATATAAACTAGCTGTCAAAGGATTTAACTATACTCACAGACAAAAATATTTATACAATAGTTGTCTGTTCGTAATAAGCAAAAGACATTGATTATTGTCCAAATATTTGTGTCTTTTGCTATATTGGTGAAAACCATCAAGCTGTCTAAACACGATAGGTATGTTTTAGAGCTAAGCAATAAGATAAGGAATAACTATGATTCTATATCTGTAAATGTTCCTGTCAGGCATTCAAAGCGCTCTTTGGGGGAGATTGACATAATAGCAAAGAAAGGCAACAGGTTTGATTTATACGAGGTAAAATGTTCTTACAGAATTCTGAAGGCAAAGAAGCAGTTAAGCAGGTTGAAAAGGTACCTCAAACTGGAAAATGCAAGAAGCTATTTCTATTGCGGGAATTCTAAGTTGTTAGTTACTGTATAAATAATTTGTAAATAGAATTTTGTGAACTACCACGGGTTTCGCTTTGCGCTCAACCCGTAGCGTCGCGGCTTAGCTATGCCGCATAGTTAAGCAATGTTTTCTGCTCTTTTGTCTC
>JAGVYA010000076.1 GCA_018303505.1 Candidatus Woesearchaeota archaeon
AGAAATTATGTCGTGAATACTGGTGATGGTGTAGTAAATTTGTCATTAAATTACAACTCATCATACCAAGATTATGACAATGACACTTTCTTTGCCAATACAGACTGCAATGATAATAATAAAGGAATCCACCCAGGCGCTTCAGACACTTGCGGAAATGGAATAGACGAAGACTGTTCTGGCTCTGACGCTTCATGCCCAGCTCCGGCTGCTACAGGAGGCGATGGCGGTGGAGGTGGAGGAGGCGGTGGCGGGGGCGGCGGCTGTATTTACGATTGGCAGTGCAGTGATTGGAGCGCATGCTCTTCAAATGGCCAGCAAACCAGAACATGTACAAATCAAGGAACTTGCTTAGGCGATTTTGGCAAGCCTGCTGAAACTCAAAGCTGTGTTTATACACCCCCTCCACAAGAACAAGGGACAGGCGCACAACAATCAGTCTCAGGCGGAGGCGGTGAAGGCGTAACTGGCGCAAGCGAAGCACAATCAGAAGAATCTGAGCAACCCCCTCAGACAGCGCCAACAGGATTTGCAGCATTAACAGGTGCAGTAATATCAGCGCTAAAAACTCCAGGAGGAATACTTATAGCTTTAATAGTGCTTATCTTGGTCGGAGCAGCAGGTTATTACGGATACTATTATTTGTATAGAAGGAGATAAACTTGATTTTAGTTCTTTTTCAACTTTCTTAAGAAATCAACTAGAGCTTTAGGTTTTCAATAACTTTTTCTGTAATAACTTCAAGCACATCGATAAAGTTGACTCTAATGCTAAAGTAATAATACAAAATCATAAGTTATTTAAGAGGGGAGGAAGATTTTATAGTTATGAAACAAAGATTTTATTTAGACACGTCTATTTGGCGGGATTATTATGAAAATAGATCTGATAGCTCCAAACAATTAGGCAGATTAGCTTTGCAGCTTTTATTGAAGATAATAAAACAAGACGGTCAAATATTTTATTCAGATTTTGTTGTCCAAGAATTGATGATTAAATACAGTAAGGAAGAGATTAGCACCATATTTTCAATTATTTTTAACTTGGACCTGCTTGTTAAGGTCCTTATATCCAAAGAACAAGCAAAGGAAGCTACTATTTTATGCAAGAAAAGAAAAGTGCCTTTTGGTGATGCTTTGCATGCTATCTTAGCAAGAGATAATAAAGCTATTATGGTTACAAGGGATAAACACTTCAAGAAGCTGAAGGATATTGCTGAGATTAAGAAGCCAGAGGACTTGTTATAGCTTTATGCCAAATTTCTTGGCAAATTGCTTGCCTACCTTTTCTCTTATTTCTCTCTCTTCCTTGTAGCTTGTTTTAGTTTTGGCTTTCCCAAAATGCTTTTTCAGCTCTTCTATGGCTAGCTCCTTTCTTAAAGCTATGAGTTTTTCTCTGACGGCTTCTCTTATAAACTCTGTCTTCGTGCTGTAATAAGGCTTCATAGCTTTATCAATTTCCTTAGCCAAATGGGCCTCAACTTTTATTGTTATAGATTCCATAGTAAGACTAAGTAAGACATTGTAATATTTAAATCTTTCGGTTTGGTATATTCAGAAGGAAATAAACTATATTTTTATAATTCTTTAATTGCTTTCCTCCAATAATAGCCAAAGCCATAGAGGAATAAACTCAATATCTACTCTATTTATTTTCTCTTTATTATGGTAATCTTCTGTAATTACTTTTGCCTTTCTCACTTTAAATTCTTTTGAAGCTTCCATTAGTCCTTTGATTTCTCTTGCTTTAATCTTCTTATCTGATACGTTCTTGCAAACTTGGAGCAATTCCTTTATCTTAAGCCCTTCTTTTATCAAAAAATCAACTTCTCCTGTTCTTTTCCAGTAATAAATCTCCTTGCCGCTTCTTTTTAGCTCGATATAAACTGCATTCTCATACAACTGTCCTAGGTCTTCTGAAAACCTAAAGGCTATGGAGTTCCGAAGGCCATTATCAATTGCATAAATCTTTTTATTTTGTTTATACTGAACTTTTAACTTATACGAGAAGAGATTTAAGCTAAATAGCAAAAAAGATTCTTCAAGATAATTTAAATAGCGTTCTACTGTTTCTATATTTATCCCAATGTTTTTGGCAAGATTATTATAGGAATATTCTTTTGTTATATTTGTAAATAAGTATTTTGCAAGCAAATCAATTTTTTCCCTTTCAATGCTATGCCTTGTCGCAATATCTCTTGAAATTATATCATTATAAACATTAGATAGGATTCTATTTACAGAGATGTCATCTTTTGCCACAGTCTCCGGAAATCCTCCATTCTTTAGATACAAGTTAAGATAGTGCAGAATTTTGTTTTTCTCGGATAAGAGATAATTTCTGCTAAAATTTTTCCAGCCATTTGCTATTAAAAATTCCTTGAAAGAAAAGGGATAAATCGCAGTAGTTATATGCCTTCCGCTAAGCAGTTTTCCCACATCTTTAGACAATAAAGAAGCATTTGATCCTGAAACAAAAATTTTTTTGAATTTCCTTGAATCATAAAGCTGCTTTACCCATCTTTCCCAGTTTGCCTTTTCTTGCGCTTCATCCAAAAAAAGGTATTCTGGCCCAATCTCGATTTGAGCAATTGCCCTGTCAATTTCATCAAAGCTTGCTGTGCTTAGATTAATCTCATCAAAACTCAGAAAGAATATCTTCGATGGTGGGATTTTGTGCTGTATTAAGTTATCTATGACAAGATGAAGCAAAGTCGTTTTCCCAGATCTTCTCACTCCAATTACGTCCTTTATTTGTCTTAATTTTAGTGATTCGAGAATTTCTTTTTGGATTGTCCTCTCTATCATACCCTCCCTTTGAAATGGTTTGTTTGCCCACCAAGGATTTAAACTTCTTATGGCATTAATTAAACTATCCATGTCGGTGGTAATGATCACTTTATTTATAAATGTTTCGGTTGTAGCATAGGAAAAATATACTTTATTATCTGCTATAGCAGAGGATATTTTTCCACACATAATAGAAAAAGATGAACTGTAAGGTATTCTATTGATAATCTTATTAATATTGTTTCAACATGAAAATTCCGAAAAACTTAGCACAATAATTTGTAGGTTTAGCTGGAAGAAATAATATTACTTTGTTAACCTGTAAAGTAAACCTTAAAAGTATACACTTTTATATTACCTAAGGAACAATTTCAATACGTCGCTTTGCGACCAAAATTACACTCGGCGAAATTTGTCTGAGTTGAACGCGAGCGTGCGAGCGGTGAGATGCGAGTGAGCAGTCGAATGCGAAAGCTCGGGTAGATGCGAGAGCTCGCCTCTCGCTCGCTCATTCTCACAAGTCGGTCGCACGCAACTCAATAAATTTCGCCTCGTAAATGATCCAATAAAACTAATAATGAATAAATAGGCGAGGCTTTGCGATGTGTCGATAAATGCTTCGCATTTTCGAGCATGCTCAAAAATCGCGACTATTTAAGATACTTATTGCGATTTTTGACATGGCAAAACAGCAAAGCCTCGCACTAATTTTGCAAAGCAGATTATTGGAGTAATATTCGAATTTGGTTTAAGTGTATACTTAATAACTTGACTTAACATAACCAAAACATTTATATCGTAATGTTTTAATTGATTTCTTATGGATGAATTCAAAAACACAATAATAAGATTTCTTAAAAAAGAGGCAAATGTTGAAAACATAGAGCTTGAAGTCCCTCCAACTCAAGAAATGGGCGATTATGCATTTCCATGCTTTATGCTGGCTAAAGAGCTGAAAAAATCGCCAAATGAAATAGCGCTTGAATTAAGCAAAAGGTTTAAGCCAGATAATTTAATCAGCGAGGCTAAAGCCATAGGCCCTTACCTTAATTTTTTTGTCAATAAAATCAAAATAGCACAAGAAATAATAAAAGAGGTTTTGAGGCAAAAGGACAAGTATGGCTCAAATTATGCTGGCAGGGGAAAAAAAATATTGGTTGAGCATACAAGCATAAATCCAAATGCCTCTCCTCATGTCGGCAGGGCAAGAAACGCATTAATAGGAGACTCAATTGTGAGAATTCTAAGATTTCAGGGATATAAAATTGAAGTGCATTATTTTGTCAATGATGTTGGCAAGCAGATAGCAATGCTTGTTTTAGGAGCAGAAGGAAAGAAGAATATTGATTTTAAAGATTTGCTGAGCATATACATAGAAATAAACAAAAAAATTGAAGAAAATCCAGAATTGGAAAAAAAGGCTTTGGAATTGCTAAATAAACTAGAAAAAGGGGACAAAGCAATAAAAAATAATTTTGAAAAAATAGTCAATACTTGCGTTAAAGGGCAAATAAAAATCCTTTCTGAGCTTGGGATTAAGTATGATTTTTTTGACTATGAGTCAAAATACTTATGGGGCAAGAAAACTGACGAGACGTTAAAGAGGCTGGAAAGGACAGGAAAGCTATTTATCGACGGCTTTAACAGATGGGTAATGGACCAGAAAGGCTATGAGCTTGGAATGAAAGTGCCTGTCTTGGTTTTGACAAGGGGTGATGGAACTTCGCTTTATCCATTGAGGGACATTGCTTACAATCTTGACAAGCTGAAAAAATGTGATAACATTGTAATCTTAGGTGAAGACCAAAAGCTTTACCAAGAGCAGATGGCAACTGTGCTCAAGGAGCTTGAGCTGAAGCCGCCAAGAGTCGTGCATTACTCTTTTGTTTTGCTACAGGAAGGCAAGATGTCCACAAGAAAAGGAAATGTTGTGCTTTTGGAAGATTTTATGAAGGAAGCGGTTGGGAAAGCAAGCGAAGAGTTAAAAAAAAGATACAAAAAAATTGACGAAAAAGCCGCAAAAACCATTGCTTACGGAGCTATAAAATACGGCATTTTGAAGGTCAGCCCTGAAAAGAATGTTGTCTTTGAGTGGAAGCAGGCATTGTCATTTGAAGGCGAAACAGGGCCTTACATACAATACGCTTATGCAAGAATAAGCAGCATCTTGAATAAAAATAAAAAATTTAACCAGAAAGCTGATTTAAGCTTATTAAAGGAAAGGGAAGAAATTGAGTTGATTAAGTTATTGCACAATTTTCCTGAACTTATAGCTAAAGCAACGAATGAGCTAAGGCCGCACTTGATTGCAACTTACATTTATTCCCTGGCGCAGAAATTCAACGAGTATTACCACATGCATCAAATACTGAAAGCAGAAAAAAGTGTAAAAGACGCAAGGATATTGTTAATAAGCTCAGTAAAGCAAGTGATAAAGAATGGATTAAACCTGCTGGGCATAGATGTCTTGGAAAGGATGTAAAATGACGCTTCATATAGAATCAATAGTATTTGGGGTTATGATAGTGTTGTCAGCTTTTTTTGCAATGTCTGAGACAGCCCTATTATCTATAAGCAAGTATAAAGTCAGGCATTGGGTTGAAAAAAAGAAATTTGGTTCCATTTATGTCAAGAAATTGAAAGACCGTCCAGAAGTGCTATTATCCACAATTCTGATAGGCAACAATTTGGTAAATACAGCTGCAGCTGCAATTGCAACATCAATTGCATTGCAGATATTCCAGCATAATGCAATTGGCATTGCCACAGGAGTTGCGACATTCCTGATACTGATATTTGGAGACATGACTCCCAAATCAATCGGCGCAAACAACAATGAAATTTTAGCGCCTATGGTGGCTCCTGTGATTTGGAACATAAGCATCGCTATTTATCCCATAACTAAGGCTCTTGAATATTTCCTCAATGGCATCAACAAGCTTGTAGGCACAAAAAAAATTTCAATCATAACAGAGGGGGAGCTTAAAAGCATAGTGAAGGCAAGCGAGGAAGAGGGCTCGATAAAGGAGATAGAAAAGAAGATGATACAGCGCATTTTCGACTTTGACAATACAACCGTGAGCGATGTTATGACAAGGAAAAAAAGCATCACGTCAGTGAGCTCGGAAATGCAGGTTAGGGACGTGCTTCAGCTTCCAACAGCAAAAATGTATTCGAGATTTCCAGTTTATGAAAAAGAGAGAGATAATATTGTAGGAGTTCTTTACTTAAAAGACATTCTTAAGTTTGTAAAAGAAGGTAAGTTTGACGTCCCAGTAAAACATTTCATGAGAAAACCTTTATTCATCTTTGCGAACAAAAAGATGGATACTGTGCTTAGGATGTTCCAAAAACGCAAGCAGCATATGGCAATAGTTATTGATGAAAAAGCAAGAGTTGTTGGTTTAGTTACTATAGAAAATATCCTGGAAGAAGTTGTTGGTGAGATTATAGACGAGACTGACCGGATAAACCCGGGCGTAGAGCAAATCTCAAAGAGCGAATGGATAGTTAAAGGCTCTACGGAAATCGAGGAAGTAAACGCAAAGACCGCGATATCATTAAAGGAGTCAGACTTCGTCGACTTGGATAGTTTTATCTTCAGCACTCTTAATAGGGAGCCTAAACTGGGGGAAGAGCTGAAGCATCAAAACTTTAAAATAATAATGGAGGATGTTCAGGGAAAAAAAGTCTTAAGGGCGAGGATTATCAAAATCTGATTGGCAGATTATCT
>JAGVYA010000061.1 GCA_018303505.1 Candidatus Woesearchaeota archaeon
AACCAATGGGAAGCTGGAGAAGTTCTTTCACATTCTGGATACAGAATTTGACGAGAGATTTGAAACTCTGGACGAATTTTTTGATTATTACAACAATGAAAGGCCCAGCGAAGCAGTTGATTACATGACTCCAAATGAGGCATACAAAAAGCACCTTTAAAAAGGCGCAGAAATGTAAACCAATTTCGGTACAAGTAAACCTAAATCGGTACTATAGGTTTTGTCGTCTATAAGAAAACGGGTGGTTACGATTTAGGTTTACATTTTGACAGAAATGCTTGCAGGGGTGTTTATTATCAAATTTTTGTATAGTGGGATATTGTTTATTGCTCAAGAATTAATGTAAACTTAATTCGGTACTATACACTAATTAAATCAATGATTGTTTTGTTTGCCCATTCCACAATTATGTCATTTTGCACAGCATTAAGGAAAGAGCCGTCTGGAAAAGCATCATTTAAAAATTTTATCATTGCGCCAAAATCATCAGGAATTTGAGGCAAAATGTGCTCCATTGAGCCGCATTCGCCAAACATATCCCCTTTCAACTCCATTCCACCTTGATTAATAAATGGCACTCTGTTAAAAGGAAACAGCATGCAAACATAAGCCCTTTTTGTGTGGTAGATAGAGCATTTGCTGTCTCTCAAAAACTGGCATGCGCCTGTAATGCTGTCCATAAAATATGTTAAAATTATTGCTTTGTTAGAGCTTAAGTCCATAATTGCCCTTAAAGGATTTATTCCTGCATCGACATTAACTTCATGCTGCCAATCCATAAACCTTTTTGCTTCCCAGTCCCACAATGGAAAAGTCATCTTCTCGGCTGTAACAAGCTGCACAACCGGCATTTTGCCAAATGCATACTGCTTGATAAATTCTCTGTCTTCTTCTGGGATAATTCCACGAATATGACTGCAACAACTGCCACAAGCATTGCATTTGAATTTTGGGGCTTCTGGCTGGATTGGGATGAACATTTTTTTGATTTATGCACATTAATTTGTATTCAAGTTAAATATTTAAAGTTAAAAGTGAAAAATTATTAAATGAATTTGAAGGTGGAGAGTATACTAGTTGAGATTTTATTCTCTAATAAAGGATTTTCGGTTGTCCTGATTAAATACCAATAATCACTCTTATTTTTATATGTAAGTATGTCGGCTCCGCCTAACGGAGTTGAAAGTTTCTCGCTTTTATTATTAATCCAGATCCTCGCATCCATGCCCCCTAACTTATACGGCTGCAAATCCGGCAACGTATTGATATCAAAATTATCATCCCTGACAAAGATCTCAACTATGGGTTTATAAGATTCCTCTTTTAACTCATTCTCATAAAACGAAACTATTAGCTTCATAAATGGCGCATCGTATACCAAATCCGTTTCCTTTACTAACCCCTTCTCCGGATACCTCACCTCAAACCCGTATTTCTCATTGCGGTAGGTTTTCCAAGTGGAGGTTGTATCTTCATCAACAATTTTGAGGTAGTGACCTGACGAGTCGCATATTCTTACCACCTTTTTATTCCCTAATCCAAACGCTTCCACTGTATCATCCAATTGAAGCAGGTGAAAAATATCCAGCGCCCCTTTAGACTTACAGGATGTCTCACGGGCGGGTATCAACACAGTTATTTTTTCCCCATTCTCCCCGCGCAGTAGCAATTTGCCATCGCCATCTCTGGTAAGTGGTTCCGCATCAACTTCAACCACTTTACCCCTTATGGTGATGGGTTTATCTTGTAAGGGTTTTGATACGAGTCGTTGATTCGTAAAGTACCAAGCAACCGCGAGGATGACGATTGCAACGATGATTATAATAGCTGTTTTTGAAACTCTTTTTTGATTCATACTATTGACACCACCAAACACCGAATTTTTAAGTTTTTGTATACATCAATTGTATAATTATTTAATTTTAAACCCACCTGCGGGCAACGCTCTTATTATCTCATCCAAATCCAAATTGCCACCAAACTTATAATTTATTTTTTTAGCAATACTACTTACTTTTTCATCTCCTTGTCTTAAAACCACAAATTTTTCACAATTTCTTTTAATTGCGTCTAAAGGGCCTGACATAATCTGCTGTTGTTTTGTGATTCCAACTGCCAAATTGACCTTATTGCTTATATAATTTGTCTTGCCATAAATCATAAACGCTCCTTTGCCCATATATTCTCCTGCTTTTGTCTTTTTGCTGACCTGCTCCGGATTTACATAAAAAACAGAGCTTGTCTGCAATCCAAACTTCCATGCCCTGCTAAATGTCACAGTAGCATCAGCAGTCTCTTCCTTTGTTTTATCGCCAATTGTTTTTCCTTCATTTTTTACAACAAAAAATGGCGAGCCAGCCATATCTGTGTGGAACACTAAATCATTTGGCTCTGTATGCTTCTTGATAACTATCTCGTTGGAAGTGGCATCCCTTCCTCCAATAACCAAAAATCCTTCAGAGCTTATGAACCATCTGAATTTTTCATACCATTCCTTCTTTCTTTCCTTGAATTTTTCTTCTTTTGATTTTTCAAGAACTATTTTTTCCTTTTTGGCTTCTAAATCCTTTAACTTTCTAATGTTATCTGTTAAAGCCTTTTCTGCCCCTTCAATCTTTCTCTTAATTTTCTTTGCCTTTTCAAAATAAACAGCGGCATTTTCATCGATGCTTTTTGTCAAGTCCAAAACAAGCTTTGTCATTTTAGGTTGTTAACTTATTAACTTTTATATATTTATTTAAAATTCAACAGATTTTTATAGTCCTTTATAAAGAAGTTAATAACAGGTGATATTTATTAGCTTTGGAAGCATTGTGTTATCTGTATTGTTTTCATTATGGAGCTTATTTTTGCATTGGGTGTCAATTTTTACAGCCCCTTTTCAAGAGCCAGAGATGTTTTGGATAATCATACCAATATGGATTAACTGGTTCTTTACAGAGTTTTTTATAGAAAAACACGGCACTACCTTTGGAAACGCCATTGGAAATGGTGTAATACCAATACTTGCAAGCATTGATTGGACAAGATACCTGTACAGGCTTTTTTCCGAAGGTATTATAAGCTTCACGTTTGGTGTTTTCATTAAGTTTTTACTTTCCATTCTTGTATTTGCCTATGGTGTTTTTGTAATCATAGCAGGAATAAAAATTAAAATAATTGTTTTTTACATAGGAAGGATAAGATGGATTACATATGTTTTGATTATGATAACTCCTATAGTCTATAATGTTATAAAATTTGATTTTCAAACTTTTTTGGCTATAGCGCTCTTCTTTCCTTTGTACTGGTGGGTTATTGAAATTTTTGACAGAATAACCCCAGAGCCAAGGGTTTATCAGGAAGAATAACAAGTATAAAAGAAAAATTATAAATACAATAACTTGATTGAAGAAAGACATGGTTAATGCCCTATTAACAACGCTTATCGCACTTGTCCTTGCCTATCTAATTTCAGAGATTTTTAGGCGTTTTGGGCTGCCAAGGGTTATAGGACAGATTCTGGCTGGTGTAGTTTTGGGCTTTCCTATAATTAAAGGTTTGCTATTCACTAATGAAATATTGTCTATATTTAATTTTATCACAAGCATAGGAGTGATATTGCTGTTTTTTTTCGTAGGGCTTGAAATCAATATCAAACAATTCAAAAGAAATTTCAAAGAGACTTCTTTAATAGCTGTATTCAATACTATAATACCATTGATTCTAGGTTTTATGGCTGGAAAATTTTTATTTAATCTTAATAACATTACCTCCCTCATTATTGGAATCTCTCTTTCAGTAAGCTCTCAGGCAATTTCCTTGGACATATTGGAGGAATTAAAGCTTTTAAAAAGCAAAGTAGGCAGCTTAATACTAGCGTCTGGCGCTGTTGACGATGTATTTGAACTGCTTCTCATAAGTTCCATCCTTGTTGTATTTCATTCAACTGTGCTTGGGCAGTTGAGCGTACAGAAATTAATTTTTGACATTATTGGCTTTGTCCTGATTGTCATACTATTTAGAATTTCTTGGATACCTCTCACGCTAAGAATATTTGAAAAGGAAAAATCAAAGTCGACTCTTTTTATGGGAGCCTTGATTATTGTGCTTTTGATGGCTTACATTGCAGAGCTTTTTGGCATAGGCTCGCTTATAGGCGCTTTGATTGCAGGCATTCTCGTGAGGCAAACTCTTTTGAGCGGAGAAGATAGAAAGCCATGGAGAAAGAGCGAAATCTCTCATTCAATCCATATAATATCTTTTGGATTTCTAATACCCTTATTCTTTGTGAATGTAGGCCTTAATACGAGCTTTGGAACCCTTTCCTCTAACATCTCTTTAGTGATTGTGCTAGTTTTGATTAGTATAATAGGTACCCTTGCAGGCACAGTAATTGGTGTGCTTTTGAGCAAAGGCACTTTAACAGAAGGGCTGATTGTAGGGTGGGGTGTTATACCCAAAGGCGATACAGAAATTGTAATAGCCACATTAGCCCTTAATAATGGGTTAATCAGCGTTGACATATTTACTGCTATAATAACAGTTGCGCTAGTAAGCACTTTTTTGGCTCCTATTATCTTCAAAATTTTGATAAAAAGGCACGCAAAGATAACTGGACAATGATTGCAAAAACAAAAGAGGCGCTTAAAAAGCTAGAGTTCGGCATAGTTGAATTTTTTGTGGGAACTTTGATGGTCATCGGGCTTGCAGGCTATTTTGCAAGTGTCCCTGCTGACTTGGATTGGATTGACCACACTGTCAGCTTTATATTGTTCACTTATCTTTTCTACAAGCTTGACATAACATCAATTTTATTTGGAAAAACTTCAAGATTTGCGAATTCGATAATAATAATTTCCTATTTCTCCTTATTTTTTAAGGATATAATAAGTTATACTTCATCAAATGCACCGCATCTAAAAATCTTGACTTTTGTTAAGAGTGCCTATGAACTTCTTAGCAGGGACTTGGCATTAACAAACCTTGTTACATTTTACTTGGGAATATTCGGGATTTTATTAGTCAGCATTTACATAGTAAGAAGTATAGAAATTTCACATCCCAGTCTTTTGTATGCATTGCACCAAAAACAAATCAAGCACAGGCTTGCAAAATTCCTACTTATTTTTATCGCATTGCTCGGCTTTTATTATTTTATCTTTAACATTATTCTTGAATGGCTTGAGTTCGTAATGGACGACCCAATCATTGCAACAGGAGCAATATTTTTTATATACAAGATAGCCAAGCATCGTGAAAAATTCCATCCTGGCAATTTTGTGTTTAAAATCGGTGACTTTAGCACAAACATATATAGTAAGTTTGTATCACTTTTTCACTATAAAAAAACATTGCCATTGGCTATATCGGGCTTATTGATTTTGCATGCTTTATCGGACTTAGGAGTTTTCGCTTATTCGTTGATATTTTTAAAAGATAATTTCTACCTTGAATTTTTGAGATACGAGCATGCGCCATTTTTAAAGCTGTTTATAGATGATGTAAAAAACATGCCAAGCTTTGCTGCAATACCATTGCTTATTGTTTATTTGTTGAATGCTCTATCGCTCGTAATATTTTTGCTGATACCGGTAATTGTCTGGGTTAACTTATTTTTACAGAAAAAATTGCACTTCAACAGGATATTTTTATTTTTCATTTATTCCTCTGCTGTGGCTTATATGCTTTTGCCAGGTTATTTGATAGAGCCAATATCGCGCCTTTCAATCAAAGGGGCTGTTATTGGGGAAGACAAATCAATAAGCGGTGTTGATATAAGGGCAGTATCTTTGCTGGAAAGCGGCTCCATTTTATACAATTTATTTCCCAACAAATCAATTGCTGTTGTTTCGGTATCCTTAACAGCTTTATTCTTCGGGCTTGTTATTTACATTTTAAGCTCGAATCAAAAAAATAAAAGGGAATTCTATGCCATTTCAATAATCGGCGGACTTACCTTTTATGCAGTATACATTTTTTATTTCTTCACTAGCCTGCTGGATTTTTACAGCGGATACTTAGTTTACCTGTGGTCATCTCATTTTTTAATAGGGATTGTGCTTGCCATATTCCTTGTGCTTTCGACATTTTTTTATATTGGCGGCTACCTAATGTTTTTATATGAGATAGTAATGGAATACCATAAAAGAAAATGGTCTGAGCCGATTGACGAGGAATTGGTTGCTGCAATAAAAAAAATAAAAAGCGTTGAAATGTCAGAAATCGCCAAGGGCAGATTCAAGGGAATATTCAAAGGTAATAAAGCGATTTCTGAGCATGCTCCAAAACCAAAGGTTTTGGACAAAAAGATGATAAAGCCAAGGAAAGCCCAGATTATAGGAGAGGTATTCAAGTACGGCATGGTTGGAGTTGTTTCTATTGTTATACTGATAGCAGGATACAAAATGATTAATGTAGTTAAAGAAAGGGCATGCGAGACAGAAATTGCGAAGTTTGAGATTGACTTGCGAAATATAGACAAAAGCTTGAGATTTGGCGCAAAAGAGCTGCAAAGCTACGATGTCCCGTGCAAAGTCGACAAGATATATTTTTTTGACCTGAACAAGACCATAAATCCTGAAAATTTCAAGGAAATTCCTATTATTAAAGACACGCTTGAAAGCAGGGGTAATAATAACATATTTTTAGTCGAGGAAGGGGGTGTTAAGCGCTCATTCTATGCAGGCAACCTGGAAATGGTTTATCCTTACCACATATGCTTCTTGCCAAAATTCGACAAAATATCATTTTTTATAGAAGGCGCTGGAAAATCTGCAAAAGTAGCAAGCGCATGCGACCAACCGGAATGCACCTTCATTCCAATAGACATAAGCGAAGATGATATGAGAAAAATAGTGAAAGAATCTGTTGAATTCAATTGCGAAAATTGCCCAAATAACCTCGAGGAAGAGCTGCCAAACATAAGATTAACCAAGCAGAATGTCGAAATGCTGAGGAAGTTTAATTTCTGCGACGGCATTACTGAAGTGCAGATTCTTATAAGGCCGAAGAAAGGCAAGGAAGTCAAAGACTTCACATTCGTTGAGCTTATTCCAAAAACATGCATTGAAGACCTTAATGCCTACCTTGCTGAAAATATAGAAGGCAATGTAGAAATAAGGAGCGACCCTTTGATAATGTGGCACTTTGATAACATAGGCAAAGAGCAGAAAATTTCCTACAAATTAAGCATCAATCTTGATGACGAATGCAGGGATGCTATAAAGGGGCTTGGAGTTGCCAAGTTTGTTGAGGAGCAGGCTGCAGTTAATACAGCTCCAACAATAGGAGGTTTAACTGACATAACATTATCAGGCATTAAACTGCACAAAAACATTATAACAAAAATTTGGAGATATGCCCAAGACAAAGAAACAGAGCCAAAAGATCTTATTTATACCATAATAGACCAGACGAATTCTGATTTAGTTGACTGTGTTATTAACAACCAAAAGCACATAGATTGTGAAGTAAAGCAAAACAAGGAAGGCATTTCGAGGGTAACTATCCAAGTTGATGATAGAGAATTTACAGACAGGGCTAGCTTTAATGTTGAAGTGTCGCAATTCTGCAAAAAACATGAAAGAAAAGCTTGTGCTGGAAATCAGGTTTTTTGGCTTGATAGTTGCAGCAATCTGGAAGAAATTCATGAAACTTGCGAATCTGGTGAAGAATGCGAAGATGGAGAATGCGAAGAAATATGAACGCCAAATGCAGCAAAAAAATGCGACGAAGACAAAATATATTGGTTTGACAGCTGCGGCAAAAAAGGTTCTTTATATTATGACTGCAGAAAAAATTTATTTAGGAACCAATGCAGAAATGGGCAGTGCTGCTTTTTTGGGGGAGGCCTTTGCGAGACGCCGGAGGAACCAGATTAGGAAGATGGAGAAAATTAATAAAGCAAATTCGACATATTTATAAAAAATGATTAAAAACATAAAAATATGGCAGAGCAGAATATAAGCCAGGAGCAATTAAGGGCATTGCAGGAAAAAATAAAGCAAATGTCTCCTGAAGAGCTGAAGGAATTCCAGAAGAAACAGTGCATATTCTGCCAGATTATTGCAGGCAAAGTCCAGTCAAGAAAGGTTTATGAGGATGAAAATGTCATTGCGCTTTTTGATATAAACCCTGCAAATCCAGGCCACCTGCTTCTTTTGACAAAAGAGCACTATTCAATTATGCCGCAAATTCCCGATGATGATGTCGCTTATGCATTCATGGTTGTTAAAGCGCTTTCCAATTCCATGCTTAGGGGCATTGATGCCCAGGGAACTAATATAATTGTAGCTAACGGCATCGCAGCTGGCCAGAGAGCGCAGCATTTTATGGCGCACATAATACCAAGGAAAGATAATGACGGCATTAATTTTGTTTTGCCGCAAAAAGCCATGGAACAAAAAGAAATTGAATCCATTGGAAATAAGCTGATAACTGCTTTGGGTGTTGAAAAACCAGCGAAAATCGAAGATTTTCGTGGCACAGAAAATGCAAAGCATTTTCTCGTGGAAGGGGCAAAAAAAGATTCCAAAGACATTGATTTAGACGATATATCAAAATTGCTGGGTGTTAAATAATGGCAACAAGAGAAAGCTGCTTGGTATGCCAGATTGTTGGAAACCAGATTCCATCAAAAAAAGTTTATGAGGACGAGCTTGTTATGGCTGTTCTGGATGTGAATGGCGCAAATCCCGGCCATTGCTTTATAATGCCAAAAAAACACTATCCCATAATTGAGCAAGTGCCTGACATTGAGATAGGAAGATTATTCCAAGTGTCAAATAAAATATCAAGCGCCATATTTGAGTCTCTTGGCGCGCAGGGAACAAACATATTTGTTGCAAATGGCATTCCAGCAGGGCAAACGGTTGCTCATTTCACAATTAATGTCATTCCCAGAAAAGAAAATGATGGCATAAACTTGCAGTGGCAGCCAAAGCAATTAAGCGAAGAAGAAATGTCAACAGTAGAGCTCAAGCTTAAAGAGCAAACAAAAAACATTGGACATTTTGAAAAAGGAGAGAAAAAGGCAAGAGTGCGCGCTCCCAAGCCAGTTATTCTATCAGAGGAGGAAGAGGAGTATTTCGCAAAGCAGATGAGAAGATTGCCGTAAAAATATTTTTAAATAAACGAGTTTGACTTCTAAAATATGAAAACTGGTCTAGGTATTCAAGTCATTTTGACTAAGGGCATTGATTTAAAAAGTCTGATTCTTGAAGCGGTTTCAAAACGCAGATCTAATATTACAGGACTTGCTGAAAGGCTTACAGCACAAGAGATCAGCCAGTTATCCTCACAGAGCGGAACATTAAAATTTACTCATATTTTTGGAAAAAACGACAAATATAATTTTGGATTGACGTCTGTATATGAAGGGGTTGTAATTGTTGAACAGCATCTTTTGTCTGTAGATAATAAGGAGGGATTGAGAACATACTATATAAAAATGGGAGAACAAGTTGATGACAATTTGTTTAGATATGAAAGTAGTTTAACGAGAAATGGTGTTACTTACCCTGGAGTTTCTCCGGGGGATGGGGTTGTCGAAGTGATTTTGGGAGAACGCAGAGTCTCACGCAATCCACATTAACGGATTCCCAAAAACCCAAGTAATTACAAAAGCAACAAAAAAGCTTGGCACAAATGGAATTCCCTCTTTTATGAGAATTTTCTTGACTTTTCCTTTTTTATAAAATTCAATCAATTTTTTAATCTGCTTTTTATCTATTCCCAAGTCTTTTGGGCCGCATATGTATTGCTTATTGACAAAAATGTCATTAACAATCCAGTCCCCCTCTGTTAATTTTGAAGGCTCTACAAGCTTGTGCATGGCAGATTTTTCAATTGCCTTGACAAAAATCCATAAGTAAAAGGTTGTTAGAATAATAAAAGCCAAAGATAATATTAGTACTTTAACATAATATAATTTACTTATAAATAAAAAAATTAATAATAAAACCAAAACTAATAACATTATCTTTTTTGCCTTGACAACATTTTTCTGCAGCAATATTTTATTGAATTCTTTCCAGAATTTTTGCTTGTTTTTAAAAACAAGGAGAATGCTCCAAAATAAGCCATAGATTGCTCCTATAAACAATGCGTTGATAAAAAACCCAAGCAAAAACTGCGAGGAGATATAGCTTACATCAATGCCAATCATCGCTCCCAACCCCATTAGTATTTTGCTGTCGCCGCCGCCCCATTGCCCTGCATAAAACATAATGTAAGCTATTCCGAAAAATATCAATAAGCCTATTATGCTGTTTATTATAAAAGAGGAATTTGAATATACAGCTGAAAACAACAAATTTAACCCAACTCCTGAAATTATCAGCCCATAATTAACCCAGTCCGGAACTTCCCTTGTTTTTAAGTCGGTGATTGAGCCAATCAAAAGCGCAATAAAAGAGAGTATATAAGTTATGACAGTGGGAATAAAGTCTATGCCAAGCCAAGCAAGCTTTTCGTATATCATTAATCAGATTAAAAAATTAAATCTTTATAAATTTATTTTATTTTTGGACAATTTAACCACAACTTATTTAAATTAAATACCTATTCTAAAAACCTTGCGCCTCCGTAGCATAGTAGCTATTGCGGCAGTGAAATCTACAGGGTTTTGTCCGAAACTTGTAAGCTACTCAAGCTATCTGCAGGTCAGGAGTGCAACTCTCCTCGGAGGCTCTTTTTAACAAAATGCCAACAATCGAAATCGAAAAACAATACAATGAGCTGAAGAAGCACAAGCTTCCTGAATTTAAGGAGTTGGACTCTGAATTTGAGATAAGCGACTTGGAGGAGACAAACTTCCTGCTTAAAGCCATAATAAGAAGAATGGCAGAAAAGCTGGATTTTTATTCAACAATGCTGGAAGAGGTCTTGCAGCCGGATACGTCAAATCTTTATGCAATGCATGAAACCAAATTTTTTGATGAGGATGAAAAAAAGCAGATGTACGAGCTGTATACCAAACTGATGAATTTTAACAGGCAGTCAATAGAAGTTTCTTTAGAGCATAATGAAAAGGACGAAGCAGATTTTATAAATAACCTGCTTAATGAATGGAAAGCCCTAAAGCAGGAATTGCTGATGTTTGTCAGGAAAATGAGAGCTTCATGGAAAACAGAAGAAGCAGATATAAAAGAGGATTTGGGTTACTTGGGTTAAAATGCAATTAATTATATTTGGGCCGCCAGGAGTTGGAAAAGGCACTTTGTCCGATATGCTTGCTGAAAAGCATAAAATTCCGCATATCTCTACAGGCGATATTTTCAGGAAAGAGATAAAGAGCGGCAACAGCGAGCTTATACAGTATGTAGAGAAAGGATTGCTGGTTCCTGATAGTGTGGTAAATAAGATAGTAGAAAAAGGATTAAAGCAGGAAAATTGCAGGAACGGATTTATTCTTGACGGCTATCCAAGGACAATTGACCAGTCAGAATTTCTTGAAAATGTGCTGTGGAAATTAAAGAAGAAAATAGACTTAGTTTTAAATTTGGTTGCTTCTGAGGAAGAAATCATAAAAAGATTGACTGCAAGAAGGAACTGCGGCAAATGCGGCGCTGTATATAATCTCATAACAATGAAGCCGAAGAAAAAAGATATTTGCGACAAATGCCAGGGCACTCTTGTAACAAGAAAAGACGACGAGCCGGAAACCATAAGGAAAAGAATACAAGTTTATGAGGAAGAGACATCCCCATTGGTTGAGCATTATAAAAACAAAAAATTGATTTTTGACATTGACGCTTCTCCAAGGCCAAGGACTGTTTTTAGCTCAGTTGTTGAGGCTGTTGAAAAAGAAATTCCAAAGCAATAGTAGCATAACAGCTTTTCGGCAAAGCAAAATTTATTTTTATCTTCTGATTGTTTTTGTTTAATTCGTCTTTCGCAATTTCTAAAATTTTAAAATTTAATGCAAAAAACAAATCTCTAAAATTGCCTTCAGAAGTAAGCTCTGGAATTTGGCTTATTATGAAATCTCTTGGGTTGATTTTTTCTTCATCTGTTGTTTTTTTAAAAATATTCTTTAATTGAATGTCTTTTATTTTGCTTAATTCAAAATCAAAGCCTATTATCGGAATTTTGAGATTTCTTGGGTTTTTGTTGTAGCTCAAATATTCATTGGCAATTTTATTGAATAAAAATGATTGATAAGAATGTATGAATAATTTTAAAGTTTTTAATGGAATTAATCTTAAAGCGCCAATGTAATTGTTTTTATTGCCTTTTATATAATCTCTTATTTTATTTTCAATAATGCCATTATTTTCCAATACACAATCAATCGCTTTTTTGAAATCCCTTTTTATTATTGCTTTTCCAGCCAAATGGTTGTTTTTGCTGAATCTCTGAGGGCCATAAAGGTTTGGAATTTTGATTTTTTTATTTTTTAATGTTTGAATTTTTTTAATATGTTTCTTGTCCAGATTTCTTACTGTTATCACAAATTCATTTCCTTCTAAATCTCCCAGTGAAATTGGCTCTTTTCCATTGCCTAAATATTTTAATTCAATATTGTCAAATTTGATATTCTCAAAATTCTTGCTTCCCCTAAAAATTGATATTTTCTGCTCTATAATGGCATTCTTGTCCTTGTTGCCGGCAAAGCCAAAATGCTTTAATGGAATTCTGAATTTATTTGACAAGATTTGCAATGCATCAATTGTTGTATAATTTGTTTTTTTAAGATTGTAATATGCGGATTGTCCATTATTTTGAGGTTTTATCTTACTAATTTCCTTAACGATAAAGTCTTCTGGGAGTTGCTTGATTTGGTGCATACGGAGTAAAAATTTGATAAGGTTTATTAATTTTAACTCTTCAAAACCGAAAGGTTTATATACATATTACCACATTTGTATACATATGGCAGAAACGGTATCAGTAAGGATAGATAAGTCGGAATTGAAGGAAATTAATGAGATATCAAAGCTGGAGAAAAAAACAAAGTCTAGTGTGCTGCGAGAAGTGCTGGAAAAAGGTATAAAAGAGAAAAAACTGGAGTTGGCGTTGGAAAAATTCCGGAAAAACGAAGCGACTGCCTGGAAAGCTGCAAGAATGGCAGACATTCCATTAACAGTGTTTATGGACATTTTAGTCCAGAGAGGCATTGATTTTCATTATGGAGTAAAGGAGCTTAAAGAGGACTTTGAGGGATTGATTTGATTATCAACGCTTCTCCATTGATTATTTTTGGCAAATTAAATAAAATAAGCATTCTAATAAAGATTTATAAGAACCTAGGAATTACTAATAAAGTTTATGAAGAAGTTGTATTAAAGGGAATTGAACAGAATGCAAGCGATGCGTTTATTGTAAAACAACATATTGACAATAAAGAAATCAAAGTTTTTAATTTAGATAAAAAATTTCTTGATATAGCCAATAAGATTCAACTTATATACAACCTAGATATAGGAGAAGCTGAAACTATTGCATTGGCTTTGCAATTGGCCCAAAAAGAAATAATCATAGATGAGACAGCTGCAAGAGAAGCTGCAAAGTCATTTGGCATAAAGCCAATAGGATCGTTGAGGGTTTTGCTGATTGCTTATCAAAAAAATCTAATAAGCAAAAAGGAAATAAATGATTTATTAGCTAAGATGCAGGATTCTAAATACAGATTCAGTCCAAAAGTCTTGATTGAATTTTGGGAATTGTTTGAAAAGCTGAAAAAATAAGTTTGTAAATTCAAGTTTGTTTTTAAATGGTGTTTGATTTTCTGGTTTCAAGTAATCTTTACTTTACTAAGTTTTAAAAACTGCCTAATTTTCTTGTGGTTATGACAACCACCCTCGACGATAGATTATACTAATTTAAGTTTTCGCGCCGCCATGAGTGAAAAGGAAGCGTGGAAAAAACGTTACGAAAATTGGCGGACTAGAAGTAAATTAGTTGATAGCGTTGTTAGAGAATATACTACTTTTACCAAGCAACTAGAGGCCTATATCAATGGAAAATATACTTACAGTGTTAAAGAACTCAAAGAAGTTGTTGGCGAACTGCCTCTTTCTATTGCCTTTAAGGTTATGTTTAATCCACTTAGCCTTGGAGTATTAATCCCCTCAATTTTTTATGGTTTAGACAGATTGTTAGCCAGAATGCTTAA